>JAFPYT010000356.1 GCA_017394445.1 Bacteroidales bacterium | reverse complement strand
TCTACCACGCGGTCGGAAATCGGGAACACAATGCTGTCGGGGTTGATGTTACCTTCAAAACGGAACGGCATTATAGCACTGTCGCATTCTTGGCGTATGTAGGCATATCCGTTGAATTTTATGCCCGGAATATTACCCATAAACGAGTATTTGCCCGAAAACATATATTGCGGACTAAGCATAAATTGCTCTGATTCAGCCACTGTGCCTATGCCAAATGTGCAGCGGACTCTTTCGGCTGTTTGTGCGGTGTCTTGTTTTACTCTGCGCACCTCCATCGAATCGAGTTTGATGTAGTTGATACCCTGTTTTGGATTGTTGTATTCGTATTGTCCGCCAACGGCTTTAAAGTAATACTTGTCGCGGATACGTACCGATGTGTTAACAATTTTGTGCATTAGCGAATCTTGGTTGCAGGTAACGAGAGCGTTGTCGAATTTGCCAATCGAACCGCCCTTATACACCGAAATCAAGCCTGAGGGGTCGATTTTTGCGTCCACTACGTTGATTACACCCGGTTCGTGCACGCTGATTATACCCTCTTGTGGCGAGTACGACGAACCAAATGCCGAATAAGTGAGAGTATCTTTGTCGCTCACGAGCGTTACACCGCCAAGCAATGGGTCGTCTTTGGCGTTTACGTATCGGATTTTTTCAAATTCTTCTTCGGTTTTGGCAATCATATTTTGGTCGTATTCGGGAAGGTCTAAACCAAATTGAAGCATATCTTTGTTGATGCTCCAATAGTAGAAACGGGTTTTTTGTTTGTATTTGTGTTGCGGGAAAAACACCTTTGCGCTATCGTCGGCGGCAATAAATCGTGCCCATTGAGCGGTGGAGTCTACGTTGAAATCGGCGTTGTAGTTGTAGGCGAACAGGTGTCCTGTAGAATCGCCGGGTTGCTGCGGGTCGTAATAGCAGAACGTGGCAGTGTCGGCTCGGAATGTTTTGTTGTGTATGTCGAATTTTTTTGAGAATAATCCCGTGCCAGCATATAGTAGCAAGCCTTCGCCGCCCATTTTGTAGGGAGTGATGTCGATAGTGCCGTTGTATTTGGCAGCGCCGTTGTAAAGCGAAAACGCGGTGTCTTTAGTGGTGGCAGAAAAACGGTCTTCGGCAGGTTTCCAAAATACAAGCGCGGTGTCGGCATGAAGGTCGGGAATATCACTTTTAACATCGGGAATAGTACCCACTTGATCTTTGGTAACAGCCTTTACATCAAGGTAATTGACATTACCCGTAACAGAGTCGGGATAGAAAAAGAATTTTTCGGCACGAGCCACAGCGGTAAGGTATTGGATTTCGCCATCGCCGCCGAGACCTTTGCCGTTGAGGGTTACGGTGTTGTGATACGTACCTTTGCCAGAAAACAGCTCCATACCATCGTCGGGCGTGGGCATCACAAATCCAAGCGACATATCGGGCTGCACGGTGAGCGTTACGTCAAGGTCGGGGAAAATTCCTGATTCAAACGAACCCTTGGCTTGCACGGCGTTGAGCGATATGTAGTTCATACTGTCGAGCTCAAACGGAAACACTGTCATGTGAAATTTTTCGCGGTCGTATTTTCCGTTGGTAATTTTGTCGTAATACACGTAAGAAGTATCGTTTGTAATAAGTTTGGGCATGTGTTCAAATTTATCTTTGCCCGATTTGTTAAACGACGAGTCGATTTCCAAAACACCCTTGATATGCTCAAACACGCTTCGCACCGAATCTACTCTAAGTTTGCCATCCACTTCGTTGTAAGCCAATAGCGCCATAGAGTCGGCATCGGGAATTGATACAGTAAACTTGTCGTACGAAAAGTCGAATTTTTTGCCATAAAAGTCGGTTAGTCCTGCGCTGATTTTGCCGTTAAACCTGATATTCAAGCTGTCGCCAATTACGATAGCAGAGTCGGGTGTTACCATCACATTTGAACTTTTGCTTAACCTAAACGGCGAAACATTAAAAATCGAAAGGTTGTAATCTTTGATATTAAACACAGCATTAACGTCGCCACGGCGAGCTACTTTAGAATAAATATCAATACAATCGTAATCCTTAGCCTTTGTGCTGCAACCAATTACATCAAAAATCTTTTGGTCGATATGTCCCGTTTGCGATTCGGGGTCGTATTGAACCAACCCATCGTACGAAAATTTACGGAGAATTTCAGAAACTTTTTCGTCGGAGATAAAAATGCCGTAAGTTTCGCGTAAATATTGGTTGTAGTCGTAAGGCGTTATTTCAAAAGTTTGTTTGGCGTAAATAAAATTGTGAAGAGCTAAAACCGGGTGTACGCGGTCCATGCCTTGAAGGTTTTTAAATTCTATTTCGTCGAAATAATCGTATGATTGAAACTGCGCTTTATCAGAAGATGCCGAACGGTTAGTTACAAAATAAAAAGCCGTATCGCCAAGATGCCATTGAAGTTCGTTAACGTCGAATTTTAAAAAGTGGTAAGTATCAATGTATTTAGCCACTTCAGAGCCTGTGTTGAGTTTCAAAAGAGTTAGCAGCGAATCGCGAGCGCGGTATCTAAGGCGCAAACCTATGTGCGTTATTGAATCGTTGCCAAAATTGATAGTAATTTTAGATTTGTTAGATTCAATACGGTCGATATTGTATACAAAAGCCGTTGATTTTGCGGTAATTAACTTTTTGCCATCGTATTTAAAAGTAAGTTGGGCATTAACAGCGGTGTCGCCAACGCCCGAAAAAACGCTTCCGTGCTGAGCGTAACCACCCTGATAATCAATATTATGAATAAGGTTGGGAATTGATAAATAGTGGTTGTAAGATTCAAACTGAGGAAACCTTGCCTTAGCGCCAGAACTGCCTGTTACCACTTTGTCGGTATATTCGCCCTTGATAGGGTTTCTGAAAAAAAACGGATTGTGAAATTCTACACTATCGGCAGTAAAATCCATTCTTTTGGTTTCTATCACGTATTTGTTGAGTTCGGCATACATCGAATCGGGCGAAATGCCTGCACGTTGCCAGTCTACCTTGCCGCCGTTTCCAAACCATTTTTTTTCAGCAAAGTTGTATTCGCCAGTGGTGTTATAAATTACAAGCGAACTGTCGTCGCGCATTTTGCATCTGAGGTCTATATTTGAGCTTTTTACCCAAAGTTCTTTTTCTCCGTCGTTGTTGCTGCGTATTGATAGCTGATAGTTGTCGGTGCTGAGTATCCAAGCTTTCGAACCAAGAAATTCGATACTGTTGTGTATCAGTAGGTTGTAAACAAAAACTGTAATATCGTTTATTTTGGTCATTGATACTCGGCCACTCATAAATTCTTTGATGTAGTTGTACCAAACGGTAAACTGCTGAGTTTTGTTTTTGTCGCAAAAAGCGTTGAAAGTTTTTATAAGATTATACATGTGTGGCGATGGGGTGCACCTTTTGGCAAGATACAAGTTCATAATCTCAATCATTTGAGATCTGGTTTCGCCGGTGATAGCATTGGTTTCAATTTTGTCGGTAAATGCTTTTACATCAGTTTTTAATTCTTTGTTGAGCGATGTTTTTACCCCCATAAAGCTATTGAGGTCGCCCACAAAATTTTCGTCGTCGGCAAAGCTTTTTTGTTGAGCCGAAAGTGCAAGCGAAATGGTAGAAAGCAAAATTGTCAGCAAAAATTTAGAAAGTAGAAACCGTTTTTTCATAGTAGATTATTTTTATGTTGCGATAAAACAAAACGTTGATATCTGTTTAAAAATCAAAGCGGACGGAACGTCCCTATAAAAAAACGCATCCGTCCGCAAAAAATTATAAAGATAGTGTACTATCTTGCGTCGATAAGTTTTGCGAAATCGTCGGCTTTGAGAGCAGCACCACCGATCAAACCACCGTCAACGTCTTTTTTAGCAAAGATTTCGGCAGCGTTAGAAGGTTTGCAGCTTCCGCCGTAGAGGATTGTGGTGTCGTCGGCGATAGCCTGACCAAAGTTGTCGGCAATAGCCTTGCGAATCATGGCGTGAATCTCTTGAGCCTGTTCGGGAGTAGCTGTAAGACCAGTACCAATTGCCCAAACGGGTTCGTAAGCGATGATTACTTTCTTAAACTCTTCGGGTGTGAGTGTGAAAACAGTGTCAACGAGCTGAGCCTTGATAACGTTGTTGTAAAGGTTAGCACCAGCTTCGCGCTGTTCTTTGGTTTCTCCGATGCAGAAGATGATGTCGAGACCTTCGGCAAGAGCGAGTTTGATTTTCTTGAGAAGAATTTCAGAATTTTCTTTGAAATACTGACGACGCTCTGAGTGTCCGAGGATAACAGCTTTAACGCCAATACCTTTGAGCATCGAAGCCGAAACTTCGCCGGTGTAAGCGCCATTAGTGGTGGCAGCGCAGTCTTGAGCTGCAAGTATCACTTTGTCGGCGTTGATTACCTGTGCAACGGGTGCAAGGTGTGTAAACGGGGGAGCGATTACAACTTGTTTGTTGGCGGGAAGGTTCTTACCTGCGGCATACTCGCTTACTTTTTTTGCGAGTTCAACTCCTTCGGCAACTGATGTATTCATTTTCCAGTTGCCAGCTACTATAAGTTTTCTCATTTTAAAAAATTATATTATAAATATGTTTTACAATCTGTCGATAAATTTTGATTCTTCTAATTGTTTGTAATACTCTTCGCGTTCGAGCACCTCTTGTTCGAGCGAACCCATGGTCAATTGCGAAAGGTCGTATTCGCCTGCTGCTATTGAGTTTAGCTCGTGTTCGTCGGCTTGCTCCATGTGGCTGTCGTGTCCCTCGAGCTTTTTCATCAGCTTTTCTTTTTGCTTAACGGCTTTGATTTTGTCTTTGAGCTTGAGGTATTCGTCTTGTTTTTTGTCAAACACCTCGATACGCTCTTTGTAGCCGTTGATTTTGTCGCGGTAACCCTTAACAATGTTGTCGCATTTGTCTTCGGCTGCAAATTCTATCTTGGTGCCAAGCTGCTCGTGAATTTTGTCGTAGTTTTCGTATAGTTTTTCTCTTTCTATCAGAATGCCTTCTTTTTGTGCTGCAGCCGAATACGCCGAAAAAATTGCGTCGTTGCTCCACGATGTAAGGCGGCGGATTTCGCTTTCGGCTTTAAACTTATTGCGGCGAGCTTCCGAAATCTGATTGTTGATTTTACTTTCGAGCGATGCCTCGCCGTTGTCGAATGTAGCCTGATTGGATGCGTCGATTAATTTGCCTCCTACAAAAGTAAGCAGGGCAAGCAATACGCCACAGCCTGCTGCTATGAATCCTATAAAGCCATGACCGAATATCCAGCTCAACAAACCTGCGCCTATCATTATAAGGCTGAAGATGTATAATATCTTTTTCATAATCTAAAAATTTTTTTGGCTCAAAGATACAACTTTTTTGGTTAACCACGATGGTTTTTGCATTCTTTTTATCAAAAAAAATTATAACATATTGGTAATGCGTAATATATGCGTAGTTGATGAGGTAACTTTGCAAGTATCGGCAGCGCGGACTCCCACAGCCCAGATAATATCGCCGCCCGAACTGATTATTGCAATGCGTTCTTTTTGTATCACAGATAGTTTGTTGTCGATAAAGATGTCGCTGAGTTTTTTGTGCTGTTTGCGACCAAACGGCACAATTGTATCACCTTTTTGCCAATGTCTAATTTCGAGCGGAAAACGCAGTTTATCAAGGTCAAAAAACGCCGTTTTGCTTCCACATTTGAGATTAACATCGGGTGTGTTTTCGATAATATCTATCTTAAATTTATAATCTCCCCAAACCAAATCGCCTTTGCCAATTATATCTTTGGTAATCAATAGGGGAGAAGTGTCTTTATTTTTGCCTAAATAATTGATTATAAGATATTTTCTATCCTTTAATAACTGGTGTGTGTTGCTTGTAAAGATTTTTCCGCTTTCGCCAGTAAGCGATTCCTCAATCTGTTTCAGCTGCTGTTTGTTAAAACCGTACGGATGCAAAATCTCAAACATAAATGCTTGTTGATGAGGATATTGCAGTAATTTATCAATATCTATCCTAATACATCCGTTATCGTTTACAACCATATTGTTTTTTTGCCGCTCTATCTCTTCAAAATAGATATCCTTTACCTGACGCATATATTTAAAGGTGTCGGCAAAACTATTGCGAAACGAGGGGTTAATTTGTTCAAAGTAAGGAACAACGCAGTTGCGTATTTTATTGCGCGAAAACTCGGTTTCAAAATTGGTAACGTCGGTAACGTATTCTAAATCATGATTTTTGATATAATCTTCGATTTCTTGCCTTGTAAAACAGAGCATCGGACGGATTATTCTTCCATTTTTTTCGTGCATACCCGTAAGACCAGCGATGCCTGTTCCGCGCAAAAGATTTAGCATAAAAGTTTCCACAGCATCGTCGATATGGTGCGCCACGGCGGTAGAATTAAAACCATGATTATCCATGAGCCTTTCAAATTCGGCATAACGCAAATCTCTTGCCGCCATCTCGATAGAGATATGGTTATCGGCAGCATAACCTTTTGTGTCAAAACTTTTTACAAAGATATCCACACCATATTTATTAGCCAACTGCCTAACAAACGCCTCGTCGCGATTGCTATCCTCACCTCTAAGATGAAAATTAACATGAGCAATAGCCACCTTGAATCCCGCCTTTACAAACAAATCGAGCATACAAACAGAATCGGCTCCTCCACTGATGGCGAGGAGAATCTTGTCGTTTTGAGAGGCAAGATTATGATTGATTATAAAATCACTAAAACGTTGCAACATTTGCGAATATAATTTCTTTTGCAAAATTAATAAAAAATCAACCTATTATTTAAAGTTACCACAGAAATTTGCAAAAAAACTCAAACGCAATAATAATAAAAAGAGAGGCTGTAATAATGCAGCCTCTCTTATAAATTAAGCAATATTAAATCTTTTTACTACCAACCAGGGTTTTGTTGTAAGTCAGGATTTAACGATAGAACACTCTGAGGAATGGGGAAATATTCATGTTTGCCACTTTGGAAACCTGTAGCACGACCCTTAGCTTCGGGTGCATAAATAGAGTAGAAACGATCGTGTTCTTCTGCAATTTGATCGCCTGATTCAACTTTGCGGTACACTTTGTCGAATACTTTGGTAACTTCGGTACCTGCTTTTTGTGCCAAAGCAAAATCACCCCAGCGAACCATATCAGGCCAACGATTGCCTTCAAGCCACAATTCGAGTTTTTTCTCTTTCTTGATTACGTCTAAATCGACTTTGTCGCTGATGGTGTTAGAACCAGCGCGAGTCTGAATCATATTGACGTATGTTTTAGCTTCGTCAGCTTTGTTGGTCATAACACAAGCTTCTGCATACATAAGGAGAACCTCTGCGTAACGCATTACAACATAATTGTTATTTCTCTTATTGTTGCCAGGGTTGAATAAATCAGTTGATTTGGCAAGAGGTTTGAGAGGCAGATACAACGATTGTCCATACAATCCATCCGAAGTGTTATTAATACCAATAAAGTTAGAAGTATTTAACTCACTTTCAGAAAGAGTGCTAACTTTAGCTGTTATTGGTTTGTTTTTAGCATCTTTTTTCCCGGTGTCGTAGTCGTAATCTATTAATTTTCCAAAGAATGCATCTTCTACCGAAACAATAGATGCTTTCAAGCGATAAGAGTCAAGTCCATCATTGTCGATAAACTCTTTGGCAAAAGCCATTGGAACACCACAACCGCCCCAACCATCAACAGTAACATAAGAGGCATTAGGAGCTGCTTTCATGTGGTCGGTACGCCAGTTCCATAGGTTTACCTGCATCCAAGTAGAACGCTGGATATTGCCACCCCAGTCACCGACATTCGGGTTTTGGTGGAAGTTAGCCTCAAAAATCTTTTCTTCGTTAAGGTCGCCTTCTACGTGGAAGTTGTCTGCAAAACGATCACCAGGCACCAATTCATACTTTTTAGAGTCAATAACCTTTTTTAATGCCGTTTTGCATTTTTCATAATCTTTCAAGAAAAGATAACATTTGCCTGCGATAGACCATGCCAAACCTTTGGTAACTTTTGCAGCACCTTCTTTATCGGTAGGAGATTTACGTTCGTCGAGGTATGGTTCTGCAGC
>JAFPYT010000355.1 GCA_017394445.1 Bacteroidales bacterium | reverse complement strand
CGCCAACTGCCACAAGAATATAGTTTTCGGTATGCTTTACAAAATAAAAGTCGCCGCTAACTTGTTTTTTGGCAAGCGAAAGCGAAAAGAAATCAGAAAACACCGATTTAGTGGGCATAGCCGAAATGGTGAGCGTGTTTTTGAGCGAAGTGGCGTAGTCGAGACTTTCGATCAAAAGCTTGTTGGCGTTAGAAAGCTGCTTGTTGCTTGTCATCACCTGATGGTACAATTGCTCGAGCTGTGTTTTGTGCAGCTGGAGCGCGGCTGCCTGCTCTTCGATCTGCGATTTCTGGACAAGGATTTTGGTGTTTTTCTTCTCCATCTCCTTGTTCCTGTCCGACAGCTGCATATTGAGCACATTTACGTTTTCTACCTGAATGGCGATTTCTTCTTTTTGGCGTTGGAGCTCCTCGTTTTTTTTCTGAACTTCGTTGTGCTGCTGCTCTAAAAGTTTGTTGAGAGTTTTAAGCTCGTTTTGCTGAGTAAAAAAAGTGTCTATCTGGTTGCTCAAGATACCAAACTCGGTGGGATTCTTCATCATCGGCTTCACAATTTCGGAATCCTTGTCTTGAAACGCTATGCCGATTTTTTTCAACGGGCCTGTAACTCGGATTTTAACATATAGCAAAATCAACAAAAACAAAAACACACACAACCCCGAAACACCAACAAACACCGGCACAAAATTGTCGAAAAGCTTTTTTACCTCATTGTCGGATACAAAATACATAAACGACACTGGGTTGCCATAGATATTATTAAGAGGTTTTGATGTAATAACAAGATTTTGATTTTTACGGATATTCTGCGTTTGAAGGTCTTCAACAGCGGTTTTTTCAACCACCTTGCCCACTCGGATACTACCAAGCGACTGACTATAATCTACTAATACCGAGTCGTTAATCTCAACAGCCATTACAAGGTAGCCCACCTCTTTTTCCTGACGCGTAAGTATGTCGCCACTGCTTACAATGCCCGCGCAATAATATTGAAAAAGGTTGTCTTCGTCGTCGATAAAGAAAAACTCGTTAAAGCAAGTATCCTTAAAAGCATTGGCAAGCTCGCTCTCTTTGAACTGCTGAAACTGAGTAAACTCAAAAAAAGGGTCGCGGCGTTCGTAATGCACTCTTCCTTTCAGGTCAATCACTTGCAGCAACGCCGCATGGTAGGATTCGAGCATATAGCCGATTTCTTCCTCGATCCAATCCTCGTCGGGTTCGCTAATATACGATTTGAGTTCGTCCCAAGCGGAGTTTTCCATTATAACTTTGCGGTTGACGTCTTCTTTCGACGCAATGATTCTCTCAATAAGGATGTCGCGCTGCTCAAGCTCCTTTGCATATAGCTTGTCGTTATTTAGTTTTTGATACTGATAATAACCCACAAGTATAACCGCAAGCAATACTATGCCTGAAAGAGTAATGGCCATAACGCCTGTATGTACCGACCTGTATTTCATTTTTTATCTATTAGTAACTTGTTAAAGAATACACCTAATATAATAATGGTGCAAATATCTCGCCTTTTAAAAACACAAATATACAAATTTTTAATCTTTTTTCGCAAATAATAACAAAATATTCCAAAAATAAACTTACCTTTGCCACTGATTAATTTGCCTAAAGGCGTATTTAATTTTTATAACTAAGCGAAACATAAACTTTTAACATAAAATGGGTATACTTACAGGCCTCTTAAAAAAACTTTTCGGAGACAAATCAAGTAAAGATATTAAGAAGATTCTCCCGATATTGGAGCAGATTAAACAGGAATATGCGTCGTTACAATATCTCGACAACGACCATCTCCGTGAGCGCACACGTCAATTGCGCTACCAAATTGCTAAGGCTGTTGAGCCGGTTAACCAAAAATTAGAATCGTACCGCAAAGAATTAGAGAGCCCCGAACCACTAAGCGTTAAACGTCAGGAGCAACTCTACGACGAAATTGATGCTTGCGAAAAACAAATTGACGAAATTATCAAAGAGCAATTAGACCAAATATTGCCTCAGGCTTTTGCCATTATCAAAGATACAGCTCGACGTTTTAAAGAAAACGAAACCGTTGAAGTTACGGCTACCGATATGGACCGCGACCTTGCCGCTGTTAACGAAGCCGTTGTTATCGAAGGCGACAAAGCCATCTACCACAACCAATGGTACGCCGGCGGTAACCTCCTTAAATGGGATATGGTGCACTACGATGTGCAGTTGATTGGCGGTATAGTGCTTCACCAAGGCAAAATTGCAGAAATGGCCACCGGCGAAGGTAAAACTCTTGTGGCTACATTGCCGGTTTTCTTAAATGCTCTTACAGGCAGAGGCGTACACGTGGTTACTGTCAACGATTACCTTGCAAAACGCGACTCAGAATGGATGGGTATGCTCTATCAATTCCACGGTTTAACAGTTGACTGTATCGACAAACACCAGCCTAATACACCACAACGCCGCAACGCTTACGCTTGCGACATCACTTTTGGTACCAACAACGAATTTGGTTTCGACTACTTGCGCGACAATATGGCAATCACGCCAAACGAACTTGTTCAGCGCAAACATATTTTTGCGATCGTCGACGAGGTTGACTCGGTGCTTATCGACGATGCCCGCACACCTTTAATTATTAGTGGTCCTGTTCCTAAGGCTGGCGATGATATGAAACTATTTATGGAACTCAAACCCAAAGTAGTAGAACTTTATCAGCACCAGAAAGAACTTGTAACACGCTTGCTAATCGACGCCAAAAACTATATCAAAAACGGCGACAAAGAAAAAGGTGGAATCGCACTTTTAAAAGCGTGGAAAGGTCTTCCCAAAAACAACGCTCTCATTAAATTCCTCAGCGAAGAGGGCAACAAAGTGCTGTTGCAAAATACCGAGGGCATCTACATTGCCGAAAACAACAAGCGCATGCCCGAAATCACCAACGACCTTTACTTTGTAATTGAAGAAAAACTCAACTCGGTAGACCTCACCGAAAAAGGTATCGACTTGATTTCAAAAAATGCCGCCGACCCACAATTCTTTGTGCTCCCCGATGTAGGAAGTCAAATTGCCGAAATAGAACATTCTGATCTTACTGAAGATGAAAAAATAGCTAAAAAAGAGGCTTTGATGACCGATTACGCAGTAAAATCAGAACGCGTACACACCATCAACCAATTGGTAAAAGCCTACACAATGTTTGAACGCGACGACCAATACGTAGTTATCGACAACAAAGTAAAAATTGTTGACGAACAAACAGGACGTATTATGGAGGGTCGCCGTTATAGCGACGGATTGCACCAAGCCATCGAAGCCAAAGAAAACGTAAAGGTAGAAGCTGCTACTCAAACTTTTGCAACTATTACATTGCAAAACTATTTCCGTATGTACAAAAAACTCGCAGGTATGACTGGTACTGCCGAAACAGAAGCAGGCGAGTTTTGGGACATCTATAAATTAGACGTAGTAACAATTCCTACCAACGTGCCTACAAAACGTATCGACGAAGAAGACCTCGTTTATAAAACCAAACGCGAAAAATACAAAGCTGTAATTCAAGAAATAAAACGCCTTCACGAACTTGGCAGACCTGTGCTTGTGGGCACAACATCGGTAGAAGTATCAGAGCTTTTGAGCAAAATGCTCACCATGGAAAAACTCAATCACCAAGTGCTCAACGCTAAGCAGCACGCACGCGAGGCGGAAATTGT
>JAFPYT010000354.1 GCA_017394445.1 Bacteroidales bacterium | reverse complement strand
TGCGGCGGGCAATTACGGAAGTGCCTTGCAGAGAGTTTTCGGAGTAGATTACATTGCCCATTTCGTCTGGGTCGCGGAGTTCAAACACGTATTCATCAGAGAGTTCGGCTACTGATTTGTTTATCAGCAACTTGTTGTCGGTGCCATCGTCGTTGCCGAGAATGAGAATGTGGTCGATAAGTTGCTCCACGTCGTGCACCTGATGTGTAGAAATCACAATGGTGCGGTTGTCGGACATATTCTGCGCTATTACCTTGCGGAAAAGGCTTTTGGATTCGAGGTCGAGGCCGTTGGTGGGTTCGTCCAAAAAGAGGTACTTTGTGTTGGTAGCGAGGGCAAAACTCATATACACCTTCTTTTTTGTACCCATTGATAGTGCGGAAAGATTGTCGATGTCCTTGATTTCAAAGTCGTTGAGACATTTTTCTAAAATCTCGTCGCTAAAATCGGGGTAGAACGGACGGTTGAGTTTTACATACTTTTGAAGCGACATATTTGGCAGTTCAAACTCTTCTGTTACGAGAAAAATCTTGCCAAGTGTTGATGGTTCGCGTTTTTCGATGTCTTCGCCGTCCACATATATAGAACCTTTGTTACCCCAATTCAATCCCGCCAAGAGGTAGAGCAAAGTAGATTTTCCCACACCATTTTTGCCGAGGAGACCGTAGATTTTGCCCTCTTCGAGAGTGAGGAAGAATTTGTTGAACACCCTTGGACTCTGTTTTTTCCTCCAAAACGAAATTGGATAACTATACGATATATTTTTAACCTCGATCATAATAGTTAGATTTTAATCATCAGACATTTGCAACGGGGTGCAAATGCCTGATGATAGATAATTGGTTATTGTTTAATATACTTTGCCATAATGGTTTGCAATGTGATAGCGAAAGCAGGGTCTTGGGTTATTTGAGTGCCCAAATAACTTGCTTTCGGTGCAAGTTTGATATTTTTCTGACCTAAGGGAGTAGCGTAAAAGGCATTGAGTTCTTTGATTTCTTCAATTGTGTAATTTTCGCAATAAAACTCAATGAGTTTGTCGTTGAGTTTGGTCATCAAAGCGTCGGCAATTTCGTGCGACATAGCGTCCATATTGTCGATTGCGAGTTGACCGTGTTCAACCATAGGTTTAAACTGCAAAGCCATTGCTTCTGCCATTGCTTCGCGTGTATTCTGCAATTCGATGCATTTTTTTACCTCTGCCACCAAAGCGGCATCCTGCGCCTTAGTGATTCCTGTTGTTGCTACGATGAGCAATGCGATAATTGAAATAATCTTTTTCATAAATACTGAATTTTAAGAAGTTAAAAACTAAATTTATTTGTTGTGCTGTTATAGTGTAGTACCTTAATAGTACAGTGCAAAAGTATGGGATGAAAATTTAAATTCCAAATTATTTTGGAGAAATTTTTAGGTGTTTAACATTTTTTAACACATAGGGAATTTTGACAATTGTGAGTGATTATAATAATAGAGGTGCGTAAGAATAAAAAGTTGCTTTGTTTCTAAATGCCTGAATATATTTATAATAAGGTGCGGTTTGAATTATTTTCAAAAAAAAGCGAAAAAAAATCTCAAAATAATTTGGTCAGTTGAAAAATTCGCTCTACTTTTGCACCGTCGAAACCGAAAGGATACGACCAATTGATGGTCCTTTCGTCTAGCGGTTAGGACGCAAGATTTTCATTCTTGTAACACCGGTTCGATTCCGGTAGGGACTACAAGGCTTACAGAAATGTAAGCCTTTTTTGTTTTAAAATTGGTGAAAAAATATAGTTATGAATCTCGAAGACTACATTGAACTCCATACCACTCCCGAAGATGAGGTGTTGATGAACCTGAGGAGAAAAACCAATCTTACTACCACTATGCCTCGACAATTGTCGGGACCGGTGCAGGGTAAACTGCTTGAATTTCTTAGTATTATGGTTGCTCCTAAATATATTTTGGAGATTGGAACTTTTACGGGATATTCGGCGTACTGCCTTGCAAAGGGTTTGCAAGAGGGAGGAAAATTGCATACTTTTGAGGTACGCGACGAATACGAGGATAATATTCTGGATTTTTTTGAGCGGGCGGGTGTTTCCGACCGTATTGAACTGCATATAGGCGATGCTGAAAAACTTGTGGGCGATCTTCCTTATACTTTCGACCTTGCTTTTATTGATGGCGACAAACGTCAGTATCCTGCTTATTATCAAACCGTTTTACCTAAGATTAAAACCGGCGGCTACATTATCGTAGACAATACTCTGTGGTACGATAAGGTAACCATCGATTCTAATTCCAAAGATCCTTATACCCAAGGCGTTATCAGCCTTAATGATATGGTGCAAAACGATTCGCGGGTTGAAAATGTTTTGATTCCTATTCGCGACGGACTTACTTTGATACGCAAGGTTAAGTAACATATTGTAAGTGCGTTACTGGTTAAAACATCCAAGATTCGAGTTCGAGAGCGGGCTCTTCGTTGGTGTTGGAGGTGAACATCCAATCTTCGATAGCGATTTCTTGCTCGGCGGTGGAGTCTTCGGCTTCGAGCATCCAGGGCTCTACTTCCAACGAATCTTCGGCGATGTTTTCGGTGGCAAACATCCAAGATTCTAATTTGAGGCTTTGCTCTGTGGCGATTTCCTCTGCTGCAAACATCCAAGATTCGAGTTGGAGAGATTGTTCTGCGATACCCTCAAAAGCGTCGGTGGGGTAGGGGTTAACGGCGTTGGCCGAAGCGTTTGCAAATACTGTTGTTGCGAGTGCGATTGCGAATGTTAAAGTTTTCATGGCATTTAAATTTTATAAGTTATTAATTATGTTGTTTGTACTTAGAATATGGCACGCGCCGTGCCAAACTTGGTATTATGCTGTATATTAATTAGTTATAAAATTTAAGTCGTTGTAAAGGTGTAAATTTTTTTTACAAGAGTGTAAAAATTTTTGTCAAAAATGTGTAAAGGGTGGATTATTTTACTTGATTGGCAAGGGTGCTTGGTTCTCTTCTCATATTAAGCCAAACAACTTTCTTGTTCATAGTTGCGTAAATTTAACTCATATTCTGAAAGAAGCCCTTTGAATACTTCTTCATTTGTTCTGTATTCGCCGGCGGCTGATTCTCGTTCGGCATTATCAATCATTGCGTTTATTTCGTCCATAGTATATGGGCGCAACATCTCTCTTTCTTTTATTATGTTCCAATCATTTAATTTACACTTACAAAGTGTATTATTTGTTATCGTCATTATCTCTAATACTGTAAATTATTATTGTTAATTTAATATAAACGTAGAGAATTCCCTATTAGGAATTAGTTATCTATGTGAAATTAAATATATGTATGGGTGAAATAAATAAAAAAGTGCATCGTCGGGACCCTCACCCGATTCTCCGCTGTTAATATTTCCACCGCTTTCAGCGGAAAAAACATTAACAGGATATTTTAATTAATGTTAAACTACAATGCATATATTCTTTTA
Organism: Bacteroidales bacterium; assembly: GCA_017394445.1. GTDB lineage: Bacteria > Bacteroidota > Bacteroidia > Bacteroidales > UBA3824 > UBA3824. The sequence continues at coordinate 6,401 of JAFPYT010000354.1, read as the reverse complement.
CAAAGATACGTCTTTTATTAATGAAAGGATATATTTTTTGTGTTAATTTATGTTAAATTGTCATAATAGTCGATTAAGCCTTTGCAAAACTGTTTGTTGTATGTTAGTTTTTTTTCTTCATATAGTTTTTCTTTAAGAAAGATAGCCTTTTGTGATATGTCTTTCGTCTTATCAAATTCGTTTAAATGGTTGTGATAGAAGAAGAGTTCTTGAAAACTGCCGATATGATTTTCCATAACATATTGATCAAGTTCTCTGGTGATTGCTTTTATTAGTTTCTGCCATTTTAAATAGCGTTTTTCTTTCAGGGAATTAATTTTTGGTGTTTCTGTTTCATACCACTTCCGTGAATCGTCAATATCTCGACCGAACGCATGTCCTACTTTGTTTCTCATCTTTCTGATACACTCTAACTCTTTCACACTTTTGTCTAATAATATCGATAGATAATGGTCTTTTTTGATGAGTAAGAGTTTTTTAATTGAAGCGATACGCTTAGACCATGCACCTTTGGTACAATTCTCAATAGTGTCTTTTGTAAAATCAACTGGAATAGTTTCGCCGGCTTTGCATAATTGTATACCATCTATTTTTTTACTAATTCCCAAAATAATGCTTGGATTTGATTCTATAATTAGATGAATTATGGACGCAATATACGTTTCAAAATAGGCAGATAGAGCCATAAGTTTGTTTAGTTGATGCCATTTCAGAAACATTTTACCGAATGTATTTCGCCACATTTGTATTGTGATAGAATTATCACCACCAGTTTTTAAATATAAACTTGCAATGTCGTTGAGTTGAGCTTTATCTTTAAAGGTTAGGCTTTTAAAAGTATAATCTTTACATGCTTGAAATGACATATCTAAACGTTTTAATTCCGTCTCGTATTTGTTGAAGACCATATAAGCCCACGTCTTTGCTCCTTTATATGGAATTGACCATCGATCAAAATTATTTATTTCCATTGGTTTTCTTTTTTTATTGCAAATATAAAAGATTTATTTGAATTAGCAATACTAATTATTGCATTTTCTTTTTGTATTATAATGTGTTTGGTATTTTCAATTGTTTGACAAATGCAAGATTTTCTTTTGCCATTGTGCCGACAGTGGCTTATAGCATTACGCCCCACAACTTGGGGCGCAGGTACCGCATGGTGGTTGGTAGGGAGTGTAGTCGTCGTTTTTTTTGGTTTTGTCTGATTGGGATTCTTTTTTTTGATCTGCTTTGTCTTTGATTTTTTTTACAAATTTGGATAAAGAATCATTGTGGGTGTGCGGCACGCGAGAGTCTTCTTCTACTGTGTGAAAATCTTCTTCGGAGTCATCTTCCTTTTTTTTGCGGGGGATGAGAACCCATATCATAAACACTATTATGACCGAACAAATGATTATAAAGTATTTCATAGAGTGCAGTTTTGAGTTTTTGCATTTACAAATATAGGGCAAAGTGGCGATTTTTTTTCACTTTTTGGGCGGTTTTTGCACTCTATATCAAAAAAACTCTTATCTTTGAGAAGATTTTTTTATGTTTAATAATAACATCAACCAATATTATGAACAAACAAGAAACTTTTACATTCGACAAAGTGCCACAGAGCGTGGCAGAATTGCAATCGTTGAGCGAATATTCGCTCGATACTCCTTTTAAAACAGCGGCTTTGGCAATGCTCGTGCTTCTCCGTTGGGAATCCGACCCCGAGGGCGCATACCAATTGATCGACGCATTGCGCGGTCCCGATCCGCTGAGCAACTATGGCAAATCGTTTATCAAAGAGCGTCTTACAGGCAAAACTTACAAAGTGAAATCGTTTTTTGCCGGCGCAACGGTTGAGAATGGCTACACTCCCACAATGCCTCTCACCATCACCATCAGCGACAATCCTTACTCGTATCCCGACCCAAATTGGGCAACGCTTTACCTCAAAAGCGCCGGTGCCGACACAGTACGCCCCATTAAGTTCCGCAAAAAACCGTCGACAGGTCAATGGTTTTTGAATGATTATCAAAACCTTTCGGACATCAGAGTTCCCGCAGCCGACGACCCGTGGGCATAGTATTAATGTTGATTTTTCGCAATATAGAAAGGAGATAGGATGCACGTTTCTTATCTCCTTTTTTTTGTCTGATTTTGATTTTTATAATTAATTGTGTATTTTTGTCAGATAGTTTTCGATATGTGTAACTATAAAATTGGCACTTATGTTAAATCCTGTTACTTTGGCTAAGCCCAAAAATCGCAAAAAATATTCCGGAAGGGATGTTGCTCCCGACAATATGGAGGTTATTACTCTGAGTTATAATGGAAAAGATAAGATGGCTCGGGCTATTGTTAATTTGATAGAAGAATCGGGAGTATTTGATATTCTTCGCGATGACGCCGTGCCTAACGAAACCACTATTGCCGCAATAGAGGAATTAGATAATGGCGGTGGGTTTTCGGCAGCCGACGTTGATGATTTACTTAAACAGTTAAAGTCTTGATATGACTGCTATTAAGTATTCTACTCAGTTTAAAAAAGATTATAAGTCTCTTACTGTTTCGGATCAGAAGAGTGTGGATAATGCCATTTTGATTTTGGCAAAGGATGGAACTTTACCTTATTCTCCTTATCTAACCCACAAACTTATAAGTAATTATAAAAACCATTTGGAGGCTCACATTAAACCTAATTTATTGATTATATGGTATGAAATTGAAGGTGATACCATAAAATTGGTAAGGGTTGGCAGTCACGCCAAACTTTTTGGTAAATGATTAAGTATTAATGCTATGTCTTCTTATTTTGCTGTTCAATGGCATATTACCGACAATTGCGACCTTAGATGCAAGCATTGCTATATCTATGCGCGAAAGAATGTTAAACCTGTGGAAACTCCTTGGGATAACCTTTTGTCTACGCTCGATGGTATTGTAGAGCATTGTAGGGTTCTTCATCGCGAGCCTTATATTTATATTACGGGCGGCGACCCGATGCTACATGCAAGGTTTTGGGATTTTTTGGAGTTGGTGCACGACCTTAAAATTCCTTTCTCCATTATGGGCAATCCTTATCACCTTAATAAAGAGGTGTGCCAGATGCTGAGTTCGCTTGGCTGTCAAAAGTTTCAACTTTCGCTCGATGGTCTTGCTCCCACTCACGACAAATTGCGCAGGCCGGGTTCGTTTAAGGCTACGATTAATGCCATTCCTATTATCCGCGAGGCTGGTATCAAGTGCGTGGTAATGTCTACTGTGAGTGCTAAAAATATGAATGATATTCCACAGTTGATAGATGTTGTGGTTGGAAATCAGGTAGATGTGTATGCGTTTGCACGATATTGCCCTACCGTAGGTATAAAGAGTGCTTGGCATATTCCGCCGCAAGAATATCGTAAGTTTTTGGATGCCTGTTGGCACAAGTTTGAGGAGCATAGCAATAGCAACACCATTTTTAACCTCAAAGACCATCTTTGGACGCTTTATCTTTACGAGAATAAACTTTGGAAGATTCCCCAAAAATCCGACCCGTACGGCATTTACGATGGATGTCATTGCGCCCAAGACCATCTAACTATCACAGCCGATGGCAACATTATGGCTTGCCGACGGTTTGATAGCGTGGTTGGCAATGTGAAAACGGGTATTTACGATGCTTATAAGAGTAGCGAAATGGATAAATACCGCCATTATGAAAAGTTAGAAAAATGCAAGGATTGTGTGCTGCTGCGGTTTTGCAGAGGTTGTCCCGCTGTGGCATACGGTTATGACCGAAATTTTTATGCACGCGACCCTCAATGTTGGCGAACGGTGAAATCATCAGTGTGAGCAACTTGTGCCGCAATTTGTGGGTATTCCTGATTCATTTGATGTATCGTAACCTGCTCCATCGATCCAAAATTCAAGTCTTTCGCCCAATGTGGGACGGAAGGGTTTGCGTTTTGGCTTAGATTCCTCGGGTTCGGGAATTTTAGGTTGATTGATAAAATCATTTGCAGAATTGTGCAGCCCCACGTCTTTGTTTTCGATGTGATAGGTGGTTTCTTTGGGTGGCGGCGTGGTTTTAGATTCAGCGGACGAGCCATTTTTGCCTGTGAATGACTCGTACGCCGCAATACCCATTATTGCTATTATCAATATTAATATTATCAAAAAGAATATCATAGCGTTACATTATTCCGGTGGATTTCAACAAAAGTACAAAAAGCAAAAACGGCACAACGTACTTAATCATAATTATATAGAGTTTCCGTCGCATAAATTTTTCGCCGTTTAGGGTAAGTTCGTTTACCACAGTGTCGGGCGTGGCAATCCAGCCTATAAGTATACAAGTGCCAATTTCTAAGAGTGGCATCATCACGTTGTTGCTAACATAGTCCATAAGGTCGAGCACCTGAGCCTTTACGCCGTTGGGCAGGTTGATTTCAAAATAGAAAACGTTGTAGCCAAGGCAAACCACTGTGGCAAAGCCTATTAACGCCAAAAACGACAACCACGAGCAGCGACGTCGCGAAACGGGATATTTTTCTAAAATGCCCGACACAAAGCCTTCCATCATTCCCACCGAACTTGTGAGCGCAGCAAAAAGCACCATTACAAAAAACATCGCGCCGATAATGTTTCCCGCCGTGCCGAGTGCTGCAAACACCTTTGGCACATTGATAAACATCAGCCCCGGTCCCGACGACTCTAACCCTTGCGCACCGGCAAACACATATACCGCCGGAATTACCATAAAGCCAGCCAAAAACGCCGCTAATGTATCGAAAAACTCTATGCGGTTGATACTCTGCACAAGGTTGTCGCTTTTTTTAACATACGACCCATACGACACCATCATTCCCGCAGCAAGGCTGAGACTGAAAAACAACTGCCCCATAGCGTCGAGAAATGTCTCTAAGAGTTTCTCCATAGTCAGGTTGGAAAAGTCGGGGATAACAAACACCTTTAAGCCGTCTAATCCTGTGCGTGTGGTGCCGTCGCTGTCGGTGTGGCTGAGCGTGAGCGAATATATTGCTATGCCGATTATCATCAAAAAGAGCAACGGCATCACTGTTTTAGAAAACCTTTCGATACCTTTGTTGACCCCTCGGCTAACGATTGCCGCCGTAATGCCCAAAAACACAAACGTATACACCAATGGTTCGTATTGAGCGGAGATAAATCCGCCAAAAAATCCATCTTGGGCAGCATCTGCGCCACCGCCTGTAACAAACTCTACGGCATATTTCATTACCCATCCGCCCACCACACAGTAGTAGGAGAGGAGTATAAACGGAATAAGGCACGCTACTGTACCTAAATGCTTAAATTTTGTGTTTAAATCGCCGTATGCAAATAGCGCACTTTTTTGGGTGTTGCGTCCGATGGCAATTTCGGTGGTGAGGAGTGTAAAACCGAATGTGGCAGCCAAAATCAGGTATACGAGCAGAAACAGACCTCCGCCGTCTTTGGCAGCGAGATATGGAAAACGCCAAATGTTGCCCAATCCCACTGCGCTGCCTGCCGCCGTAAGTATAAAGCCCAACTGTCCGCTGAATGAGTTGCGTGATGTCATTTCAGTATCTTTTGTTTGGGCAAATATAGGGAAAAATTTTGTTTATTTTGATAGTTATTATTATTTTTGAGGCGTTATTAATAATAGTGAGATGGAACAGCAAACAGGTTTTGATGTAGTATATTTGGAGGAGGCAAGCGAGTTTTTAAAGAATTTGCCAGAACAGCCCCGTAACAAAATTTACTACAACATCTCAAAAGTGGCAGGAGGTATCAAGGATAATGATTTATTTAAAAAACTTGATGGTTCGGATGATCTTTGGGAATTTAGAACTCTCTATAACGGTTTGCAATACAGATTGATAGCCTTTTGGGATAAGGAGTCAAAAAGATTGGTGGTGGCCACACACGGATTTGTGAAGAAAACTTGGAAAGTTCCTTCCAAAGAAATTGCTCGTGCAGAAGCCCTTAGAAAACTATACTATGAATCAGAAAACTAAAAACATAATATTATGAAACTATATACACATAACGAATTACTTGACAGAGACCTTGGACCCGTTGGAACACCCAAACGCGACAAGTTTGATCAAGAAGTGGCCGAAGAAATCCGTGCCTACCAAGTGGGCGAGGCCATTAAGCAAGCACGGTTGGCCAACAACTTGACCCAAGAGCAACTTGGTGAAAAAATAGGTGTACAACGTTCCCGAATTTCAAAGTTTGAAAACGGAGAAAGTATTACTTTGTCAACTATGATGCGTATTTTTAAGGCTCTTGGTGTGCAAGTTGCTCTTGATTTAAAAGGCATTGGTAAATTGGCTCTTTGCTAATTATTTACCTTTATCACTCTGTTTTCAATGTCTTAACAGGATTTTCGTTGGCGGCGCGGAAACTTGCGGCGGTAACTACTAAGGCGGTGA
>JAFPYT010000353.1 GCA_017394445.1 Bacteroidales bacterium | reverse complement strand
GGGTGTCTTTCTCCGCATCGTTTCACTTCTGCTGCCCCACACCGCGCCTGTCGGCTTGGTGCGGGGTTAGTAGGATGGCGTGCCGTTGGCACGCTCTACTCATCACGCAAAAAAAAATCCTCGTCAATCTGACCACCATTCGCTTCGATAAACGAGCGATACTCCGTCGGAAATTCAACCTTTTTGTGATGCTCTTTCTGACGCATTATATACCCCACAATCATATCCTTGTCGCGCAGGCTGTAGCTGAAGCCCGCATACTCATGAGTCCACCCGCGGAAATGTGGAAAGTATGGATTGACCTTCAACCATTTGCTTGTCTCCGACTTTACCCGCTGAACAAAGGCTGACAACGACATAGTGGACGGCAACGATACGAAGATATGTATATGGTCGGGCATTCCGCCGATACGGTATGTTTGACAATTAAGTTTTTTTGCGATGCCATAGATATAGGCATACAGTTCCCGTTCGTATTCCTCGCAGATTGTATGTTCGCTACGATATGTGCGAAACACTATATGATAATATGATGTTGTGTAACTCATATCTTTATAACGTGTAACGCTGTCTTTTATTATGTGATTTGTTGTGGCGTGTTTTCAGCAGTGTTTGTCCCATATGCGTGCCAACGGCACGCCATTCTATTAACCCCTCACAGCTCTGCTGTGTGGGGGCGAGTGCCGAAGGTACGACGCTGACAAAGAACAGCTCTGCTGTGTGGGGGCAAGCGCCGAAGGTGCGACGCTGACAATACACTGCTCTGCCGTGTGGAAAACAGCGTGCCAACGGTACGCCACAAGAAAAAAAAAGCGGAAGCAAGGCTTCCGCTTTTTTATCTGATGTTATATCAACTTAGAAATTGTAGTTGAATCCAAGTGTGATAACGTCAGGCAGGGAGTAAACGCCAACTTGGAAACCGGTATATTTATCAACATCCTTTGTTGTAGGATCTGTGGTTTCTACGGTTTGTTTTTCCATACTCCAACCGAGTTTTAAAAGGTTTACATAGAGGTCGAAGTTGAGGTGTTCGCTAAGTTTGTAGTTCAAACCAGGAACAGCTTGAATTGCAAATCCAAAGACTTTAGCTCCGTCAGCTTCTACAACGGGGTTGCTACCGTTTTCATATTTTGTCTTGTATTGTCCACTGATAATGGGTATCTGGAGTTCGCAGAAAAGGGCGAAGTTTCCAAATTCAAAAGCGTTGTAACGAACAAACGGGCAAACACCCCAACCGAAATATTTTTCAGTAAATTTGTCGTCTTTTACATACTTGCCTTCTGTAACTGTTTTTTCGCCATCAAGCTCTATGATAGCACCAAATGACAATTTATTCATCTGGAAACCAATCTTAGGAGCGATGGTCCATTCAGTTGTTTTGGGGAATTGAGTTGTAGCGGTTGCACCGTCTTCGGTATATTCATTTGAACCGCCGGTTTTGCTGAAACCGAGATTTCCACCAACAAACAGTTGGGCGTTGGCAATACCCATTGTTGCTACTGCAACTAAAGTCAGAATTACTTTTTTCATTTTTTATATGTTTTTAATGTTGCCTACTCTGTAAGGTTTTCGGCGTCCCCTATAAAAATTTTTGTTTTTTTTAATTTGTGTTTTGCAAAAATACATCTTTTATTCGTAACGGGAGGCTTTTTTGTTTCAAAATAATTAACATTTTTTTGTTGAAACACGCACACATTTCTAAATATCAATATATTATAAAAAAAATTTTTCAAATCAAATCATCTTTATTTTTTCCGCTCTGGTCTAATCACGCACCGAAGAGATGCATCATTTCCGCCGTCTTTCGTATTGCGGGCTCATAATTTGAAAGCAAAATCACAAGGCCGACCACAGCACACCACCGCATCAAAAAATTAAGCAAAAAAAAGACGGCCGCAACAAAAATGCAACCGTCCAACTATAAAACTATCAATTATAATCTTGCTAAAACCTGATAGCGGCATAAACGGAAATGGAGCTGTTTTTGGAGTCGACTTCTTCCTGTGTCCACTCTCCTTTTTTGCTCAGTTTGAGGGTGTTGAGGGTATTGAAAAGTCCGTAGGTATAGCGTGCGCCGAAAATCAGGCCTATGGAGCGCGAGGTGTTGTGCAAGTCCATATCAATACGGTAGCTCAGGCCTGCTGTGGCTGCCAAATCCCAACGTTTGTAGAATTGGTAATTGGTAAGCAGTTCCTGGCCGTCGTCTTCTATCTGGGTGAATTTGCCGCGGCGGCTTATCCAGCTGTCAATTTCGGTAGTGAAACCCCAGTCTTTAAGATTGTCGGAGTAAACATAATCCCTTTCGCCGTACAAGAAATAACCGAACTGTGGGCCTAATTCGATGTTGAATCCCGTAAATGGCGAAACTTTGAACAGTATCGGGAGTTGCAGGTAATAGGTTGTGATGTCGCCTTCGTACTCGCCGCTGGTGGTGGGCAGTTCCACTTTCACCATGCCATGGGCGCCCTGTTTGGCGGCAAAAAGCTCGGCTCCCAGTGTTATTGTCGGATTGAAACGCACATCGAGGAACATACCGGCGCTGAATCCGGGTGTCCAACTGTAATCCATTTTCTTTTCCTTGCTGCCTTCGGGAGTCTTTTCAGAATAATTCATTGTATTTAGTGTGAACGCGGCCTTGGGTCCGAACTTCACTTTCACCTGTGCTTTTGATGTGCCTATTCCCAT
>JAFPYT010000352.1 GCA_017394445.1 Bacteroidales bacterium | reverse complement strand
GTAAGCCGATACGCCAGGAGCAGTTCCAATCATTTTGCCTGGTTGATTGGCAGCAATACAAGAGAGCACGTTCATTCCGTGTGTTCCTTGATCAAAAGCATAATCATCGTTGTCTACCAAATCGGCAACACCTAAAATCCTGTTTTCTTGAAACATAGGTTCAAACACCGGCATCTTGTCGGCTTTGGTAAAACCTGCATCTAACACCGCTACCACTACTCCTTTGCCTGTAAAACCAAGATTGTGTAATGCCTGAACATTGAGCATTTTGATTTGGTCTTCTGCTTTTCCGTAGTCAAGTTTCAACGAGTTATCAAGTACATCTTTCGATACTTTTGGCCGTTTAAACTTAGGTGCTTTGTAAGCAGGTTTTGAGTTCCGCTGACGGAAATCGTAATCCAAATCAACAAACGAAATGTTTTTCAGTTCGTCTAACTTCTCTTTAGGGCACTCGATCCAAACACAGTTGAGCCATTTAGACTTGCCTTGAATCAAAAAGCCCATATTGGCGAGCGAATCTATATATGATTGATTTATTGGAAGATCCTGCTCTGTAATAGCGATATTGTACTTTGCCCGGCGATCTAAAGCCCGCTGCGAGAGAAACTGCTGCGGATTGCTTATCGAATACGGCGAATTATTTTTGTCGGTAAATTTTACTGCGTAAATACCACGGTTTAAAACGGTTGAGTCTACGCGCATATAAGAGCGCTTAGGCTTGCAACCTCCGTAAATTCTGTACTGAGCCATAGATGCTTGCGTTGCAAACAACAGGATGGCCAAAATCAATAAATTCTGCTTCAATCTCATTTCTCTATAATTATTTATATAACATTGCCTCAAAAAAGCGGGCACCGACTAATGATGCCCGTTGAAAATACTGTAAAACTAATAGATTATTTACCTCGTAATAGCTTGAAAATAAACAGTATAACAACTGCGCCGCCAACTGCCACGAGGAATGCTTTCAAACTGAATGCATCGGTTACACTACCGCCTAAAAGGCTAAATAGCCATCCACCCAAAATACTTCCTGCTACACCAAGTATTAGGTTGACAATCAGACCATGACCATGGCCGCTAAACAATTTGCCTGCTACAAAGCCAGCAAGGATTCCTAAAATAATCCAAATAATCCAATTCAACATAATGATAAAATTTTATAAGTTAATAAATTTGTTTTAATTTCTCACCAAAGATAAACAAAAAGTATACAATTATACGTTATTCATTATGTTTTTTTTCAAAAAATAACGTCAATCTTTTGAAATAGAATAGAATTGCATTTTTTTTGAGCTTTTTGCCTCCAATTTGACCACACGATAAAAAAATTTTGTATCTTTACAGAGAAATATTATTGAAGATGATAACCAATTTAAAACAACTTCTGCCGTTGGCAAAGCAAAAACCCGTTTACAAACTTTCGGTGGCGTGTCCATACGATGCGCACACCATTTTGGCTGTGCAAATGGCTCAAAAAGAGGGACTTGTAAAACCTATTTTTGTAGGTAACCAAAGTAAAATTAAATCTGCCGTTGAGCAATTCGCTCACGATTTTACTGATTACGATATATTAGATATTGCCAACGACGAAACCGCTGTGGTGGAGGCTGTTAAAATCGTCTCTACGGGTAATGCCGATATGCTTATGAAGGGACTTATTAGTTCCGAGAAATATCTCAAAGCAATTCTAAACCGTCACAATGGTCTTCTATCTAATTCGCCACAGATAACGCACGTTACCGTGTTGCAAAACAGCCGTTTGCAAAAACTTGTGATTTTTGGCGATTCGGCTATTATTCCTAATCCCGACTTGAAACAAAAATTGGTGATACTCAACGCATTAGAATCTATGGCTAATGTTTTGGGCATTGCCAAACCCAAGATTTCGATTATTGCTGCCACCGAGTTGATTTCGCCGGCTATTGATGCTGGTGTGGATGCGGCTATAATCTCAAAAATGTCGGACCGCGGACAATTAGCCTGCATTGCCGACGGACCTATGAGCATTGATATTGCCATCGACCCCGAAACCGCTAATATTAAAGGCATTAACGGACCTATCAAGGGCGATGCCGACTGTCTGCTGTTCCCGAATATCGAGGCGGGCAATGCGTTTTACAAATCTGCCACCAAACTCGGCGGAAGCGAAATTGCAGGTTGCCTATCAGGTACAAAATCGCCCGTTGTGATGACATCACGGGCGGATTCGACACTTTCTAAATATTATTCTATTTTGATTGCGATGGTTACATCCGCTCCAAAACGTTAATTCCCAACATATTCAAGCATTTTGCAATAACTTTTCCAGTATTGTCGCTGAGGATGATGCGGAATTCGCGGGCTTGGGCGTTTTCTTCGGAAACTATCTTGCAATCGTGGTAGAACTGGTTGTACTGTTTGCTGAGTTCGTACACGTAGTTGGCAATCTGTGCGGGCGAACAAAGGTTGCAAGCCTCGGCCACTACGTTGGGGAAATCGGCAATGCGTTTTACCAATTCGGCTTCGGCGGCATTGAATCCTTCGTAATCGGGATTTAGAGTTACGCGGGCAACAGATTTTTCTTCTAACTTGCGGAAAATTGAGCGGATACGTGCGTAGGTGTAGAGCACAAACGGACCTGTATTGCCGTTGAAGTCGATACTTTCGGCAGGGTTGAAAAGTATGGTCTTTTTGGGGTCTACCTTTAATATAAAGTATTTGAGAGCAGCCATTGCAATTGTGGAGACTGTAACGTCTTGCTGCTCAGGGGTCATTTCGTTAAGTTTGCCAAGTTCCTCAGAGGTTTTGCGAGCGGTTTCGGTCATCTCGGCAATAAGGTCGTCGGCGTCAACAACTGTGCCTTCGCGACTTTTCATCTTGCCGTTGGGCAATTCTACCATACCATAAGAGAAATGTTTGATGGCATCGCTCCACGCAAATCCCATCTTTTTGAGAACGAGTTTGAGCACTTTGAAATGGTAATCCTGCTCGTTGCCAACCACATAGATATGTTGGTCGAAATGGTACTGACGATAGCGGAGTGCGGCTGTGCCAAGGTCTTGGGTCATATACACTGTGGTGCCGTCGCTACGGAGAAGGATTTTTTTGTCGAGGCCGTCGGCGGTGAGGTCGATATATGTAGCGCCAGTTTCGTCTTTTTGGCAAATGCCCTTGTTGAGAGCGTCCACAACGTACTGTTTGCCTTCGAGATAGGTCTCCGATTCGTGGTAAATTTTGTCGAACGAAATGCCCATAAGTTTGTACGTTACGTCAAAACCGTCGTATACCCATTGGTTCATTTTTTTCCAAAGAGCCACGGTGTCGGGGTCGCCGGCTTCCCACTTTTGAAGCATTTGGTGAGCCTCTATAATAGAAGGTGCTTTTTGTTTGGCATCGTCTTCGGTAAGACCCTCAGCCATAAGTTGTTTGATTTCGTCTTTGTAATGTTGGTCAAAAAGCACGTAATATTTTCCTATAAGGTGGTCGCCCTTCATACCCGACGATTCGGGAGTTTCGCCGTTGCCCCATTTCTGCCAAGCAAGCATCGATTTGCAAATATGTATGCCTCGGTCGTTTACAAGGTTTACCTTTACCACATTGTTGCCACCGGCTTTGAGAATGCGCGAGATGGAATCACCAAGGAAGTTATTTCTAAGGTGTCCAAGGTGGAGTGGTTTGTTGGTGTTGGGCGAAGAAAATTCTAATAAAATTTTAGGAGATTTGTCGGTGATGGGCGTTACTCCGAAATCTTCTACCGAATTGATATGAAGCAAAAGTTTTGTGATAGTATCTTGTTTAAGAGAGATATTCAAAAAGCCTTTTACCACATTAAATTTGCGGGCGTGGTCCCAATTTTTTACCAAGTATTCGCCTAATTCGTTGGCGGTGTCCTCGGGTTTCTTTCCCGAAAGTTTCAACAGCGGAAAAACCACCACAGTAAGGTCGCCCTCAAACTCTTTTTTTGTTTTTTGAACCTGCACCATCGCGGGTGCGGCTTCTTTGTTATAAATATCGGCAACTGCCTTAATTACAATTTCTTGTAGATTTTGTTCTATATTCATTATTGAAAAAATTATTGTTCTATAAACTTGTCATCCACATCATCTGACGTCCGCTAAACTCAGCCTTCTTGGGGCAGAGGAGTTCGGTGTCGTAGAATTTTTCCACATCAACAACCTTGGTTTCCGATGCCACCACTTCGAGCGGCGAGGTGGTGTATTTTCCGCTGCGCAGGGCTGTCATTACACCGAAATTCTTGTTGAGAATCGACTCCATAGCCACGTTGGCAAAGCCGATGGGCACGATAGAGTCAGAAAAGTCGGGACATCCTGTGCGCACAAGGTATCCGAGGTTTTGGAAAATGGTGTCGATGCGTTTGCCGCCGTTGTATTTTGCCGAGGCTTTGCGCAGACGGTAAGCAAGTTCCTCGCCGCAGCCGTGTGTGAGATGTCCAGTGGCGTCGGGCTGAGGCTCAAATCCGTTGAACTTGGCACCTTCGGAAACCACCACAGTAGAAAAATGGTCGGAACTTTTGGCGCGGTCTTCCACAAGGAGTTCTGCCAATTGATTTACGCTGAATTTGTATTCGGGTATCACACAGCGGTTTGCCACTCCCACCACGGCAGGAAGCATTGCTGTAAATCCGGCGTAACGTCCAAAAACTTCTATCACCAAAAATCTCTCGTGGCTACCTGCCGACACGCTCAGAGTGTTGATAAGGTCGATGGTGCGGGTGATGCAGGTGCTGAATCCGAGACAGTAGTCGGTGCCGGGCACGTCGCCATCCATTGTTTTGGGTATACCCACAATCTTAACTCCCTCGTTGTGAAGGCGTAAGGCATATTTTAAAGTGTCATCGCCGCCAATTACCACAAGGCAGTCGATACCGAGATATTCGATATTTTTGATAACCTCGGGGGTGAGGTCGTTGGTAGGCTCGTTATAAAGGTCTTTTAGATGTTCGGGCACATCGTCGGCTTTGAGTTCCGATGGTTTGGTGCGCGAAGAGTGCAGAAATGTCTCCACGTGCATACTTGTGGCGTTGAGCACACTCTGCGAAAACTCTTCAAAACAGTCGCGGTTGTCTACGTTGCGGCTTCTAACCATTTCCACGAGACCCGCCCATCCGCGTTTGATACCAAGTACTTTGTAGTTTTGGGCAATAGCGCTGCCCACGATACGGCGAATGGCAGGATTTAGACCCGGAACGTCGCCGCCGCCGGTGAGAATGCCAATAGTGCCGTGATTTTTAAAGACTTTCATTTTCCAAATAATAATTCAAACCTACTCAACGGGATTCCTAAAAAATCCCCATAAATTTCGAGTTATAAAAGTAGAAATAATTTTTGGATTACAACGGATAAGAACAAAAACTTAAACTTTATTTAAGAAACAGGGGGGAATAGTTGCCTTTTTTTGCTAATTTTGCCCCAAAATTTATCAAAAATGGAAGAAATCAACATCGTAAAAATAGGCGGCAAGGTTATCGACGACGAAAACGCACGCAACGAATTTCTCGCACGTCTTGCCAAAATCAAAAAGAACATTGTGCTTGTGCACGGCGGCGGAAAGGTTGCCAATCAAGTGCTTACAAGTATGGGCATCGAACCCAAAATGGTGAATGGCCGACGCATTACCGACGCCGACACCCTCCGCGTGGTAACTATGGTTTACTCGGGACTTATTAACAAAACCATCACCGCAAAACTCAATTCGCTCAACCGCTGCTCGGTGGGCATTTCGGGCGTTGACGGTGTACTGTTAGACGCTGTAAAACGTCCTGTAAAGGATATCGACTACGGTTTTGCTGGCGATATTACTCCCGAAGGCGTTAATGCTCAACTGCTCATCGACCTTGTAAGCAACGGTTACACCCCCGTAATTGCCACCATCGCAGCCGACAAGAACGCCCAGTTGCTCAACATCAATGCCGACACTGTGGCGTCTACTCTCGCGGCAGGTCTTGCTCAAAAGGTGAAGACCAACCTCTTTTTCTGTTTTGAGAAAAAAGGGGTGCTTATGGATGCTAACGACGACAACAGCGTAATTCCGCTTCTCAACTCCGAAAATTACCCCAAACTCTCTGCGCAGGGCATTTTTTCCGACGGTATGATTCCCAAACTTGAAAACGCTTTCAACACTATAAATAAAGGTGTCAACAAGGTGATTATCGGCAATTCAAACGATGTGGAGGGCTTTTTTGAAGCAGAACACAAAGGAACGATGATTTGTAAGTAAATCTCGTTCCTCCTACCCAAAAACACCCGTATATGGTGAGGAAATGTGCAAAAAAAAGACACATTTCCTCAATGTATATGGGGTGTTTGTTTTAGATAAATAGTTTAATTAATGATAGTTAAGATTTTTCAAATGAGTAAAAAAATGTGAGGTAAATTTGATGACGGGAGAAAAATAATTAAGCATTTGGGTAACATTCCAAAAAAAATTACTATATTTGCCAAAAAGAAAAAAACAAAACTATGGACATGCAAATTAGTTACGATACTGTTACGCAACAAGTTAAATCTGCACCGGAAAAATATCTTTATGATATTTCGCAGTACATCAACTATCTGATGTACCGATATTCTATGGAAAATAAGCAAAGCGAACCCATACGCAAATCTACCGGGCTAAAAGATTTTCTCGGTTGCCTAAAACTTGACAAAGACCCATTAGAAATACAAAAAGAGATGCGAAATGAATGGAATTGATTACATTGCCGACACTAACACCATGCTCTATATTACGGTTAATAATCCGTGTATCCATCCATACGTGTCTAAAAATCTCGGCATATCAGTAATTACCGAAATGGAATTGCTATCGTTTAGACGCATATCAGATAATGAGGTTAAAATGATAAAAGAGATGATGATGTGGTGTAAGGAGTTTCAATTAACCGACAACATTAAGGAACGGGCTATCTTAATTCGCCGAACTTACGGCACAAAACTGCCCGATGCCATTGTTGCTGCCACAGCAATAGAATGTAATGTTCCTTTAATATCCGCCGACAAAGGATTTAGAAAGATTGAAGAACTTAATTTACAACTAATTAATCCGTCATAAGTTCTACACAAGAGACATATAAATAAAATGGCGACCGAAGCCGCCAATATCCTTACTCATCGACGCCGCAGCACGATCCCGAAGGACAATACGATTCTTCCGGCGATTGCAATTCATAAAAAGAGAAAGGCATCAGAATAAACCAATGCCTTTGTCAGAAGAGGACCTTGATACAATCGCGGTCTTTTTTGTCCCAACACTGCAAAGATACAAATTATTTTTATCCCCACAAGGAATAGTTATTATCTTCATTGAAATAATATGGAATAAAAAAGCCTCTCCTTGCGGAGAGGGTTGGTACGACTTGCATTGCTGCAAGACATCCCCACCTCCAAAGGGAATTGCTTCCCCTATGAGGTTCTGCAAAAATACCAATTTATTTTTATCTACCAAATTAAATAACACACAAAACGCTTATTTGGACAAAAAAAGGCTTTTCTCCTCCCCCTTCCCCATGCGCAAATCCCTTACTTGCCATACCAATTTCTCTTACTCTTCGTAAAGGTATCTCGTAAAAAAACTTTCATCCGATTAAGAACAATCGGTATTGCATACATTGGGGCTCAGCCATAACTTTGCGGTATAAAAATTTAAAACCAAAACATTATGTGCGGATTTGTAGCAATACTGAATATATGCGACGGAATGTCGGCCAAAATGCGCGAAAAGGCGTTGCTGATGTCGTCGAAAATTAGACACCGCGGACCAGATTGGAGCGGAGTATATAGTAGCAAACGTTGTGTGCTGGCTCACGAAAGACTCGCTATCGTTGACCCGCTTTCGGGTGGGCAGCCCCTTTACACCAAAGACAAAAAGGTGGCGCTGGCTGTCAACGGCGAAATTTACAACCATCAACAGATTCGCGAACGTCTCAAAGGCAAATACGAGTTTCAAACCGGTAGCGACTGCGAGGTGATTCTCGCCCTCTACCGCGAAAAGGGTATCAATTTTATCGAAGATCTCAACGGAATTTTTGCTTTTTGCCTCTACGACGAGGAGAACGACACTTTCCTCATTGCCCGCGACCATATCGGCATTATTCCTCTTTATATAGGTTACGATTACGACGGAACTGTTTATGTAGCAAGCGAATTGAAGGCTTTGGAGGGTTTTTGTGAAAAATACGAGCCATTTCTCCCCGGATACTATTATTACAGCAAAGAGGGCAAAATGCGCCGTTGGTGGCACCGCGATTGGTTCAACTACGATGCTGTTAAGGATAACCCCACCAATGTCAACACCCTTGGCGACGCGCTCAAAGCCGCTGTTAAACGTCAACTTATGAGCGATGTGCCTTACGGTGTGTTGCTTTCGGGCGGATTAGATAGTTCGGTGATTTCGGCTGTGGCTAATATGTACTCTGCCAAACGCGTGGAAACCGACGACCAAGAACACGCTTGGTGGCCTCGTCTGCACTCGTTTGCAGTGGGAATCAAGGGTTCGCCCGACCTTGCCAAGGCTCGTGTTATGGCCAACCACCTCGGCACTGTTCACCACGAGGTAAACTACACCGTGCAGGAGGGTTTGGACGCTATCCGCGATGTTATCTATCATATTGAAACATACGACGTTACCACTGTTCGTGCAAGCACTCCAATGTATCTTTTGGCAAGGGTAATAAAATCAATGGGCATAAAGATGGTGCTCAGCGGCGAGGGTGCCGACGAAATTTTTGGCGGCTACCTTTATTTTCACAAGGCTCCCGATGCAAAGGCTTTTCACGAAGAGACCGTCCGCAAACTTGGCAAACTATACCTTTACGACTGTCTGAGAGCCAACAAATCGCTTGCAGCGTGGGGCGTGGAGGGTCGTGTGCCGTTTTTAGACAAGGAGTTTTTGGATGTGGCAATGCGCATGAATCCCGAAGCCAAAATGTGTCCCGGCAAGGAAATTGAAAAACGCATTGTACGTCTTGCGTTTTCGGATATGCTGCCCGAGAGCATAGCGTGGAGGCAGAAAGAACAGTTCAGCGACGGCGTAGGATACAGTTGGATTGATAGTCTCAAAGCAATGACCGCCGCAGCCGTAAGCGACGACGATATGGCTCACGCCGCCGAACGTTTCCCCATCAACACTCCCATGAACAAGGAGGAATATTATTACCGTTCAATTTTCTCAGAACTTTTCCCGAGCGATTCTGCGGCAATGAGTGTGCCGAGCGTGCCAAGTGTAGCGTGCAGCACCGCCGAAGCCCTTGCCTGGGACGCCTCGTTCAAAAACCTCAACGACCCCAGCGGCAGGGCAGTAAAAGGGGTGCACGAGAATGCGTATTAAAAGGATACCATATAGTAGAGACGCCATATTATGACGTTTCTACT
>JAFPYT010000351.1 GCA_017394445.1 Bacteroidales bacterium | reverse complement strand
CCTTTTGTTTTCGGTAAAATATGTTGACGACAAGCGGTCGCCGATAACCATATCCACTTTGTTTTCAAGTACTTGCTCTGCCATTTGTGCGGCGTAAGACGAAGGGTATGTGTCGTCGCCGTCGGTAATGATGTAGCATCTGGCATCAATGTCGCGAAACATAGTGCGAAGAACATTTCCCTTGCCCTGACGTGGTTCTTTGCGCACAATTGCACCGGCTGCTTCGGCTTCGGCAATGGTGTTGTCGGAAGAATTGTTGTCGTAAACGTATATTTTAGCAGAGGGAATGGCGTTTTTGAAATCTTCCACCACCTTGCGGATTGTGCTCTGCTCGTTGTAGCAGGGGATAAGTACGGCTATGTTGTCCATTATTATCTTTTTTGGTTACAAATATAATGGATTTTGTTTTGTGGTGTAGCAAAATTATCACATTAGTTTTGTGGTTCTTCAAAATCTTTTATCGGTTCGGGCTGGTAGCCATCGATTACTTTTACTACCTTGGTAATACGGCTTGCTGCCGCTATGTAGCCTGTGCCGCCCGAAACATTTGAATACATTTTAACGCTGCCAGTGAGTTCGCTTATCGAGTATTGCCCTGATATGTAAGAATTTAAGGTCTGCAACAGTTCGTAACCTTGTGCCGAATAGCTCTCAACCGAAACTGTTTCGTAATAAAAATAGGTTGGTATGTCGTTTAACTCATCGTCGGTGGAATATTTGAATTCTGATGGCGGCGTTGGATATTTTTCGTCGTGCCAATATCTTACTTTCCTTCCATTTTTGTCGTAATCTCTGATGTGGTTGTAGTCGGCAAAGTCAACATCTTCGTGAAATGTCATGGTGCAGCGTCCACCTGCAAAACTCGTGTTTTTAAAAATGCGGAAATAATTGCACACATCGTCCCAAAAATAGCTGTCGTAAATGCGTTCTTCGGGGCGAAGTTCGGGATTGTTTTCGTAAGTGGTGATGTAGTTGGCAATGTCGGCTATTCCGCTGCGGTGCAAATGCTTGATGCCGTGACAATAATAAACGGTATCTTTTGTGTACGAATAATTAAATTCAGGATTATCTTCATATTCTACATTAACTGTTTTGCGTTCAACTTTTTCCACAATACCTTCGTAGCCGTAATGCTTGTCGAGCGAAACTCTGTAATAGTTTTCTTTTGAGCCGTCGGCATCGGCAAAACTCATGGTTACTTTATAAAGGTCGTCAATTTCAAACTCGTCGTAGGCATCGCGGTAGGCGTAGTTTTCTTCAAATTCTACGGCGGCATCGAGGTCTTTGGGCGCGGCTGGGCAGACATCTTCGGCGTAAGCGTGTTGGTTGCCGTAGTAAACATCTACGCGGATATGGTCGCCAGGGTTGAAGATTGTTTTTAGTCCGTAGTATTTGCCTTGCAGCGAATCGGATGCGGTTTTGGTTTCGCAGAGATTGCCGTTGACGCGGAGTTCTACCGTGGCGTTTTTTACCGGCGCGGGACTGCCTATGCCCGTTAGCGTAACAAGCACTTTGTTGGTGTCGCATTGTGAATACAGAAATCCGTTAATGCCGAGCGTGCCAACAGTTTCGTCTAATGTTATATCTTCGTAAGTGTTGCAGCCTATTAATAGTAATGCAGAAAAAATCATTGAAAATATGCGTTTCATTTTCTTAGAATTTATAGGTTAATGTAAACGATGGAATAAGCGGAAGAATTGTGATTTTTTGCAATCTCAGCCTTTCGTCTTCGTGCTTAATGCGGGCTAAGTTGGCGTTTT
Source organism: Bacteroidales bacterium (assembly GCA_017394445.1). GTDB lineage: Bacteria > Bacteroidota > Bacteroidia > Bacteroidales > UBA3824 > UBA3824. Next base: position 21,101 of record JAFPYT010000351.1, on the reverse strand, counting down.
TGCGGTTGTAGGCGTTGTAAAACGAAAAATTCCAAATTCTTTCGCAGCGTTTTTTCTGTTCGTGAAAACTGATGCCAATGTTTAGCATGTGCACTGCCGGAAGTGTATAGTTGTTTTTGTTTACAACATAATCGGTGTTGGTTTCATTGGTTTGTATAAGTCCTCTACCTCCCCATTCTTCGTCATCGTAATAGTCGGGGTAAAGCACAGTTTCTTTGGCTTTGGCAAGTGTGGCATGAGCTCCGCTGTAGTATGTCCACGAGGCGTCAAGTTCAAATCTTTTGCCAAAACGTTGTGTGTAAACAATTGAAACATTGTGTCTTCGGTCGTAAGTAAAGGGAAACTTGCGGCCAAAATTTACGCCAGAATTTTCTGCAAAATCGCGGTCAGATTTGCTTAATGTATACGAAATCCAACCTGTGGCTTTGCCCGAAGTTTTTTCTATCATAAATTCTATACCTTTTGATGTGCCAGTGCCGAGAGCCACAAGGTCTTCCCACGAACCGGCAAAGCCTACGTAAGATTTGCCGTCTTTGTATTCTACCACGTTGTTGAGATACTTGTAATACGTTTCTATCGAAAAATCCCACATTTTTAACCCTGTGTAATAAAACCCTATAGAAAACAAATCAGAAGTTTCGGGTTTTAACTTTTGGGTAATTGGCACCCAAAGGTCGGTGGGCATCGATACGGGTGTAGATGTTAGCAAGTGAACGCATTGACTCATCCGCGAATACGAGGCTTTCATTGCCCAATTTTCTAAGAAATCATACTTCATAGAAAAACGCGGCTGAATATTTATGAAATTTTTATGGTCGATGTTAAACAGCGTAATTGCACACGAAGGCATTAAAGAAAAATTTGAAGAAATTTTCCAATCGTTTTCGGCATAAACCGAAAGTTCGTTGCCATAGTGCGGACGGCTGTGGGCATGGCTCATTACGGTGTCGACATTTTCGTCGGGACGTTCGCTATCTTTGTCAATCTCCTTTGTGATAAGCGTTTCGGGTGCAAAATTATGGTAAGTGTAGCTTGCTCCAAATTTGATGGCATGGCGAGGCGACGGCATATAGTCAAAATCTATAATTGCGCCGTAGTCGGTAATTTCCGAACCAAAATTAGATTTAGAATATTGGTAACGGTTAACATCGCCGGTGAGTTTTGTTTCCTCGTGATAGCCTGTGTTCATATCGTAATGGTTGTAAATAAGGGTAGTGTTGGCAAACAGTTGCGACGAAAAAACATGATTCCAACGCATTGTGCTGATGGTGTTCCCCCAATTTAGGTATACGTCGTCTTGACCCTTGTTGTGGTAAGTAATAGGAATGTTTTTGCCTGTATCGTCGGTTTTGTAGCCCCAATCTTCAACATCGGTTTTGCCGCCGTATTCAAACTTATCAATGCCTTTGTAGAAACTTACATAAAGTCGGTCGCGGTCCGAAAACTTGTGGTTGATTTTTGCATTAACATCATAGAAAAAATATGTAAAAAACTCGTCTTGCATAAATTTTTTCATAAACGGATATGCAAGAAAAGTCATATATGTGGTGCGTGCCGAAAAATTATACGATGTGCGGCCCTTGAAAATCGGCCCTTCAAGATTTAACCGCGACGACAAAATACCCGTTGCCACAGTGCCGTGAAATTCCTGCATATCGCCGTCTTTGGTGCGTACATCCACAATCGACGAAACACGCCCGTTGTACCGTGCCGGAAACGACGACTTGTAGAATGTAACCTTTTTTACCGCTTCGGGCGTAAAAACCGAAAAAAAGCCGAATAAATGGTCTATTTTGTATACCGGCGCACCGTCTAAAAGCACAAGGTTTTCGTCGCCATTGCCACCGCGCACATAAAAAGCCGACGACCCGCCAATGCCTTGCTGCACTCCGGGGGTTAGTTGAATGGTTTTTATAACGTCGGTTTCGCCCAAAAGGGTAGGAGTGTGCTCTATCATCTTTACGGGTATATCCAAACTGCCCATTTTGGTAGATTCTATACCTGTTTCTTTTCGTCCCGTTACCACCACCTCGCTGAGTACGGTATTTTCTGATAATGAGATATTTATAACAGTATCTTTAGTAAGGTTAAACTCAGCCTCTTGTGTTTGATAGCCCACATACGAATATCGCATTTTTACCGCGCCATCGTTGAGAGTGATAGAATAAAAGCCAAAAGTGTTTGAAATAGTGCCGTGACGCGAATTTTGGTCAAATACCGCCGCGCCGATAACGGTTTCTTGCGATTTTTGGTCGGTGATATATCCGCTTATAGTGTGTTTTTGACCTGATGCCGCATTGCATATCATTACGGCAATTATTGTTGAAATAATGAATTTATAATGCATTTATTTGCTGATGAATAGTTAGAATCAAATAGTTTTTGGGTTATTCAAAATCTTTGTCGGTTATAGTGAAACGAAGGATAATGGTATCATTCTTTTCGATACGTTCCCAGTCGCCAGTTTCGTATGGTGTGTGAGATTCGGATTGATTGTTTGTGACAGGACCGTGCCATATTTTCGCAACGGTGTCGGCTCTGAAAACTTTCACAGTGTCGAAGTCTCTATCCCATAAGTATTTCATCACGTTAGTAATATTATCACTTGTTCTTACGATAAAACACGAATCTTTTAACACACCCAATTGAAAAAAAGTACTGTCACGAGGAGAAATATATACATTTGCAGCGATATGCAGTATAATAATTGGATATGAACTATTATTTCTGAAACAGTATCCTCTCCACGCATTTTCTGGAGACGTGTCTTCATAAGGGAAAATGCAACCAGATAATGTGATACTAAAAAGTAACATTGGTATAATGTATTTCAACATATCCTTAACGTTTAGAATTTATAATTGTTGAATTCTTTGATTATTAAGCTTCTTTTGTTTGGGTACTTGCTGCAAAGTATAAGTATGCGGCAAGCATAATTGCCGCTGTTGCTGCGAAAAATGTTAGTTTTTCCATTATTGCTTTGATAATTATTTGGTTATAGTCGTTTACAAAAGTTTCCCTGCCGAGTTGTTTGGCAGGGAAACGGAGAGTTTTGTTGGTTACTATATAGTTAGTTAGAATACATATCCGATGTTAGTCATAAAGCACTGGTTTAGACCGTGATTAATTAAACTCACTACGCCGAAATCGTAGGTTGCTCCTAAATATATATGCCAGATGTTGAATCCCAAACCAGCATTAGGACCCCAGTCGAAACGTTTTACGTGTCCATTTCTTATAATAGGACTCACACCGTAGGCAAAATACGAACCGATTTGTAATTCTACATTAAAAATGTTGCAAATCCGTATCTTATGGACGAATGCGAGAGGTATTTCCAAATAGTTGAGTTTCCACACGGTTTTATCGTTGAGCGATGATTTGTAACCTTTCATAGTGTAGTAGAATCCTGGACGAGCAGCCCATTCTGTGCCAAGAGGCAAGTCTACTGTAATTCCGAAGTTTGCACCTTCTCGCCAGTCCCAATGTAATGCATCAGCGGGCATAGTAGAGTAATTGAATCCTACACGAGTAGCCCAACTCGGATGCCATGGCGTTTTGTTCTCTGTGTTTTGGGCTAAAACAGCCACAGATGATAGCAGTAACATCAATAATATGAATAGTGAATGTTTCATAGTGATAATCATTATTTACTGAATCTACCTGATGACCAGTCGTGCCAGTGTATTGACAAATCGGTTAGCCCATTGTAAGTACTGTTTGACGTGATTTTGGGCATTTGTTCAATGACATCTTGAAAGGAGCTGATTCTGTACGTGCTAAGCAGACTTTCTATATTTTCAAGTGTGTAGCCTTCTACATAGTCGCGGTGATTAGTATTTATACCATCTATCATATCAACGAAAAATCCCGAGTTTTGTAATCTGTAATTTGTTCTGAAATTTTGAGGGTCATATTTTGAACCATATTTATGTTCGGCAAAAACATAGGCTACGCATGCTAAATAGCTTTCTTGAAGTAAATTGTGCTCGTTTGGGTGAACTATTTTTGCATGTTTTTGTAAAGTGGAATAAGCCAAGCCGTAAATAGTGGTGGCATAAATAGCCATATTATTACCATATACACCTTTTACAAATACCTTGTCCTTGTGTCCTTCTTTGTAATGTGCTCCATATTCGGTTGTGTTGTTTACAGGTTTTTGCGTAACTTCGTCAGTAAAGTTTCTAAGTCCAATGCGGATGAATTGATTTTTATTTGGAGTATTTGCATTGAGTTTATTATTAAAGTAATCGTAGCCAGCAAGCATAATAGTTGCAGCATAGTTGGCTTCGTCGCGTTTGTCCATTTTAAAAATCTCGTTTTTTTCTAACTTAACTCTACCGCGATACCAAGCGATTGTCTGTCCGCTAAAATTACTTGCGTAGTAATCAGCGTTTTCAAAGTAGATATGCGAATGTACTCTGTTTTTAAAACTATGAGGAGATTCCCAATCTCCGTTAGCATTGGTTATTGCATTTGATTTATGTGTACTGAAATTCATGTGTATGCGTACATTGGGTACTCCTTTTTCTTCTCCATTGTTACTAAAATCTATCATTACAACTTTTCCTGTAGGTGCCATTCTTTTTTTCTTGGAGAGACTATTGTCTTCTTCTTCTTCCCAGTTGCCAGTCAGTTTTATTGATTCGGTTTCCAGTTCGTCCCATATCTGTCTCATTCCGGCTTTTTTCGAGAGCGATGTTTGTTCATACTCGTCTTCAAAAGGCATAAAAAGACTATCTAATATTTCGTATTCTACGTTTGGCAATGGATAACCAATACGTACAACAGAGTATTGGTAAGTCGGTTGCCCTGCGGGGCATTCGGGGTCGCGGTAGTTGCCGTCAAAACCTTCAAGGTCATAATCAAAAGGTATAGGTACAACATCTAAGATTGTATCTAATTTGAGTATGCGCCATTCATTTTCATCTTTGGGAATAAACTTAACAGACAAATGGGTTGTTGTAATCTGTTCTTTTTGTAATCCTTTTTTTGTGAGCGATTGTGTTTCTCCTTTCGTGAGTTCATCGTATGCACGGCGCATATTTTCTACCGTGTATGGGTCTTCGATTTTGTTGCCCCAGTGCGAGATGGTTTTCTCTACCTTAGTTGGTTCTTTGCTTTTGTTGATTTCTGCCTCTTCTTGTAGCGGCTCCGAGCATGCGGCAAGCATGATTGCCGCTGATGCTGCTAAAAATGTGAGTTTTTTCATTATCTTTAAATATTTAATTTATATAATAATATGTAAATTGTTTTATATTAATAATTTATCTATTACTTATATTTTTACTGTATAATACAGTATTACCACTTGAGACTATTATTGTACAGCTACTTCTACCATAGTTCCCTAAAGTGTATCTAACGGTTTCGCCGGGGCGTATCATAATAGTGGTTTTGCCGGAGTGAGATGGGCAAATTTCTATTCTGCCATCTTGTGAACCTGACGATAGACTTACTGTTAGTACCTTTGTGTATTGGTCGTAAGATACATCTGCCGAACAGTGTCGGCTTTGTTGGCCTTTCTTTGTTTGGCAGTGGTAGTTTTTATATCCGTTGTGAAACGAACATTGCATTCTTTTTGTTAGTTGTGTCTGTTGTGCCGTTGCTTCTGTTATTGTACCAGTTGCTACTATCAGGGCGGCTGCTAAAAGTAATTTTTTCATCTCTTTACGTTTTGGTTTGTTAATTTTTCTGCTGCAAAGATAAATGGGGTAAATACTTCATGCAAGTGCTTGTTCCCATTGGAAACAATTTTTAATAAGCTAAGTTGTTGATTTACAGTGTTGCTCCCATCGGGAGCAACTTTTTGTAAGTTTTTGTTTGATAAAAAAATGTCATTTAATTTGGATTTCAGGTCTTAATGTTATAAATTTGCAGAATATAAAACCTTGTAATTATGAGAAATTTTAGTATATTATACTTGACTATTGTGTTTTCTTTTGCGGCTTGCTCCCAAAAAGGAGCGGATTTTTGTCGACTTGCTGAAGTAGATACTTTGCTTTATCATAGTTTAGTGGATTCGGCAGACGCAATGTTGATGGAGATTAATCCTCAAAGTTCAGAGGATTCAGCTTATTATTTTATATTGAGAGCGCAAACTGATTTCAGATTGCACGAAGTACCTCGTCTTGACCAAATTAATTATAGCATAAAATATTACGAAAAACATCCCGACAGCAGAAAGTTGGCGGATTCATATTATTATAAGGTGTGCTATTTTACCATCTTGGATTCTCTACCCGATGAGGTGTTTATCCTTTTAAAAAAGGCTGAGCATCTGTCGCAAGAAACATCAGATATAAATTTAAAAGATAAAATTTGTTCTGCATTGGCTTACGCCAACAATTTGTCAGGCGAGTTTGAAGAATCGTTGAAGTATGCAAAAATGAATTACTTTTATTCACAGAAACTCAATTGCCAAAAAGATATTGCTGATGCCTTAATACGGTTGTCAATTTCGTTTAGTGATTTGGGAATGAAAGATAGTGCCTCATATTACATTTTACAATGCGAAAAACTTGCCGATTATGTAGATGATAATGGTAAATCTTTTATTTACAATCTTTTAGGTGACTATTATTTTGAAGATAATCCTGTTGTAGCCGAGAATTATTATAATAAGGCATTGAGTTATAAAAAATTACAAGAATCATTTAGAAGTTTGGCAGATTTGTATTTTGTTAAAAATGATACCCTTCGTTGGCGGCAGTACTGTGATTCTGCATTATCTGGTGCATGGTATGGTTTGCAGGTGGATATATTATCAGATATGGCACAAAAGTATTTCGACTTGGGAAATATCATTAGTTTTAAGAATATTTCTGATACAACAATTGCTGTTCTTAAAGAGTACTACAATAGTGAAAAACAAAACTACGCCCTTGAAATTCAAAAGAAATTTGATTTTGAACGTCAACAAACAGCATACGAACATAAAATGCACATTTTATGGATAATCATTGCATGTTTGATTTTTATTAGTGCTATCATTACTCTGGTGTATAGGCATTTAGTTCATTTAGAGCGTATAACAAAATTGGAGTTGGAGAAAAAAAACGTGGAGGCTTATACCAAAATGGAAGAACAACATTGCATAATAGGTGAATATACTAATCAGATTGACTATCTTCAACGCCAAAATGGCGAATTATCAAATCGATGCAATAATGCCGACAGTATTATTGCCACCAACAACGCCGCCATAGCCAAACTTCGACTTCTATGCGATGATTTGATTGCCAAAACTGATACTATTCTTGCTGAAGGTAAAATTGTTTATGATTTAATTGCAGAAGGCAAATCTATTAAAGATTATAGGGATAAATTGGCCGCTTGTTTTTATTATTTTGAAAAAAATTTTCCCGAAAAACTTGATATTTTTGATGGATTTCACGACCTTACTATCGAAAACCGTATTTTTATTATCGCTGACAATTTACATCAAAATGATAGTATAATTTCTAAGATTTTTGATATTGCCGTATCTACCGTTCGTTCGCGTAGAACAAAAATCAAAATAAAAATTGACTAAACTCCTCAGAATTTTCTTTAAAGTTTAGCCAATTAATAATTCATAATTCATAATTCATAATCAGGGCTGCTATTTTAAGCCCTTCCATTCGCCTTTTATTTGCTGGCATTGTGTGTAAAACGATGGGCAGTTGTTCATTTTGTATAGACCTGTGGCTTCGTCGTCTTCAAACATAACTATCTCGCACTGACGTTGGTGTGTGTCCCATCCGCCGCCGATAACGTACATATAGTATACTGTGCCGTATTTGGGCATTGTCATCTGTTTGATGCCGTTGGGGCTGCCCTGACATTTGATTGTGTATGGTTCGGTGGGAGCGTAGCCGTTGGTGCGTACTGCGCCGTCGATAAGTGCTGCGGCTATGTAACGCTGTGAGTATCCGTCGCTTGTGTAGTTACCGTAGCGGTCTTTGAGTATGTTCATCACCGACGAAACATTGTTGGGAGTGTTGATGAGGCGGATGCAGCGTTCGCCCACGGCTTTGTCGCGACCGTACATCTCCATAGCCATCACCATCATTGCGGCTGTGCCGTTGATATGCTTGCCGAGATACTCTTTGTAGACTTTTTCAAACTCGGTGTAGTCGGAGGGAATGTTGCTGAATGTTACCTCGTTGAAATCGCTTGTGGTGATTTTGTCGGTTTTAAAGTCGCCTTTTACTTGGTAGGTGTGGCTGCCGTAGCGGTAAACGTCGCCGTCCAAACCAGATTGCACGTTGGAGGGAACTGATTGCACCGACACTGTGCTGTTTGAGTTTTCGGAATTCTGATTGCCAGATGATATTTCAATGTTGTCGGCGTTGCCGGTCAGCATGGTCACTTTGTTGTCTTCGTTGCCTGCATTGCTGTTGCTGCCATTGCCTTGACATGAATAAAATGCTGAGCCACAAATAATTGCGGCTGCCATAATAGGATAGAATACTGATTTTTTCATACTATAAATGTTTATAAAGTTAAATAATTGCAGCAAAGGTAAAAAATGTTTTTTAATTTTGCGCAAAATTTTTTGTTTGATTACTATGAGGATACGTTTTTTTACATTGGTGGTTTGGTTGGCGGCTATCGTGGGATGCGATAGTCCCGACGCTCCTGATTTTTTTAAGAGTATCGGCGATGAGGTTACCGAGGTTTGGCGTTTCGACAGCCTGATAACTCTCTATAATTTCAACGACGCGTTTGATGTTTCCATAGTGAAGGATACAGCCGATTTTGCGGTGGTTACCTGTGGCAAAAATCTGATCGACAAGGTAAAATGGTCGTTTGCTGGTGCCAACACTGTGGATTTCGACAACGAAAACGAATACCGCATTGTGCGCAAGTATGAAGGTGTGCCAAAGGTAGAATTGCATTACACTTATCCTGAATTGAATATCTATATAAAAGGTTCGTGCCGCGTACATTCGTCTGATTCGGTGGATGTTAGGCGTATAGTTTTTACCAACCGTATAGGCAATCTCGATGTTATTACCAATTCGCCTACGTTTGTGTTGGAGGTTTGGTTTGGTACGGGCAAGTATTTTGTAAAGGGTAATTGCGATAATTTTCGCTGCGAACCTCGCTATTCTGCTATCATTGACGCTTCGCAACTATCTGTAAAAAAGGCTTATATCGATAATTATAGCACCGGCGATGTGTTTGTAAATCCTACCGATTCGCTTGTGGCTAAGATTTTTTGGACAGGTGATATTATTTATAAAGGTAATCCCGCTGTTGAACTTTTAGAGAACCCCGGAAAAGGCGGGCTGAAAAACAACCAATGAAACGTTATATTTTGTTGATATTTTTTGCCGCTATTTTTGCTGCATTTATTACACCGTCGGCTTACGCATCTGATACTTCGGGTGTTAAACTTCCTCGAAACAAATATCTCTCACTGCGTTATCTTCACGGACCAGTTTACGATCATCGCGGACTTTCGGGTGTGTTGGATTATCGCACTACCAACGGTATTGCTGCCGAATATCTTGTGGAAACCGATGGCAGCCGTGAATGGGAAAATCTGTTTGCCCATCCTCGCCTTGGTGCGGCTTTTTATTACGAAAACTTTCATTACAACGTGCTTGGACAGGCTTTTTCGGGTGCGGTTATCGCCGAGTTTCCTTTGGCTAAAAAACGTTTTTTTGGTATCGACTTGCGTTTTCTTGCAGGTACGGCGTATGTTACCAAGCATTTCGATAGCGAGAGCAATCCTGAAAACCTTTTGGTGGGTTCGCGCTTTTCGGCGTTTTTTTGTTTTGGACCGCAGTTTACTTTTTTCCGAAACCGTCCGCAGAGGCTTTTGGCGGGATTCAATTTTGTGCATTGGAGCAATGGCGCGTTTAAACTTCCAAATCTCGGTCTCAACCTAATGCAGTGGCACATAGGCGTTCAGGGTAGGATAGGAGGGGAGAAACCCAAGTTTGAGGGCGAACCTCGTCAAACTATTGTTTGGCAAAAATGGCAAAAATATATTGTGAGTGCTGTGGGTTTTCGCGAGGCAGATCAGCCCGAAAGTCCCAAGTATACCATATTGTCCACAACAGCAGGCGTTTACCGTATGGCAGGACCGCGCACAAGGGTAGGAGCGGGGCTCGACTTTATCCGCGACCCTTCGCAGTTGAAAAAACTCGGCAACTTTGGCGTTGAGGAGAGCGATGCAAGTCCATGCCTTTTGGGCGCACATTTGGCTTACGGTTTCTGTTTCGGACGCACGGCTGCCACGTTGCAACTTGGCTATTTCTTGTTTAACGAGATTTACAGCGGCGCGGCTATCTACGACCGTGTGGTAATCAATTATAATATCACTCCCCACCTTATGGCAAACCTCGGATTGCGCACCTATTTTATGCGTGCCGAATATATCGAGTGGGGTGTGGGATATATCTTTTGATTATTTTTCGGCGTTGGCAATGCCGTTGTACACAGCCTGATTAATCAATTTCCTGATGCGGTACTTGTTGAGATTCTGATTTTTTTCGTCGGGGTAAACTCTGTTGCTCAGAAATACGATTACAATCTCGTTTTCGGGGTCTACCCATGCGCAAGTGCCTGTAAATCCGGTATGTCCAAAAGTTTTAACCGAAGCACTATCGGCGCAATAGGCTGAAGGATACATATCAAAACCAAGTGCGCGACCAGTTTTGGGTTGCTTGGTGGTGTATTGCTTAATGGCATCGGGTTCAAGATATTTGGTACGTCCGTAAGTGCCTTGGTTTAAGACCATTTGAAACAACACACCGAGGTCTTTGGCAGTGGAGAAAATGCCTGCATTGCCCGACACTCCGCCTAAGATTTCAGCCGATGGGTCGTGAACGTCGCCTTGAAGAATCTCGTTAGTCCAAAGGTTGGGTGCTGTGGGCGCAAATTGGCTCTTGTCGTAGTAACGTGTTGGGTTGTAGTGAGTTCGGTACATTCCAAGCGGCTGATAAAAATTCTTTTGCAGAAAATCGTCGGCATTGGTACCAAGCATATCCTCTGCCATCTGTTGCAAAAGAATCATATTAACATCGCTGTACTTGTATTCTTGTTTGGTGTCAACGGCAAGGCGTCGGGTATTGATAAGCACCGAATCGCGCCATTTGTTTTTGAGGTAGAGATTATAGCATATTTTTGATTCTGCCACGTTTTTGATGTATTTTTCGGAGAAAAACTCGTCAAATGCCTGTTGTTTAAGGTCTTCGGCACTGATGCGCTCTATTTTTACGCCATCGTCTTTGAGCATGCGACGTTTGGTAGAACGGTAGTAAAGTATCTTAGTAAAAGGCAGATAAGGATAAATGCCGCTCTTATGCTCTAAAAGCAATCTGATAGGCACACCGAAAATTGTCCGTTCGGGAATATCGCGGAGGAAAGTGGTGTCGGTAATGTCGTTGGGATTGATTATGGTGTCGGCGGGCAAGTTGGTCCAATCTATTGTGGTGTCGTTGAAATATTCGCCAATGTTTTTGTCGAGATTAATCATCTTTTTGCCCGAAAGGTGCATCATAATAATGGTGGCGGCGGTGATTTTGGTGAGCGAGGCAATATCATACATAGTGTTGGTGCTAACTTCCTGAGATGTAGTGTCGTAGGTGTAATGTCCGTAACCTTTGTTGATGAGTATTTTGCCCTTGTAGGCGGCAAACACTTGGCAACCCGGAAAACAGTTGTTCTTAATTGCCATATTTACGATAGAATCAATTGTGTCGCAATAGTTTCGGTTAAAACCTGCGATGCTGAGCGGCAATGTTTGCAATCGGCACACTTCTATGCGTTTACCTGTGCCAGCCTTGATGTCGTGCGATATTTCAAATGGCGTTTTGCCGTTTACCTCAATGCTGCCGAATATCGCCTGAGCTGCGTATCTGCCTGAGGCATAGCCATTACCGTAAACTTGCAATAGCGACGAACTCTTGATTTTGCCAAGGTTGTCGAGATTACCGAAGTTTACCACGCACGAATGGTTGTTGCGGGTGGCGTTGTTGATTTGTGTAATAACTTTTATATCAGTGAGTTTGTCGTTAATAAGCACAATCAGGTTTTTGTTGTAAGTTTTTTTAAGAGCTTTGGCAACGCTTTCGTAATCGTTGCGGACATATTGCATATTGGCATTACAATAGTTGTATTTTTCTGATACAAAGCCTTTTAGATATGTGCCACCAATTTGAACTATTTTTAGATTGGTAATGTCTTTTACGGGAAGAAAGCCAAATGTATTGTAAATGCAAGTGTTAGAGCCTGTTATGGCTTTCCAAATAGCCAATCGTCTTGGAAAATCGCGTGTGGGATGTTTTGTATGATTGTCGGCTATCCAATATTTTAGTTTTATAATCTTGTAGGCTTTGAGTTCCAATACTTTGCGCAGACGTTTGTTTTTTTTCACGGCCAAGTGTACTGTCTTTACAAAAGTTTCAGGTTCTATTTCGCCGATAATCAGGTCGTTGTCGGCGCAGAGGGTTTTTATAATATCTTCTGTTCTGCTTATTTTTTTGTAAGTGAGAGCGTTAGGAGGATATTCGGTGTTGTAGTATTTGTTTAGGCGTTTGCCGAGCGTGCTGAGCGAATCGATAGATTTTTGAATAAAATCGCGACGTTTTTTGTCGGTAATGTTCGCAAGGTTGTATTCGATAATTGCAGTTATTCCATTCTGCCACAGAGCGTTGATAAGTATTCGCGCATGGTAAGTGTGTTCAAAAAGTTCTTTGTCGGTGGTGCGAGGGGTGATGTCGCTAAAATTTGTAAATGAGCCTTTTACCACCGTTACTCCTGCCTTGGCGAGAGTGTCTGCCATCTGTTCTGCCCAAATGCGGTAGAGCATAGTGTCGCGTGTGGTTGACACAGCGTATTGGTTGAGGTATACGGGCAGGTCTACAAACGGCTTTGATATATCAGTTATCACAATTGGCTTTACCATCGATGTATCGGTGATAGAATGAGCCAACTTGCTGAGACTGTTATAGTTGTCGGTGTTAAAAATCAATCCTTGCGGCTTGTTTTTTCCAAAGTCGGGAGTTTGGTCGCCGGCATTGTAAATGTAAAGTTGCCTTATTTTGTCTTCTAACGACATGTGGTTAAATACCGTGTCGGGCGAAAGCATCGGGTTAAAATCGTGCGGTGCGCTTTTTTCGGCACAAAAAGCAAATGTGGCAGCCGACAGCGGCATTAACACAATAAAGCAATATAAAAACTTGTTTTTCAGTAGTTTGATGATGTGTAGCATTGTACTTTTTTTATAAAAACTCGGTTAACAATTACGGTTTAAAGTTACTGAATATTTTACAAAAAGAGTACCATTTTAATAAAAAAATCAGTCTACCTCCAAAAAGCATCCATCGCCGTAACTGAGAAAGCGGAAGTCGTTGTCTAAGGCGTAGTTATAAATATCTTTCCATGCGTTGCCCACTGCTGCCGACACTAATAATAAAAGTGTGCTTTCGGGTTGGTGAAAATTTGTGATAATGTTGTTGACCACCTTGTAGCGGTATCCTGGGGCAATCATTATACCTGTGGATGCCTTGTAGACGGTGATGCCGTTGCGCTCCATCACCTTTAATATATTAGAGAGCGAATCTTTGAGGCTTAAATCGGTCTGCATTTGATAACATTCCCATTGGCTTAGATGAGTGCAAGTTTCTGATGTAGCGAGTTTTACGCCTATCCAATATAGGCTTTCGAGTGTGCGCACCGATGTGGTGCCTACGGCTGTGATTTTGCCTTGGTATTTAATGAGATCTTCGATAACATCCTTATTTACAGCAAAAAACTCGCGGTGCATTTCGTGTTCGCCAATGGTTTCGGTTTTTACGGGTTTGAATGTTCCCGCGCCTACGTGTAGGGTGAGCTCGTCTATCTTGGTTTTCAGGCTTTTGAGCAGTTCGGGACTAAAATGAAGTCCTGCCGTGGGTGCAGCCACCGACCCTTTGTAATGCGAATAAACTGTTTGATAATCAACACTATCGCTCTCCTCCGCCTTGCGATTGAGATATGGCGGAATGGGAATACTGCCTGCTGCATCGATAATTTCAGAAAACGAGTAACCTCCTGTCCACGAGAATTTTGCAACAATTTCGCCGCCTTCTACTTCAATTTTTTCTGCGGTAAGCACGGTTTCGCCGTTGGCACATTGCAGAGTGCGCGAGAGGTTGAAATTTTTCCAACGTTTAAGGTTCCCAGCAAGGCAACGCCATTGGCAGGTCTCTTTTGCGGCAAAATTGGTATCGTAGTCGGCGGGAGTGTGCGGTTCGAGGCAAAAAATCTCTATCCTTGCACCGTTTTGCGTAAAAAATTCCAATCGAGCGGGAATCACCTTTGTATTATTCACCACCATAAGTCCGTCGTTGGGTAGGAGAGTGCCGATGTTAGAAAAAATGGTTTCTCTAATCTGTTTATCTTTGTATATCAATAGTTTGCACTTGTCGCGCTCTTTCAAAGGAAATTTGGCAATGCGTTCGTCGGGTAGGGGATAGTTGTATTCCGCAATCTGTATGTCGCCAGGAAAGTTCATTTTAATATGTCTTTAAATATTTAATAATCAGTTGTTTAAATTTTAACGGCAAAATAATGTCGTTCTTTGCAAAATTTTTGGCAAAAATAACTAACTTTGGCGCATCTTAAAAGCAAATTAGCGATGAAATTTAAAAAAGGCGACAAAGTTCGTTTTCTCAACGAAAACGACCACGGCACAGTAGCCCGTGTATTAGAAAACGGCACTATTATGGTGCTCAACAGCGATGATTTTGAGGTTCCGGCGCGCGCCGCCGACCTTATTTTAGACCTGCCGATGACTCCGCAGCGCACACCTCAGCCCGAGCCGCAAAAACCCGAGCCAAAACCTACCACTGCTCAGTCGAAAACGCAGCCCAAGGAGCGTAAGTTTGTGGATGTTGACGCCAACCACAACGACGACGATATATTTGAAATTCTTTCGGCATTTGTACCTGTCGACCCTCATAAACCCGAAGAGTGCGACCTTGATTTGTATCTCATCAACGATAGTCCTTATCAATTGGCATACAATTACATAAAGCCCGTAGGAAAGGCATTCGCTATGCACACCGGCATTTTGGAGCCCGACACTAAGGAACTTTTGGAAACTATTCCTCGCATGGACTTGACGCAAATTGCGTTTGTAAAATTTCAGATACTTTTTGCCAAAAACGGATTTGGCTCAATTATTCCGCCCAAAGAGTGCGAGGTTAAGATACACGCTTCCAAGTTTTTCCAACAGAGTTACTACAAAACCAACGACTTTTTTGACGAAAAGGCTGTGGTAAATTCGCTTTACACCAATTCGCCTATGGCAGAGGCAGTTAAAAACCTAACAGATAACCCTTTGCCCAATAAAGACGCTGCTCAACCAATCACAAAAAAATCATCTAAACCTCAGGGCGACAAAGAGATAGTAGACCTTCACCTTGTGGAATTATTAGATGACGAGCGCGGTATGACACCTAAGGAAAAACTTGATTATCAGATGAATACATTCCGCCAAAAGATGGACGAAGCCATCAAAAATCCTCATATCAAAAAAGTGGTGTTTATTCACGGCAAAGGTAACGGCACGCTAAAACTCGAAATCCGCAAAGAACTCGACCGTAAATATCGCCGTTACACCTATCAGGATGCCTCGTTTGAAGAGTATGGCGGCGGAGCAACGCTCGTTTATGTAAAATAAAACGCCTTTTGCTGCAAAAAAAGTGGCAAAAATAATAACGTATTAAAAATTTATTCGTTACATTTGCTAAATGTTTCTACATAGATAACAACGATAAAAATGATACACAGACTAACCCATATTGTAGCCGTCATAACCGCCTGCATTATTGTTCAGGCCTGTACGCCGGTAAACAACAACAGCGGCGAGGGGGCTCAGACTGCCCCTCCGCCTGCCGATCAGACTCAGATGCTCGACCCTAATCGTGGCGCTCTCGTAAGGTTTAACGATAGGCTGTTTAACGTGCCGTCGCCTATTCAGTTGGCGGGTGTTATTCAAAAAGTGCAACTGCCTTATAATAAGGAACTTCTTAATAGTGTAAACAAATATCAGAATTACACTACCACATTTAAACAGGCTTTAAACCTTGGTATCTATGGTGCTAACCTTGGGTATATCAATGTGTTTGAGCAATTGCCCGACGCTGCGGCTTATTTTGGTGCTATACGCGCACTCAGCAAAGAACTCGGCATTATGAACACATTCAACGAGGAGACCATGAAGCGCATTGAGCGAAACAATGGCAACAAAGATTCGCTGCTATATATCGCCTCGATAATGTACCGAGAATCAGACCAATACCTTATGGATGCCGAACGCAACGAGGTGGGCGCACTGATACTTGCCGGCGGTTGGGTAGAAAGTCTTTACTTGCTAACTCACATTCAGTTAGCCAAAGATATGAAACCCGAAATCAAAGACCTTATTGGTCAGCAAAAATCCGCTCTCAATAATCTTATCGACATCCTCCGTCCGCATTACGGCAAAATTTCCAACGAATACGACTCTTTTCTCGAAAACCTTTCGGAACTTGCCGCCATTTTCGACGACATCAATGTTAAATATACTTTTAAATCGGTAAAAACCGACGAGGCTAACCGAATCACTATTGTGGATTCGCAAACCGAAACAGTTATCGATTTGCAGCACATCGAAACCATTTCGCGCAAGATTGAACACCTCCGCAACTCCATTACCGATTAACCTTAAAACATTACAGATATGAACAAACCGCTGATTATAACAATATTAATTGCAATAATGACATTTGCTTTCAACAAAGCCGATGCTCAGGCCGACACCCTGATTAATTTCTGTGCACAGCACATTCCATCGTCGTATATCAGCGACGGTCAGGTGTATCAGGCGGCTATTGCCAAAGATGAAACTGCTGAATTTCACGTAACTTTTTATGGCGGAACCACTTACCGTGTGGCTGCCTGTGCTGGTCTCAACGATGGAAACCTCCTTTTTACTGTGCGCGACAGCGAGGGCAACGAGATTTTTGCCAACGTAGACCATAAGAACGCTCCTTATTGGGATTTCCAGTTCGCGTCTACCGTTGACTGCAACATAGAGGCTATGCTCGACGACCTTGCGCCCGATTCGGGTTTTGCCATTTTGCTAATTGGTTTCAAAAACTAAAATCCGCGCCGCACAATGAGTGAAAGCATCTTAAAAGCGTTAATGCAGTTGTTTGCAATAATCGCCGCTTCAAAGGCTCAGGCGGAGCAAAACAATATTGTTGAAACTTTTCTGCGCCACGAACTTTCGCAAGAACTCGTGGACGAATATTTGGATGTTTACAACGGGTTTTACAACCAATATCGTGGCAAACAGACCACCGACAGCAAGCGCAAGAAGGCTGTGTCGCTCAGCAGCACAAAAATTCTTGTAATCTGCAACGTTATCAACAAGGAACTTGTTCAGCGTCAAAAGATTATTGTGCTTGTACGTCTTTTAGAATTTATCAGTTACAACTGTGAGGAGGCTTCGCAGCAAGAGTTGGAGTTTGTGCAAACCGTTGCCGAAAACATCTTTATTAGCGACGAGGAGTACCGCACAATTCTCGACTTTGTGTTCTATTCGTCGAAAAAACTGCCCGATGGCGACAATATCCTTTTAATCGACAACCAACCATCCGCTCCAAACGGCAGCCTGTCTAAACATATTTATAGCGAAAACCTTACAGGACAGATAATTGTGTTTGCCGTTAAGTCGGTGAATATGCACTTGTTTGTTTTTCGAGGCATCAAAGAGTTGCTACTCAACGGTCAGGTGCTTAATCCAAACCGTGTGCACGTGTTGTCGGCGGGTTCGTCGATCCGCGGCGGCAAGATTAAGCCTATTTATTATAGCGACATAGTTTCCACATACAACTACGACAAGACCAAAGCCAACATAGTTTTTGAGGTTAACCGCCTTGAATACAAGTTCAACAACGGTGCTGTGGGTCTTCACAGTATGAGTTTTCTCGAAAAGAGCGGCAAGATTGTTGGCATAATGGGTGCGTCGGGAGCAGGCAAAACTACCTTGCTCAATGTGCTCAATGGCAATCTCAAACCGTCGTCGGGCGAGGTGCTTGTAAATGGAATCAATGTTCACCGCAACAACGGCGAACTTGACGGTCTTATCGGATACGTTTCGCAGGACGACCTTTTGATAGAGGAACTTACTGTGTTTCAAAACCTTTATTACAGTGCAAAGCAATGTTTTGGCAACTATTCGCGGTTTCAACTTTACCGCACGGTGCTAAAAATGCTCAAAAACCTCGGACTTTACGAAATCCGCAATATGCGCGTGGGCAATCCCCTCAACAAGCGTATCAGCGGCGGACAGCGCAAACGTCTGAATATCGCATTAGAACTAATCCGCGAACCATCCATACTGTTTCTCGACGAGCCTACTTCGGGTCTGTCGTCAAGAGATTCCGAGAATATTTTAGACCTTCTCAAAGAGTTGACTATCAAGGGAAAACTCGTATTTGTGGTAATCCATCAGCCATCAAGCGAAATATTCAAAATGTTCGACCGCTTGATAATTCTCGACACTGGAGGTTACCTCATTTATACTGGCGACCCTGTGGAAAGTATTTCGTATTTCAAATCAAAAATACGTCAGGCGAATTGGAACGACAGCGAATGTCCCGTCTGCGGTAATGTCAACTCCGAACAGATTTTCAACATAGTGGAGAGCCGTATTGTAGACGAGTATGGCAACGCCACGCAAACACGCAAGATTTCGCCCAAGGAATGGGCAGAATTTTTTAATCAAGAAGTTGGCAAAGAAAAACGGCATTCGGTGCTTGTAAAACGTCTGCCCGAAATCAACTTTAAGATTCCAGGATTTTTTAAGCAGTTCTCTATTTTTGTAAAGCGCGATGTACTTGCAAAACTCAGTAATGCGCAGTATATGCTTATCAACTTTTTGGAGGCTCCGCTGCTTGCGCTTTTGCTCACCTTTATAATTAAGTATCGCAATATTTCGCGTGATAATGCCGATGGATACGTATTCCTCGACAATAGCAATTTGCCTGTGTATTTATTTATGGCTGTGATAGTTGCGTTGTTTGTAGGGTTAACTGTGTCCGCTCAGGAGATTATCAAAGACCGAAAAATCCTTAAACGAGAGGCGTTTCTTAACCTTAATAAGGGGGCGTATCTCTTGTCGAAAGTGGTAATATTGCTGTTTCTATCTGCATTTCAAGCATTTACGTTTGTTGTAATAGGTAATTCTGTTTTAGAAATCCACGACCAATATTTTAAATATTGGCTCTTGTTGTTTGCCGTTTGGGTAAATGCCAACATTATGGGCTTGAATATTTCGGATGGTTTTAAAACCACTGTAACTATTTATATATTAATACCTTTCTTGATAATTCCGCAAATTATTCTGAGTGGTGTTTTAGTAAGTTTCGACAAACTCAATCCTACAATTTCGTCGCCAGGCAAGATTCCGCTTTATGGCGAATTATTTGTTGCACGTTGGGCTTACGAGGCTCTGTCGGTAGAGCAGTTTATCAACAACGATTACGAACGTCCTCTGTATCAATACGAAAAGGATATGCAAAATGCCTTAATCAAGCGCGATTTTTGGCTTACCCTGCTCGACAACAAACTCAATGCCTACGAGCGCAACAAAAACAATCCCGACCGCGCCGCCGATATCGAAAGCGATTTTCTAACAATACGCAACGAAATTGCCAACGAGTTGGAAGATAATCCTGCAGTTAAGCCTCTTTTCGACTATCACGACATTACTCTGCAAAATATGGACGACGACCTTTTGAAACAACTCAGATTTTATTTTTCGCAACTGCGGTCGAGTTACATAAGCCGTTTTAAAAGCGCGTCGAAACAAAAGGATGCTTATATTCAGCAGCAACAGGCATCGCCAGAACTTAAAGAAAAATATCTCGACCTAAAACGCCGTTATCACAACGATGCTCTTGCCGACTTTGTTACCAATAATCGTGAAACTGAGCGAGTTATAGAATACAACAACCACCTTTATCAAAAGGCGTCGCCAATTTATCTTGACCCGCGCAACAAGTTTCTACGTGCGCATTTCTATGCTCCGCGCAAACGTCTCGGCAATTATTATATTGATACTTATTGGCTCAATCTCGGTGTTATCTGGGTAATGAGCATTATACTCTATGTGCTTCTGTATTACGGAGTTTTGCGCAGAATACTCAATAGTAGCGAAAACATCTCGCGCGACTATCAAGACAAGAAAGAGGCTAAGATTAAACAAAAAGGCAACGAGGCTTCGGTTACCAACCGCAAACGCCGCCGCTCGTTCCAAGACCTCAGAATTTGGAGATAATTAACGATATAGTTTTTTTAACCAACATAACAAAATGACTAAAAAGATTTTAACCATTGCCGCAGTGCTTTCAATTGCACTTTTCGGCGCTTGCAACCGAGCCAAAAAAGCCGACAAAATGGCTGAGACTCTTACATTTCAATCCGCTAAGTTCGATACCATTGTGCATCTTGTAAAAGGCAACGCCGATTCGCCCAAGAGCACTATCAATATAGATTTGATTTACGCAATAGGTCCCAACGCTTCGCAAATCAACGAGGAGATTCTCAAATCGGGAATCCTACCGTCTGAAGACCTCAAACGTGGTGAAAAAAAGACCGTTCCCCGCGCACTCGAAATATTTGTAAAAAACTATGTTAAAGGTTACAAGGAAGATTGCCTAAAAGCCTACAAAGAAGACCCTGAAGGCGTTTTTGAGTATGAATTTAAGGTAACGAGCCAGTTTTCATACGGTCGCGACAGCATTATCAACTATCGTGCATCGCAATATAATTTTAGCGGCGGTGCTCACGGTTTAAATTCCACATTTGTAATGAATTTCGACAAAAACACAGGTCGCATAATTAATAAGTCAGATATTTTTACCACAGAAGGCGAAGCTCAAGCCGCCGAGTTGGTGATGGCTCAAATATGCAAAAAGTTTGGTGCCGCCGACCTTGACGAACTCTTTGAAAAAGAGGGTATTGACATCGAAAAGCCATATCTTCCCAACCTTTTTACACTTGGCACCAAAGGCATTACCTTCATCTTTCTTGAAGAAGACCTCGGATCGCACACCGCCGGCGAAATT
>JAFPYT010000350.1 GCA_017394445.1 Bacteroidales bacterium | reverse complement strand
TTTGAGAACTTTGTCAACTATCCACGAAGTAGACGAACCGCAAGCCACGAGCATCAAATCATCTCTAAAAGCAGCATACGAGTTCCAAAAATTCTCCAACGCAGGTACAAAATCAGACCGTCGACCATCAATCCACGGCATTTCGTCAATAAAAATTATCTTTTTGCCATCGTGGGTAATTGAGTCCAACAATGTGGCAAGGTTTTTAAACGCATCGTCCCAATTATTTAGAACAATATCAAATTTACTACCCGAATATTGTTTGAGGGCGGCGGCAAATGCTTTCAATTGGTCGTGATAAGCATAATTGTGTTTTCCAACATAACAAAAATCGTATTTATCTTCAAAAAAACTGCGAATCAAAAACGTCTTTCCGATTCGTCTTCGACCATAAACTACCACAAATTCGCTTTTGCTCGAATTGAGACAGTTAAAAAGCATCCGTTTCTCTTCAACTCTTCCAACTAATTGATTCATAACATATTAATTTTATATCTCGCCAAAACAGGGTAAAATTATATTGTTTTGGCTGAATATAATTTTTATATCTCGCCAAAACAGGGCAAATATATGCGGTTTTGGCGAGATATAAAAATTTTTAAGGCACTATTTTAGTTAAAAAATCAGATTTTGGCATTAAAACCAAACTGTTTTACCAAAAAATCTTATCTTTGCCTCACTAAATCTACCACTTATGAGCAAAGAACTTATTATAGCAGGCCTCATCACCGCCTCATCAAACATTGCCGTGGCACAAAATGATAGCGATATTACTCTTTTCCCCGCTTGTATCAACGGAAAATGCGGTTTTATCGACATTAATGGAAATTGGATAATTAAGCCTCAGTTTTATAAATGCAACGGCTTTGGCAACAATGGTTTGGCAAAGGTTTCGATCGGTGATATTTTTAACGAAAAACACGGTTATGTCAACAAAAAAGGAGACCTTGTGGTGGAGCCGATGTACAGATTTTTGGGCGATTTTGCAGACAACGGATTGGCAAGTTTTACAACAGTTTACAAAGATGGTGAGCCTTCAAAATGCGGATTTTTGAATAGTAACGGCAAAATCATCATTGAGCCTCAGTTTCAATACGCACGTAAGTTCAACCAATTTAACATCTGCCCCGTTTGCATCAACGAGAAATGGGGTTATATCGACGCCACAGGCAAAATGGTGATTGAACCGCAGTTTCAAAATGTTACAGAGTTTGGCAACAACGGTTTGGGAGTGGCAAAATATCACGACAAATACGGATATATCGACACCACAGGCAAATGGGTTATTGAACCAAAATTTGACTTTGCATTTCCCTTCAATCAATTTGGGTTGGCAACAGTACGTCTCAACGGTTATGTTGGCTTTATCAACACCTCGGGCGAATGGGCAATAGAGCAACAGTTTGAAGACAACGATAATCCTGCATTTGGGTCAAACGGCTGGGCACCAGTCCCCTACAAAGGCAAATACGGATACATCGACACCACAGGCAAATGGGTTATTGAACCAAAATTCACCGAGGCACATTTATTTAGCGGCAACGGATTGGCTATGGTTTGCGACAAAACAGGATGGGGATATATCAACACCTCAGGCGATTATGTAGTAGAGCCAAAATTCTCATTTGCCTATCCTTTTGATTGTTACGGCTTTGCGGTGATAGAGGTAAACCGAAAATGCGGACTGATTGACTCCACGGGCAAGATAATTGTTCAGCCAATTTACGACGATGTATTTGTAAACCAAGGCGTTATATTTGCCACTCTAAACAAAAAATGGGGAATCTTAGACCACAACGGCAAACTTATCCGATTCTTATCAGTGGATTGGGTAGGCAAAGAATAATGGTAAAAAATTATTAAGTTTTTTGCGGTACATAAAAAAATAGCCTTATATTTGTGCCAAAGAATAAAGCAATATTTAACAAAAATAAATAATTAAACAATGGTAAGTACTGGAAAAAAAGAACTGATGATTTTTCAAAAAAGAATCTTAGGATTGTTGGGATTCTTTTTGGCTCCGTGCGCAATTGGCTTCGGACTTTTGGGCGATAACTCTCAAATTGTAGACCCCAAATGGTGGTATTCGATAAGTATGACCTACTATGCCAACTCGCAGATTTGTATGATTGGAGTATTGTTTTCAATGGCAGTGCTGTTTTTGTCGTATATCGGCTACAATGCATCCGACAAGATTTTAACCATAATTTCCGGCATAAGCGCCTTGGGCATAATAGTGTTTCCGTGCGGACACGGAGGAATCGAAATCACAGGACTTTTGGGATTGGAATGTGGCACAAGTTTCATAATCCATTGCACCTTTGCAAGCCTGATGTTCGTAAGTTTTGCCATAATGGTGGGATACAATTTTACACAGAGCAAAGGCGACGACACCATGACCCCCGAAAAGAAACTCCGCAACAAAATCTATTACACCTGTGCCGGCGTGATAATAGTTTTTATGCTCAATCAAGTGATATCGGCATGTTGCGGTTTCCCCGGATATTGGACACTCATCAACGAAGCCATCATGCTCTGGGCATTTAGTTTTGCATGGCTCGTCAAAGCCGAATTTTTTGAGTGTTTCAATGATAAAAAAGCATCATCTGAACTCAATAATGCTGTAAAGAATGAATTAGCATAAACCTTTCTTCTCTGGCGTAACAAACCAGCATAGTAAACAAAATTGAGGAGATTTTGGGGTTATTTCAAAATGAACAAAAAAAGGTCAGCAAGTTGCTGACCTTTTTTCACATTTTTCTTAGGAAAAAATGTAAAATTTCCACATTTTTCGTAGGAAAAACGTGATATTATTGATAATCAATGAGTTAATAATAGTGTTTTTTTTGTGATAAAATAATAAAGATGCAAACCCAGAATAGCGTTTTAACAACAATTTCAAATCAATTGATTATCAATATAATAATATTCACTATGTCGATATTCCACAATTTTTTTTCACGAAATTTGCAGAGATTCCACAAATTTTAAATCTTCAACGAGTCGTTGACGAAAAAAATCCTCCCCGAAAAATTTCTCAAACAGAAAAAAAATTTGTATCTTTACCCACAAAAGCAAGTCAAAATATCAGCATAATGTCCCCGGAATTTGTAAAAAACAACGGCGTAATAGCCGACAACAGTTATATAGAATGGCTATCAGACGTTAAACGACGTTTCAAAAGTAGCCAAATAAAAGCGGCAGTCCGCGTAAACACCGAGATGCTTTCGTTTTATTGGAGCATCGGGCGAGACATTGTAGCCCTTAAAGCCGAAAGCAAATGGGGCAGCGGATTTTTTAATCAGTTAAGTCTCGATTTAAAAACGGCTTTCCCCGACGAAACCGGCTTTTCATATACCAACTTAAAGTATATGAAATGTTGGTATCTATTTTATTATGAAAGAATTACAATTCGCCACCAAGTTGGTGGCGAATTTCATCAGCAAGTTGCAGACGAATTTGGTCAGCAACTTGCTGACCTTTCTAAAATGCCCGTAATCTTCGGGAAAATACCGTGGAAACATCACGTACACATTATCACCAAATGCGAATCCGTTGACGAAGCAATGTTTTACATTGAAAAAACTGCAAACGAAGGGTGGAGCCGCAGTTATCTTGAAGACCAAGTGGCAAAAGGTCTCTACGATGCACAAGGCTCTGCCATTACCAATTTTGAACGCACACTACCCGCTCCGCAAAACGATTTGGCACAGGAATTGCTCAAAGACCCTTACAATTTCAGTTCCCTTACGTTATCTGCAAAACCGCCAAGAAAACCATCGTTGAATGGTCGCTCCAAGACATTCAAAAACCGTTGGGCGTGGCAACATACCAATTACAAGAAGTAGTTGACCGCACAGTAAAAGAAATTGAAATGAGAAATAAAAAAAATATTGATTAACCCCCACCCCGCTATGATATTAGGCTCAGTAATAGGCGATACAGTAGGTTCGATATACGAATTTCACAACCATAAGTCGGTTGATTTTCCGCTTTTCGCCCCGGAATGTGAATATACCGACGACTCAATTGTTACCGTGGCTGTGGCTAAATGGCTCGTTGTCGACAAGCAACATACTTTTGAAAAATTAGAAGAATGTCTTGTAGATATGTGCACACGTTACCCCGACCCTATGGGAGCATACGGCGGAGGTTTTGAACGTTGGGTGTTTCATCCAGAACAACTTCACACTTACGACGAAAAATTCTCCTCCAAATCTCCATCCGGACGACATCCCTACAACTCATGGGGCAACGGCTCGGCAATGCGTGTTTCTGCCGTGGGTTGGGCGTTCGACACTTTGGAAGAAACCCTCGAAATAGCCAAACGTTCTGCCGAAATAACACACAATCACCCCGAAGGCATCAAGGGCGCACAGGCAACGGCGGCGGCTATTTTCCTAGCCCGCACAGGCAAATCAAAACAAGAAATCAAAGATTACATTACCCAGACATTCGGCTAC
>JAFPYT010000349.1 GCA_017394445.1 Bacteroidales bacterium | reverse complement strand
TATAAAAATAGAATTACAGAAAAATAAAACACTGTTTTATGCTTTAATTTTTCTGAAACCACTCTGCTGGCTTAATATCTTTTTCGTGCTTTTCGTTGTTCATATTCTCGGATAAGTTGTATTACGAAAAAAGTCGTTACGAAAAATTTCGTAGTAAAGAAATCCCTTTGTAAATAGGGAATTGAGAGGGGTAAGAAAAGAATAAAGAAAGGTTTTAGTGCCAAAGAAATAAAAAGCACATCTGAAGCACTATCGGTTATGACAATTTGTGGCATATTTGTTTTTTTTGAACACACTGATTTTCGGCATGTTGCAAAGTAAGTACAAAATTATTTCTTCGGTATTAAAAAAAATGTGTATATTTGCAAAATCAATTACGGAAAAAGTCGTTACGAAAAAATACGTAATATGGAAAATCCTTTCAAATTCGGCACTATAGTGGAGGAAGAGTACTTCACCGACAGGGTGAATGAGGTAGCTTATATCACCCAGTTTATCAATAGTGCAAATCATCTGATACTAATCAGTCCGCGACGTTTCGGCAAAAGCAGCGTGGTGGCCAAGGCCGTGAAACAGAGTGGCCGCAAGCATATCACGATAAACCTGCAGCAGGTAACGTCGGTTTCCGACCTTTCGGCCAAACTGCTGAAAGAGTTTTTCAAAGTGCATCCCGTTGAACGGGTTCGCCATTTGATAACCCATTTCCGCATAATACCCACAATTTCCTCAAATCCCGTTAGCGGAGCTATGGAGGTGTCGTTCCAGCCAGGTGTGAATGAAATCACACTGCTCGAAGATGTTCTTGCTCTTATAGAAAAAGCCCATTCGGAGAACGACAGGATGATTGTGGTGCTTGACGAATTTCAGGAGATTTGCGGTCTTGCAAAGAATCTCGACCGCCAAATGCGATCCATTATGCAACAGCAAAAGCACATCAACTATATCATGCTTGGAAGTCAGGAGAGTATGATGAGCGACATTTTTGAAAACAAAAAGTCGCCATTCTATCATTTCGGTGAACTTATGCGGTTGGGCCGACTGCCCTACGACGATTTTCACCGATACCTGTCGGAACGACTGGCAGAACAGTTCCCCGACAGTAATAACCAACTGGCCGACCGCATTTTGCAGTACACCTCTTGTCATCCGTATTATTCACAACAGTTGGCGGCAAACGTGTGGCAGGTAGGGGTTTTGCAACCCAACACCGAAGATCCTTTCAAAAGCGCTGTGGAACATATAGTTACCACCCACGGACTAGATTATGAGCGGCTGTGGATGAATTTCAACCGCACAAACAAGTGGATTATGCAACGTTTGGCGGCGGGCAAGCCCCTACAAAACAGCGGCTATCGCACAAGCACCGTGTATAGTGCCCTGAAACGGCTTCAGAAAGATGGTTATGTGATTTATACCGACCGCTATGAACTGGAGGATCCGTTTTTCCTTGAATGGATAATGGCTAACAACCATTAAAACAGGCGTTTTGTTTTACACGCATCGGACGTGCATCCCTAATACCTCGCCACGCAGCTGAATTCGGAGTATCCCTCTTTGTTTTCGGGGAAGACGATTTTCTTGGCTTTTTTCGGATTGTGCGGGCGTGCCCCTTGCCATAGACGTGCGGAATCTCATTTTTTTTCGACTTTCCGCTGGTTTACGGTAATCAAAAAAACGAAAATGTTGTTATATTTCTGAGATTAGGTATAAAAATAGAATTACAGAAAAATAAAACACTGTTTTATGCTTTAATTTTTCTGAAACCACTCTGCTGGCTTAATATCTTTTTCGTGCTTTTCGAAAAAAGTCGTTACGCAATTATTCGAAACAAAGGAATGGCTTTGTAGATAGTGGTTTACCGCACAAAAGAGTAAAAATCTGCCAAAATGTCACTCCGCAGCCGCTGGAACGGGTTTTGCATATACTTTTTTCGTTAACAACTAAAAAGATACAACAATATGAAAGGTAATATAAACGTTCAAACCGAGAACATTTTCCCTGTTATAAAGAAATTCCTCTATTCCGACCACGAGATTTTCCTGCGCGAGCTTATCTCCAACGCCACCGACGCCACACAGAAACTGAAAGCCCTCACCTCAATGGGACAGGCGCAGGTGGAGCTCGGCGACCTTACCATTGAAGTCAAGATAGACGGCAATAAGCTGATAATCAGTGACCGAGGCATCGGCATGACGCAGGACGAAGTGGACAAATACATCAACCAGATTGCTTTTTCGGGTGCCGAGGACTTTCTGGAGAAATACAAAAACGTGTCCGAAAACCTGATAGGGCACTTCGGACTGGGTTTCTACTCGGCCTTTATGGTGGCCGACAAGGTGGAAATCCGCACCAAGTCGTACACCGACGCACCCGCAGTGCAGT
>JAFPYT010000348.1 GCA_017394445.1 Bacteroidales bacterium | reverse complement strand
TGCCTTCGGCGGGCGGATTTTTAGTAATAATTAAGTGTCCAAACCATAATCCAGTGAGTTTTAGATAATCGGGGTTGATGTCTTGAAGAGGGAAATACTTATCGTAATACTCATAATAACCTGTGTAATTGTTTTTTAGAAAAGGATATGCTGTTTCAAGTGCGATTTTAAACAAGTCGTCGGCATTAGATCCTGCGGGATGATTTTCGTCAAATTCGTTTTCGCAAACCACGTGGATAGATTTGATATCGCATACGCAAAGCGACGTAGGGCGTCCGAAACCAATATCCTCAACATCATCGCAGCAGCCAAAACATACTTCATCATCCTCGCGGTAGCCAAAGTCGCCAAAATAGTAGACATATTGTTTGTAACGTTCTTTGGAAGAACCTCCGTACGATGGAGAATAATTGTTTGAGGATGAAAAACGGAGAAGAATTTCTTTGGCATCTCTAAAAAAATAACCTGTGTCGGCACTAAACGACGATGGATAAAAAAAATCGCTACTTGCTCGATGTATATCAGGTTCGCAACCAATCAACGCCGCGCATGCCAAACACACGGCGGTAAAAAATAGTTTGTTGTTCATTTTTGTTAATTTTTAGTTTTATAAATTCAATAACATAACACATGAACAACAATATACCCTATTATCTGTAGAACAAAAAATTATGCAGGGGTATGAAAAGCTATTTTATCAAAATAGTTCCTTTTTTGAGGATGTCGGTAGAATATCGCTCAATTTTGTAGATGTATTTTTGGGCAGATTGAGGCAGGGCGATAGTGGCGGCGTTGCCTGATACGGGCTTTTTAATGAGAGAATTACCGTTAACGTCGTAAATAACAAGCGTGTCGGCAGATGTGGCTTCAAACTGCCACGAAATTGTAGCGATTCCGTTTTCGGCGGTGATGTCGTCGGCTGTAGATTTGGCAACAGACGAAACAGATGTTTTGAGTGATGGAGCAGCGTCTTCGATTGCTGTTTTGGGAATAAATACAAACGCTGCTATGGCTGCTGCAGCCACAATGGCGAGCAAAGGAATCAGTTTTACGGTATGATTTTTGGAAAGCTTATTTTGTGCCAAAGACGATATTTCGGCAATGTCGACGGCAGACATTGCAAAATCGTCATCTTCTGACATTCGAGCGTAATCGTCGGATGAGAGGGATATGCCCTTGCTGTTGAGGTAATCAGCGCATCGGGCAAGTTGGTTATAGTCGGTGGTT
Source organism: Bacteroidales bacterium (assembly GCA_017394445.1). Taxonomy (GTDB): domain Bacteria; phylum Bacteroidota; class Bacteroidia; order Bacteroidales; family UBA3824; genus UBA3824. The sequence goes on along the minus strand of JAFPYT010000348.1, from coordinate 3,168 downwards.
TGCATACAATATAAATGTGTTAGAGTTGGTTATTTATTTATTCTAAAGTTACGTGTCTTTGTCGGTGTATACCATGTCAAACAGCAGTGCAAGCGATTCTTCGTTGTAATTTGTTTGTCGGTTGAGGTTGAGACGGTTGATAATTTTGCCGTTAGTTTTACCTACAAACATACGCACCGCATCGGGTTTGTTGTTTTTATTTTCGGCGGTGTTGCAAATTGTGCATAGCCTGTCAAAAATTTCTTTGTCGAGTTCGTTGCCTTCAATGAACGTTAATTTTAATATATCGTTGTCTGCCTCGTGTTTTAGATACGCCTCCAATTCTTGTTTGGTAGGCCTTATTCTGAAAAACATTTTGCAGAATAGAGTAACTTTGGAGGTTTCGTGGCCGAAAGAAGCAAGCACTTTTTCGAGATATTTTTTTTCGTTCTCGATAATCAGTTTTTCTTCGGGGGTAATTTGATGACCCTCGCCGTTTTTTAGCACGGTTGCTTCGTATTCGCCAAAATGCTTCTGTTTTGAAGAAGTCGACCTCATAATTTCGAGCATCATTTTGTAGAGCACGGCTGAAAGATAGGTTTCAGGTTTTGCCCGCTTGTCGTACAAACTTTCGATATGCTCGCGTTTAGCAATATATTTTTCAATTATCGTCTGTCGGGTATCTTCGTAGTTTTCGGGCGCAATGTAGCCTGCTTTAATGTATTTTTTAACGATAATGTCGGTTATCGTTGTCAACATGCGTGTTGTGAAGATGCCTTCGTCTTTTTTTCCAAAAATTTTCATCTGTTTTCCTGTTTGTATAAAGGTTGTAATAACGATACAAAGATAAACAGAAATTTTTGTATTATAATAGTTGAAAGCAAAAATCGGGAGTGAAAAAAAATTTTTTTATTCTACATAAACTCTTGCTACTCGCGGAGATATGCCTGTGAGTATTTCGTATGGAATTGTGCCAATGGCGTTTGCCATTTCGATAAGCTTAGTGTTAGTATCAAAAATAACCACTTCGTCGCCGGCGCGGCACTCAATGTCGGTGATGTCTACCATGCACATATCCATACAGATATTGCCGATGATTGGGGCGCGGTGTCCGTTGATTTCTACTTGCAGGTTGCCGTTGCCAAATTTGCGGTTTAGTCCGTCGGCATATCCTACGGGAATGAGGGCAATGCGCGAATCGCGGCTGATTTTGCCACGGCGGTTGTAACCCACAGTTTCGGTTTTATCTATATTTTTGATTTGCACAATGTTGGTTTTCCATTTAGATATGCCCATAAGTTGCTCGGTGGCTTCGTATGCCACGCCGTAAAGACCGATTCCTAGGCGAACCATATTAAACTGATAATCGGTAAAGCGTTCGATACCAACCGAATTGCAGATATGGCGCATAGGATTGAGCCCAGTAAGACGGCAAATGGTATCTGCCATTTGTGTAAAACGCTCAACTTGAGTTAACGAGAACTTATCTTCTTGATTGTCGTCAGCTGCCACAAAGTGGGTAAACATCGAAACTATATTAATAGTGTCGGCATTGTTCTTAACAATGCTGCAAAACTCTTCTAATTCGTGAGTCATAAATCCTGAGCGGTGCATGCCAGTATCAAGTTTTACATGTACAGGATAGTTTTTAATTCCGCGTTCTTTAAGAATTTCGATAAGGCGGAGTGTGCGCTCTGACGAGAACAATACGGGTTCGAGACGATAGTTGATTAATTGCTTGTAGTTGCGTCCATCGTAGTTCATTACCATAACTGGCATTTTGATATTGGCACGACGAAGGGCTATACCTTCTTCGGCAAAAGCTACGCAAAGATAGTCTACACCATTGTTTTGCAGCATGTTGGCTATCTGAAAACTTCCGCTGCCGTAGCAATTAGCCTTTACCATTGCAATCATTTTGGTTTGCGGACGGAGCAGGGCACGGTAGTAGTTGAGGTTGTGCTTGAGGGCATTGAGGCTAACTTCTAAAACAGTATCGTGGTTGCCAGTGTGAAAAAAGTCGAAAGCGTCGGCAAAATCGTCGTAACATTCGCCTTTGAGCAGAATGCCGCCTCCTGTGTAGGTTTGTTCGGCAAAATTATCGATAAAGTCTTGAATAGTATCGTATTTGGTAATGCGTATAAATTCGTTGTGAGGTATCTGTTCAAAATATCCAATAAACACAATGCGCGAAATTCCGCAACCACGTGCAGCAAAAAACAGCTGCGCAAAAAATTCATCTTTGGTGAGGGTTTCAAAATCGGGTTTTGCAATTACGGCAGTGAGCGAATTAAACTGATGCTGACGAGCCATAAAGTCGAAACACTTGCAAATAGCATAGATGTTGTTTTTAGACGAAAAACACGAAACGATACCTGTGTTGAAATCGCCCTGACGCATTTTGATAAGCGGGTCGGGAATTTCGAGCGATTTGAAAACCACATTGTGAACCGATGGAATGTAAAGGTTTTGCTTGAGCAGATAGCAAAGGCATTGGGCTGCATCTTGAGCGTGTTCGGTGTCGCAAAATGGTATTTTGATTGTTGCCGGAAATTCTGACTGGCTTTTGGTGATATTGATTGTGGTAGATGCCTCTTCTTTATTAAACGAAATTGAAAATTCTTCTTCGTTAAAACTTACAGTGTCGGCTTGTTCGATAGCGGCTATTGAGGTGTATTCGTAGTTGTCGGGAATTTGACAAACTGCAATATCGTAGCTGTTGTTTAATAGGCTGACGTTTTCGAGAAAATCCAATTCAGATGTGTAATGAGCTGTGGTAAAAACATTTGCTGAGTTTTTGAGCAACAGAGCCATCCAATCTTTTATGCAGCAACGGTTGTTGCGTTGGGGTACGGCTATTACAGTGCCTTCGTAGCGGCGGATAATTTCGGTGATGTATTGGTTGATGGCGGTGTTGATGTTTCGCACCTTTATATATACTGAGTCGCTAAACGGTTCGGCAGTTAATGGTTCGGCGTAAACAAAAATTCTTACACCAAGATTGTGCATACGTTCAATAGCGTTTGGCGGGTCTTTAAATTTTCGGAGATCAAAATAAACACTATCTGGAAGGGCGGCGGCAGTGGCTGCACGGATAATTAATTGGTTGGCTTCTAATGATTTATTGCCTGTTATAGAGTCGGCGTTGAGTATGTCGGCTATTTCGTTTGCTGTAAATTTCATGTTATT
>JAFPYT010000347.1 GCA_017394445.1 Bacteroidales bacterium | reverse complement strand
GGAGCGAAAATCCTGATTCAATGGCAGAATTGCTCAACAATTTGGAACTCCTTAGCGACAAACTATCTGCCGACCTTGGTTACGTGTACGAAAATCTTGTAGCCCAAATGCTTACAGCGCAAGGCAACCGCCTTTTTTACCACACTTGGCCTACAGAAAGCGGCAAACACAATTACGAAATAGATTTTCTTCTGTCGCGGGGCAGCAAAATAGTCCCGATAGAGGTTAAATCGTCAGGATATAAAACACACGTATCGCTCGATATGTTTTGCCACAAATTCTCCCAGCGCATATCCTACCGTTACCTTTTTTACACAAAAGATTTAAAGGTAGAAAATGACGGAATGTGTTATATTCCCATGTACATGGCAATGTTTGTGTAACGATATGTACCCCCCCTATTTCACAAACAAATACCCTACGGTGCTCAACCTACAATTACCGCGATGAATATCAAGAGAGTATTCGCGCAAAAAGTATAATGCAGAATCGTTTTTGAGGGTGATGTAGTCTGCATCTTTTCGACTACGATTCATCAACATATCGCGCGATACCTCAAAAGTATAGCGGGTATTTGTGCCTAAGGGCGTAAAACTATGTTTTATAATGGGTTGCAGCATTTCTTCATCGGTGTAGTACGATGTAGGAGATACATCATAAAACTTAGTGTAATGGGCATCTAAATTATGCTCAATAGGAAGATTATAAAGATAATAATCTCCCGAAATATCTATACCATTGTAATTTATTGAATTATCTTCGCGAGTTTTTTCGGGGTTGCGCAACCGATATTCCGAAACACGATCGTCAACAATGTCGGAATATTTTTCTTCTGGATAATTATGAGTGATATAGGCAAGTTTTGAACCTATTTCAAATGCACGAATACTATCGGCAGATTGATTTACAAGATTTTCAAAGGCGGTATCAGTTAAAGGCAATTGTGCATTTTCCTTTGATAACCAATCGGTTACAGATGTACGCAACGATTTTAGCGTGATGTTGGCGGCACTCAGCGGACCAAACGAGAACACCACAAACAGCACCGAAAACGATGCCGGTATCAATATCATACGTTTGCGTTTTGCAACAGCAAAATATACGCAAATAGCAAGAAACCAAATATTACGATAAGCAGATAAAGTCGCGGAATGGTGATTCCATAATCGTTGAAACGACGAAATACGCCCACGCTCATAAACAGCACAAGGGGAATCATTATCCACGGAATATATTTAACAAAAAATCCGCTTAATTTGTCTTCTTTATAAGAGTTGCTGATATACAGCACCATATAAATAAGCACCATAAAAAACATAGACACCGAAACCAAGGTAGAAACCCATCCGTTTGGCAGTTCAAATGTTATTAAACTCTTTAATCCATAGAGATATAGCACCAAAAGATACATAGCCAACAAGGGGATAAACATAAATTTGATTACCCCACGGAAAAACTTGTTGAGACCTATGTTGGTATCGTTGTAGATTTGCTCTTTGGGCGGAATCTGACCCATTATCAACAGCGGCATCACCAAGCACAAAAGAAAACTGTCGATTACGATAATCGGCTTAATTACTTCGCCGAGATTAAATATCACAATTACAGCGGCATAAAGCAAAGAAATTCCACTTGTGAGCACACCCGCAGCCACTATTGAGCCGAGGGTTACACCGGTAAAATTTGTAGCAAAATTCCAAAAAGGAGAATCGCTTTTGCTACGGAAAAATGGCAGACAATATACCGAGAGCAGCACTGCTACCGAAAAGGCGCATAATCCCGGCATACTGAGCCATTCTTTATGATTATATGGAAAATCAAAAGCGGCATAAATACAATACGCTAACCATAAGATATTTACAACACAAATAACTAATGCTTTAAGCGTTTTTTTAGCGCAACCTTCGCCCCAAATACTAAGCGAAACGTTTAGCACACAGCCTGATACGGTGTAAAAAATTAGGAAAAACCACGTTTGTTCGCTCCAATCCACCTCACAAACTGCGCAAAATGTTGTGATAAACAACAAAAAGGCTAATCCCACCGAAATGGGAAATCTCTTGCAGGTGTCGCGAAACATCTGCAAGAGGTATTCTGCCGAAAAGTATTTTTTGATTCCCATATACTAAAATTTATTACTCGCGACTTTTGGATATCATATCGAGTATCTTTTTCGACGACTGACGCATTTCTGTCAACTGTTTTTCGTCGGCGTTAGCGATTTTAACAATCTCTTGTGTAAGTTCGTCGATGCTTTTGAGCCAAGTATCAACGTTGTATTTCGTCTCGGTAATTGCACTTGAATAAGCCATAAACTCCTTGTCGGTAAGCAACTTATCAAATGCATTTTTGCTATCCTCGTTTACGTAAATATCCACATACTTGTCGTAGGCTTTGTCAGAAACGGTTTTGAGATGAGCAAAACTGTTTTTGCACAAGTCGATAAGCGAGTAAACGTTACCGATTTTGAGGCGCAAGTCGGCATCCTCGATAAATCCGCCGTTGGTGATAAAGTTTTCCTCTATCCAACGGTCTTGCTGTTGGAAATTTTCAGAGAAAAATACATAGCCAATTTCGTCCATTGTGGAGTCAGTTTCCTCATACTCAGCATCGTAATAAGTGTCGAACTCCTCGCTGCTGTAATCGACGTACGACTCCAAGTTTTCAATCTGACTCTTGTAATTTTCGAGGTTGACGATGGTGGCAACAATCACTTTTTGATAGTTTTCCTGATTGTTGACATTCTCGCGCCATTTGTCTACCAAAAGACCGAGGATAATACCAATTGCGGTTGCAATAATTGTGTTAACTGCGTCAATTGAAAGTTTTTTCCAATTGAGATTTTCTTTAAATGAATTTTCTTCTGCCATTTTTTATTACTTTTTAAAATTAAATTACACCATATAGAGTAATCATTCCATAAAAATCCACAAAAAAAACTAAATTTTTTTTTATAATTCGCTTTCGCTGCAAGTAAGTATCTGATTAGCACGGCTTAGGTCGCCAGTTTGAAGACCAAGTTTGAGCCATTTCATACGCTGCGCCGATGTGCCGTGGGTAAATGATTCGGGGTTGATAGTGCGGTAACCTGCCGATTTTTGCAGATAGTCGTCGCCGATTTGGTGAGCGCAGTTGATAGCCTCTTCAAGGTCGCCATCTTCAAACGATTTGAAAGTTTTGTTCTCATAGTGTCCCCAAACGCCTGCGTAGAAGTCGGCAAGCAACTCTATACGAACCGAAATGGCGTTTGCCTCAGCGTCGGAACGTGCCCTGTCCATCTGTTGATGAAGTTTTGAAAGCAATCCTGTGAGGTATTCTACGTGGTGACCAACCTCGTGAGCAATAACGTAGGCGTAAGCAAGGTCGCCCTCAGCACCGAGTTGACGTTTCATTGTGGTAAAGAACGAGAGGTCTAAGTAAAGTTTCTGATCAGCAGAACAATAGAACGGACCCGTTGACGATGAAGCCGAGCCGCAGCCAGTGTTAACGGCGTCGCTAAAAATCACCATTTTGGGCTTTTGGTAGGTCATACCGTTTTGTTGAAAAATGCTTGTCCAAATATCTTCGGTAGATGCCAAGATGCGAGATGCGAACACAGCGAGTTCGTCTTGCGCCTTGTTGGTGCCGGTGTTGGTGGTGGTTTGCTCTGTTGTAGTGCCCTGACCTACGCCAAGGTTGTTGACAAACATTGTGCTGTCGCCGGTTTTCCACCAAATCAAAGCACCGATAATCAGCATAATAATACCTGCGCAGCCGCCTTTTTTGCCGGTAGTCATACGCATACCCGAAGAGCCGCCGCGGCGATCTTCCACATTGCTGCTCTCTCTACGTCCTGTAAGTCTCATATCAATAATATTTTTAAGTTAACAGATAAATTTTTAATAAAACAAAGGTAGTAAAAAAAATAATATGTGCATTCGTTTCTACAAAAAAAACGTAACTTTGCGGCAAAAGCAAACAAAATGGTTTCAGTAGGCAAACAGATACAACTCGGACTCGGCGGATACAGCCACGCGTTTGGCATAATGTCCGCGCAAAAAATGTGGAAATTCTTCATCATCCCGATGATTATCAATGTGATATGCGTTTGGCTGATATGGCATTACAGCGGAAATCTGTCGGATTGGCTCAACGAAAAAATTACAGAAAGTTGGCAGTTGGAAGGCGGATGGGGAAGTTTTGTCAGCGGCACTACCACAGTGATTACCAAGATTATATGCTACCTTGCGTTTATATTTTTAGGTGGTAGTTTGGTAATATTGTGTATGTCGCCGATATACACCAATATGTCCGAAAAAACTGATACATATTTAACAGGTCGCGAATTTGGATTCAGCGCAAAACAAACCGTAAAAGATATTTGGCGAGGTGTAAAAATCGCTCTAAAAAACACTATAAAACAGAGTATTCTGTTGATTGTTTGCTTTATAGCAAGTTTTATTCCCGTAATTGGATTCATTATGCCTATTGTTGTATTTCTAATAAATAGTTATTATTTTGGATACTCGTTTATGGACTACAACAACGAGCGTTACCGCCGCGACACCAAAGAGAGCGCACGAGTTATTCACCGTTACCGTTGGCTCACCATTACCAACGGCGCAATTTACACACTCACACTTTATATAATGTGCGGAACATTTTTCGCCGTGTTTACAGGCGGTATTTCGACGGTGGCGGCTGCGTGGTCGCAAATTGAAGCGGAAAAGATTGACAATCAAACCCTTTAACTATGGCTAAGATTAAGATTGTTGCCGTTTCGTACTACAATACGCTGCCAATGCTCTATGGTTTAGAGCATTCCGAATTTATTAAGCATAATTGCGAACTTATACTCCACTATCCGTCGGAATGTGCCCGCGCACTTATCGAAAACCGATGTGATATTGCCCTTGTGCCGGTGGGTGTGATTCCGCAACTAAAAGAATATCAAATAGTTTCAGATTATTGCATTGGCGCAGAAGACAAGGTGCGTTCGGTGATACTTGCAAGCGACACTCCCCTACCCCAAATCAACCGCATAATGCTTGATTATCAATCGGCTACAAGCGTTCGCCTTGTAAAAGTTCTTGCCGAAAACTATTGGCGCATCAATCCTGGATGGCAACAGAGCGAGGCAGGATACGAAAACCTCATCGGCGGCAACATTGCTGGCGTGGTAATTGGCGACCGCTGCTTTACCATCAAGCCACACAGCCACGTTTACGACCTTGCCGAAGAGTGGATAAAGTTTACAGGTTTGCCCTTTGTGTTTGCGGCGTGGCTATCTACCAAACCCATCGACAAAGACCTACAACAATCATTCAATCAAGCACTTGGCATAGGTGTGCATAATATTCCCGCTGTGATTGATTACTATCACCAAAGATTTATCAAGGAGTTTAACCCAATGGAATATTACACCAAAAATATCAGTTACGAACTCACTGAGCAGAAACGCAACGGAATGGAGAGGTTTGTTAATTATTTATTCCATTGTTAGTTACACAAAGCATAATCACCTATTTTGTAACCACTCTGTGCCACATTATTGCTATCGGTATGAGGTTTCATCACCTCATCAACATCTTCAAACTTAATCACAGGTATTTTTCCAATCTTTAACGAAAGGCTCACCAACTTGCTAAGTTTATTATCGAAATCGCCGTTAAGCAATTGCGTTACATAACCACGGGTACAACCCAAATATTCAGCAAATTGAGCCCTGTTAATTCCCTTAGTCTGCATATATTTTTCTATCTCGCGGAAAAGTTCCATTTGGATTTCCGATGTCCAATATTCGGGGCTCTGCAATAATTCTTCACGTTTCATAACTATACAATTTTAAACTGTTTATTTAATAGGTTTTTAAGACGACGAAACTCTGCTTCGTCTTTCTTTTGGGTGGCTTTTGTGCCGCCTATAATTATAATCTTTCCACCTTTTTGTTCCACAGCGTACACTCGCAGGTGCTTGCTCTTAAACTCAAACTCTCTCAACCCATCTTTGCCATCGCTATATGGGTGAAATTTGGTTTGCGGCACAGATTTGAGGTTGGCTACATCGTTCATAACTGCGTAAATTCCAATCAATTCAGATTTATAAGCCGAAGCAACATTCTGTTCAAAAACGTCGAACGGAGCAACACCATCCACTACCAATTTTTCAAAACGTTGCCTACCTTCAACACCTTCTAACTTTTCAAGCGCAAATGTACTCATTTTATTGTTTAGTTACAACTAAATTTTTTAACATTTTATAACTTCACCCCTCTCAAAAAATCTACTACGCCCATACGCTTTTTGCCTTCCAATTGAATATCAAGCAATTGAATATATCCATCGGAGCAGGAGATTTTAATAAAAGTTTTGTTATCGGTAAAGAGTTTGCCTGTTTCGGTAATGCCTTTGGCGGGTTCAAAATCCACGGCAAACACTTTGAGACTCATATCCTTATCTTTAACCTTGATAGTGGTAAACGCTGTGGGATAGGGACTTAATCCGCGAACAAGATTCTTAATGGATATTCCATTTTTAGAAAAATCTAAGCGACAATCCTCCTTAAAAATTTTTGGAGCAGGTTTAAGCACAGTGCCAGGAGCAATCAAGTCGCTCTGTGCCACAGATTTAACATTACCCGAAAGAATCATCTCCACTGTGTCAACCACAAGTTGAGAACCAACTTCCATAAGTTTGTCGTGCACGCTGCCGGCATTATCCTCGGGCAAAATGTCAATCTCTTTTTTGAGCAAAATGCGTCCGGTGTCGATGTCGTGGTCGAGCATAAAGGTGGTAACGCCAGTTTTGGTTTCGCCGTTAATCACAGCCCAATTTATAGGAGCTGCACCACGATACTGCGGCAAAATGGCTGTGTGAAGGTTAAACGTGCCGAATTTAGGCATAGCCCAAACCGCCTCGGGGAGCATACGAAATGCCACAACTACCTGTAAATCGGCATTATACGAACGCAATTCGGCTTGAAAATTCTCATCTTTAAGTTTGGCTGGCTGCAAAACGGGTATTCCGAGCGAAACTGCAAGTTCTTTTACGGGCGTGGGCTTTATAGTGCGTCCCCTACCCTGCGGCTTGTCTTCGCCAGTTACCACGGCAACGATATTAAATCCATTGTCTACCAACGCTTTGAGAGGTGCAACGGCAAATTCGGGCGTACCCATATATATTATGCGCAAATCTTTTTTGTCCATTATTAATAAGGTGTTTTAACGTTTTTTATAGCGCAAATATACAAAAAAAGCGGATTCCTTAGCAAAAATTGTACAATTATTGATACACGTATGCAAATAAAATGTAAATTTGTAAAACTCAAAAACGAAAACAGTACAAAAACAAAATGGACATTGAACAAATTGATAACGAAGAAGATACAAAAAAGAATAAAATAATGAAGGCAATTATAAAAATCAGTTTACCGCTTGCATTGGCAGCGGTAGTTTTTGTGGCTTTTATGCCCCACCGAGGAGATTCTGATACTAAGGATCGTGTTACAATGCAACTTGTATATCAAGTACTTACACACGCACATTACGCACCAATCAACGTTAACGATGAGTTTTCGTCAAAGATGTTCGACGAATATATCGACCGTTTGGATTATGTCAAACGCTACTTTATAAAATCCGACATTCAACAGTTGGAAAAATATCGCTACCTCATCGACGACCAAATCAAAATGTCGAACCTCGACTTTTTTGACGAGGCTACAAAACTGATTATCCAGCGTCAAAACGAGGCTGAGCAGTATTATCGTGAGGCTATCGCAAGCGATTTTGATTTCACCACCAACGACGACATCGAAACCGACCCCAAGAAACTGAATTATGCCGCCTCAAAAGAGGAACTCCGCAAAAATTGGTATAAAATTACCAAACTCGCTGTTTTAGAGAAACTTTCTGACTTAACCGATATTCAAGAATCATCTAAAAACGATTCCACTTACAAGCAAAAGTCTGCCGACGAACTTAAAGCAGAGGCTGTTAAAAGCGTAAAAGAAAACTACGACAATTGGATGGAACGCCTCAGCAAAATTAAGCAAAAAGAGTGGGTATCGCTCTATATCAATGCAATGACCGCTTGCTGCGACCCCCACTCCGAATATATGCCCCCCGAAGACAAAGAGAGTTTCGATATTTCGATGTCGGGCAAGTTTGAAGGTATCGGCGCAACTCTCCAAAACAACAAAGGTCAAACCAAGGTTGTTAACATAATCCCCGGCAGCGCAAGTTGGAAACAGGGCGAACTCGAAGTCAACGACATTATATTAAAGGTGGGTCAGGGCGACGCAGAGCCTACCGACATCACCAATATGAACCTCGACGATGCCGTAAAACTTATCCGTGGCAAAAAAGGAACTACCGTAAAACTCACCGTAAAAAAATTGGACGGCAATATCAAAATAATTCCTATCGTTCGCGACGTGGTAATTATCGAAGAAACCTACGCCAAATCGTCGGTTATCAAATCGAAAGACGGCAAAACCAAAGTGGGATACATCTATCTGCCCAAATTTTACGCCGACTTCAACGACCGCACAGGACGTTTTTGCAGCAAAGACGTGGAAATTGAGGTAGAAAAACTCAAAAAAGAGAATGTTGACGGCATTGTTATCGACCTGAGAAACAACGGAGGAGGAAGCCTCCAAGACGTGGTTAAAATGTCAGGAATTTTTGTAGGTAAAGGTCCAATTGTTCAGGTAAAAACCCGCGACAACCGTGTTAACACCCTCAACGACAACAATGCAGAAATCAAATACAACGGTCCGTTGGTAGTGATGGTCAACAATTTCAGCGCGTCGGCATCTGAAATATTTGCTGCCGCAATGCAAGACTACGACCGCGCCATCATTATGGGCAGCAACTCGTCGTTCGGCAAAGGTACTGTGCAGAGTTTCTACGACTTAGACCAACTTGTAAACGGCTACAACGACCTCAAACCTCTCGGCACTGTAAAACTCACCATACAGAAATTTTACCGTGTAAACGGCGGCACCACACAGTTGAAGGGCGTAATTCCCGACATCATTATTCCCGATGCCTACACCTACATCGAAACAGGCGAAAAGGAGAGCAAAACAGCCCTTCAATACGACGTGATAGACCGTGCGCAATACAAACCCACCAACACCGTAAAACGCTCCAAGATAGCCGACCTCAGCCGCAAACGCATCAGCGCCGACCCGATTTTCCGCCAAATTGACGAAAACGCTCACCGCCTAAAAGCCAAAAACGACGACACCGACTACTCGCTCAATTTCGACAAATATCGCAAGCACCTCAAAGAACTTAAAGACGAGGCCGACAAGTACAGCAAAATTGGCAAAGAAAAAACTGGCGTAACAGCCACCTTCACCTCTGCCGACAAAACCGCCTGTGGCTCCGACACCCTCAAAATCAAGAAGTTCACCCAATGGTTTGGCGAAGTAGAAAAAGACATCTACATCTCTGAGGCAGTAAATGTGGTTGGGGATATGAAATAGGGTTTTCTCTAACAACACAAAGTTGAGTTTTTTCCAAAACTATGTATTTTTTACTAATTTTGGAAAAAACTCATTTTTTTACCTCCCTATAACTTTTCCGTGAAAAGAAACATTTTACTCAGAAATCTTTCTTTACAAAGAAACAATTTACCCACAAATCTTTCTTTATAAAGAAACTATTTGCCCAAAATTCTTTCTTTATAAAGAAACTTTTTATACATTTGCAGTCGTAGAAATAAAAAAATGCAATTATGGAATCACTTATTTTGGCATATAACAGAAGGTTAGAAGATACTAAATTCGAGTATTTCAGATACTTATACTCTAAGATAGATTGGAACGAACGATTAATAGGTATCAAGGGTGCAAGAGGTGTGGGCAAAACCACACTGATTCTACAACACATAAAACGCTCATTCACAAATAGAAACAACGCTTTTTATGTGTCACTCGACCACATTTGGTTTAGTACACATACTCTTATGGAACTTACCGAATATCTTTATACTCACGGCGTTACACATATTTTTCTCGACGAAGTGCACCGTTATCCTAACTGGATTCGCGAAATCAAGAATATTTACGACGGCTATCCTACCCTACATATCACATTTACAGGCTCTTCGCTGTTAGAAATCGACAATGCAAAGGCCGACCTTTCACGTCGTTTAAGAATGTACCATTTAGAGGGTTTATCGTTTCGTGAATATTTGGCTATCAATAAAATAGCCGATATCCCGGCAGTTTCACTAAATGAAATAATAACTAACCATCAGCAAATTGCCTCCCAAATAACCGCAAAGATAAAAGTGCTTCCACATTTTGAAAAATACGTTCAGCAGGGTTATTACCCATTTTTACTTGAAACCACTTCATTAGAAAGTTATTACGAACGTATCCAAAATGTGATTTCCACAATAATAGAAAACGATATTCCCACAGTTGAGAACATTGAGTACGACACGCTGCGCAAAGCCAAACGGTTGCTTGTTTTATTGGCGCAGATGGCACCATTTACGCTCAATATATCATCGCTTTGCGCTGCACTTGCAACTACACGAAACCAACTCATCAAATTGCTCTCTTTGTTGCACCACTCCGCATTGTTAAGGTTGCTATACACCGAAGGCAAAGGTTTAAAAGCATTAGGAAAACCCGAAAAAATACTTTTCAACAACCCCAATCTAATGCAGGCTCTTACTCAGCCCGTTGACACAGGCACTTTGCGCGAGTCGTTTTTTGCATCTATGATGAACCAGTCGCACTCGATACAATTTCCAACTCAGGGCGACCTCCTTGTCGACAATCGATACTTATTTGAAATAGGCGAACGTGGCAAAAAATTCACCCAAATCAAAGACATTCCCGACAGTTTCATAGCCGCCGACGAAATTGAGATTGGTTTTGGCAACAAAATTCCCTTGTGGTTGTTTGGAATGATGTATTAACCAACAGTTTTTTCCCATTTTTTCCATCCTTAAAAAATGACTGAATGTCGAAGTTTAAACTAAGGAACTAAGGCGAGGCGCAAACCGCAGTTGCCGCTCCTGATGACGGGGGCGTCGTAGCCACGATTAGCAACGCGACAGTAGTCAGCGGGGTTGATCCACGAACCACCACGAAGCACGCGGCCATAACCCGATGAAGGACCTTGCGGATTGTTTGAAGGACTATTTTTATAATAGTCAGAAGCATACCAATCGTTGCACCATTCCCAAACATTGCCCGACATATCATAAATACCAAGTGAGTTAGGTTTCTTTGATTTAACATGATGAGTGCCGTATGCAGAATTGCTACTACCCAAATCGTATGAGTTTTTAGTATAGACAGACACATCATCAATATTATCACTTCCGCTATACTTTGTGCCGCCACTCTTACCGCCACGGGCGGCATATTCCCATTCGGCTTCGGTGGGAAGGCGGAATTTCTTGCCTGTTTTTTCGTTTAGTTTTTTAATAAATGTTTGACAATCGTTCCAAAAAACATTTTCAACAGGATAATTATCACCTTTTTTGAAATAACTCGGATTATCACCCATCACATCCTTCCAAAGTTCTTGGGTAACTTCGGTTTCGCCAATATAGAAAGTGTTTACAGATACCGTATGGGGCGGCTGTTCATTGTCGTAGTCATTTGAACCCATCTGAAACGAACCACCGGAAACTTGTATCATATAACCGTAGATTTTATTATCAATGACAATGGGGAGAGGAGACGATTGAATAGATTCATTCTCGCTCAATTTTTGGCAATAACAATTGATACTACCTAATATTATTAAAAGTGTGAATAAAAATGGTTTCATACTTAAAATAGATTTATTGTGAGTTAGATATCTTCTTGCAAATATAGAATAAAAAGATTACAAAACCACAGTTATTTTGATACTATTTTTCCTTATAAAAAAAAACACCATAAAATCTTTCTTTGTAAAGAAACATTTTACCCCAAAATCTTTCTTTATAAAGAAACCAACGCACAAAAAAAATCCGAACCATATTGGTCCGGATTCTTTTTGTTGCCTTTGCGGGTGTAGATTTTTTTGGATTTTACTATCCTCGCGGGACGTGTTGAAATAAGTTTTCCGTGCCGACGTATCTCTTCTTCGCGGTCGGCTCGCTTTACTGCGTTGACATAAAGGTCAACCGAAGTGCGTTTCTTGGCCATAATTAAAAATATTTGTGAGTTAATTATGAACCTAAAACGGAAGATTGATGATTTTGTTGCGTTTATTTACCCTCGTACCACTTTTTCAGCACATAAAATGCCTTTTTCTTTTCGCCGTGGTCGGAGAAGAGACCTTTGCGGTTGTAGTAGTCTTGAACACCATTGAGCACGCGGCGGGGCGAGCGGAAATCTTTTAATATCCAAGGCGATGTGCCGGCAAGCCCGTCGATTTTGTCGAGCATAAGGGTGTTTTCGCGGTAGAGGTTTTCTTGAAACTCCTCGGTCCAGCGTTGGTTTTTGTCGCCGTGGTAACCATATTTTGCACCTCCGCCAAACTCGCTGATTATCACCGGCTTGTTGTATGGAATATCCCAAGTCATTTTGGCAGCGTCGTCCACATCGCGATACCAGCCTATGTATTGGTTGAAACTGATAACATCCACATAGCGGTTCATATTGTCGTTGAGGCGGTTAACATAGTTCGATGCCGAAGTTACCTCCATAGCCATACTTATCAAGCGGGTAGAATCCAACGAGCGGGCGTGCTTGGCAAGAGCCGCCAAAAACTGTTCACGGGCGTATCCGTGAGGGGTTTCGTTAGCGATAGACCAAATGATAATGTTGGCGCGGTTTTGGTCGCGGAGAATCATATCCGACAGTTGGCGTTTGGCATTGAGCAGCGTGGCGGGATTTTCCCAGTCGATAGTCCAGTAAACGGGAATCTCGCTCCACACCAAAATACCCTCGCGCTCAGCCTCGCGCACCATAAATTCGTTGTGAGGATAATGCGCAAGACGTACAAAGTTGCAACCAAGTTCCTTAGCCCAAGAAAGCAGCGTCTTGGCATCGTCGGTGCAGTTGGCGCGACCTCCGCCGTTGGGTTTCTCCTCGTGGATTGAAATGCCTTTGAGAAAAATCGGCTTACCGTTCAAAAGTATCTTTTTACCCTGCGTTTCAATAGTGCGGAAACCAATTTGATCGTTGAGCACAGTGCTGCCGAGTTTTAGTTGCACATTGTAGAGTTTAGGATTTTCGGGACACCACAGCACAAGATTCTTTACCGAAAACGAACCAGAAATTTTGCCGCTACGGTCGGAGGTAAATGTCTGTTTTACTTTAAGTTCGGGTATCGAAACCTCCACTTTTGCGCCCGCCGTATTTTGGTTGAGTGTTATGTCAAAAAATATTTGGCTGCGGCTTTTTGGGTCAAGGTCAAAATTATAGTTTTGAATAAAAACATTCTCAGTTTCAACGATATACACATCACGAGTAATGCCGCCGTAGTTCCACCAGTCAAAAATCTGCGTAGGCACTTTTTCCTTTCCGCGCTTGTTGTCCACCTTTATAATAATAGTGTTTTCGCCGTTGTTGACATAGTCGGTAACGTCAAAATTAAAAGGAGTAAAACCACCCTCGTGTCGGCCGAGGAGTTTTCCGTTAAGATAAACAATTGATTCATAGTTGATTGCTCCAAAATATAGAAAAGTATTTTTGTCGGCAGTTTTTTTGTAGTCAAACGATTTTTTGAACCACACAGTGCCTTCGTAAAAGAAAAGGCGGTCGTCTTTTGTATTCCAATCCGCCGGAATCTGCATAGTGGCAGCCTTGTCAAAATCGTATTCTATAAGGTCTTCGGGTTTTTGAGGTTTGGCGTTTTGAAAAAATCCCCAAGGAGTAGGGTTCATACGGTAGTCGTAATATCCAATTTCTTGAACGTCAACAATATAGTTCCATTCTCCGTTGAGCGAAACTTTTTCGCGGTTGATAATGTTGGCAATTTGAGGGCACTCTTGCGCCGCCGCCGATGCCACCATTGCAGCGGCAAAAATTGTATATATAAGTCTTTTCATATAATCAAATTTAAAAAAAAGCCTGAGCGGAAAACCGTTCAGGCCGAAATATGTTAATAAGGTTCTAACCTAATTACTTAGAAATAACGCGAGCCATTTCAAGAACTTTGTTAGAATAACCCCATTCATTGTCGTACCAAGCGCAAACTTTTACGAAAGTTTTGTCGAGTTGGATACCAGCCTTCTCGTCGAAGATAGAAGTGTGGGGATCGTTGCGGAAGTCGGTAGAAACAACAGCCTCGTTGGTGTAGCCGAGTACGCCTTTGAGTTCGCCTTCAGAAGCCTCTTTCATAGCTTTGCAGATGTCTTCGTAAGAAGTTTCTTTTGCGAGTTCGCAAGTGAGGTCAACGAACGAAACGTCAGAGGTAGGAACGCGGAGGCTCATACCAGTAAGTTTGCCATTGAGTTCAGGAAGAACTTTGCCTACTGCCTTAGCAGCACCGGTAGACGAAGGAATGATGTTTTCGAGGATGCCACGACCACCGCGCCAGTCTTTCTTAGAAGGACCGTCAACAGTTTTCTGAGTAGCGGTAGCAGCGTGAACTGTAGTCATAAGACCACGAACGATACCGAATTTGTCGTTCAACACTTTGCTGATAGGAGCCAAGCAGTTGGTTGTACAAGAAGCGTTCGAGATGATGGTCTGACCAGCGTATGTTTTGTGGTTAACACCGTATACGAACATAGGAGTAGCGTCCTTAGAAGGAGCCGACATAATAACTTTCTTAGCACCTGCTTTGATGTGAGCCTCAGCGAGTTCGGCGGTAAGGAAGAAACCAGTAGATTCAACTACTACGTCTGCACCTAATGCACCCCAAGTGATGTTAGCGGGATCTTTTTCAGCAAAGATCTGGATTTTGTTGCCGTCAACAATCATAAAGTTGCCGTCAACTTTGATGTCGTGATTGAACTGACCGTGAACTGAATCGTATTTGAGCATATAAGCCAAATAGTCAGCGTCGAGAAGGTCGTTAATACCTACAACTTGGATGTCTTTTGCGAAGTTTTCTACGGCTGCGCGGAAAACCATACGACCGATACGGCCGAAACCGTTGATACCTAATTTAATCATTTTATTATAAATTAATTAATTAATTAAAAATTTCGTGTTTTTAACACCGCAAATTTACAAAATAAATTATTCGGTTAACCGCCCAAATACTAATTTTATCTTAACTTTTGTTAAAAAATAATTAGCCATCCTTTCGCATATATAATAAAAGGTGTAAAAAAATTTCTGTATTTTTGTGGAATAATAGCAAACAAATCATCTATTAGACAAAACATATTAAAACACATATTTATGAGAAAATTATTAAGCATCATTGCGGCTACTGCCGTATCCCTGTCGCTTGCATCGTGCTTTGGAGGCGGCGAAGGTAACAGCAACCAAGGCGGAGAAAACTCCCCGTCAAACAACTCTCAGTCAGCGGGCGTTATCAAACGTGCCGATGGTAGTATAATCAAAATGGGCGGTTACAAGGCTGCCGCTCCCAACACCGACGCACCCAAGTACAGCGCGTCGCTCAAAGCCGACAATCTGCCTTCAAAAGTAGACTTGCGTCCGTATATGTCGCCTGTTGAAGACCAAGGTCAACTTGGTTCGTGCACTGCCAACGCCACTGCCGGTGCTTACGAATATCTAAAATGGTGGCACAAGGAGAGCCAGTTTGACCTCAGCCGCCTTTTCCTCTATTACAACACCCGCGTTATCGAAGGCACTGTAAATATGGACAATGGAGCAATGATTTACGACGTTATCCAAGCCCTCCACGACAATGGCGTTTGTAGCGAAAAATCGTGGCCCTACGCTGTTCAAAAATTCAAACAGCGTCCGCCCGAAAACTGCTATTCTGAGGCTAAAAACAACTCTATCAGTAAGTTTGAGCGTATCGACTTAGACCTCAACACTTGGAAAAGCGTTCTTGCCGAGGGTTATCCCATTATTTTTGGCGTGCAGATTTACAGTTCGTTTATGAATCCCCGCAACGGCTTTATATCAATGCCCCGCTCCAACGACCAACCCGAAGGCGGACACGCTATGTGCTGCGTGGGATATTCCGACCCCGACCGCGTGTTTATCGTGCGCAACTCGTGGGGGCACCAATGGGGCGACAAAGGATACTGCTACATCCCCTACGACTATATGATGAACCGCAACTACAACGACGGCGACTCTTGGGTGATTTACAGTATGGACGGCGAAATCGACTCTGACAAATTAGAGGAAGAGGCTTGGAACGACAGCGAAGAATCGATGTTTGTGGATATGGAAAACGAGTTTACCGAAATGTCGGACGAACAATGGGATGCAATGTGCGACGAACTTGGCGAATACGACATTGTTTTCCGTCTTGGAGCATTCTACAATTTTGCTTGCTGGTGCGACGAAGAGACTGAAATTACCGCCGAAGAAAACGCTTTGGCAATAGAGAAACTCAAAAAACTTCTCGTAATGTTTGGTCTCGATTATTCGCCCAAAAAGGTGTTGAAACACTGTCAAAATCTTTGGGTAAACAAAGAAAACTTCCTTGAAGAAACCGTAGAAATCCTCTCGAAATACCTTTCGGATGGTGCCCGCGCCACAATAGCAGCCGACTTGCTCGAAATCTGCGAAGCCGACGGCGAGGCTTCCGACGAAGAACGCGAAGTAATTCTTGGTCTTGTAGGCGAATGGCTCAACGACGACCTCATCGAATCGTACTATTCAGACTACCTCGACGAAGAAGACTACGAAGACTACGATGATTACGACGACGAAGACGACTACTATTACGACGAAGACTTCGACGACGGCGAAGACGACGACGAAGCGTAATTGAATTTTAAATAAAAATACTAATCAACCGTGTGATTTTTTTTCGCACGGTTGATTTTTTTTATTATATTTGCTGATATAATTATTAATTCGAACTAAGAATGTCAGAATTTGAAAGACAATATCAGCCAATAGATTTCAGCGAAACAGATGATTCGCCAATAGAAATCGTATTAAAATTCAAGGATGACTTTGAAGGTACTTGGGAACGTAACGAAAATAACACATTGCGGTTTAGCGAGATGAAAAGGTTGCTCACAGAATCTCGGACGTGTTATTTTCAGAAAATTAAAACATATGAACGAACAGATAATTATGGAATTAAACATAATAATTCTGTTCATAAAATACTTATTCCTATCGAGGAAGATAAGGCTATTGAATTTCAATGTTCAATCAACGAAGAACCTATCAATCAATTTGATAAGTTATATTCATATTTTGTCAAAAAAGGGAAAGAAAATGTTTTTATTGTTGCTCCTAACAAAGATGTAGAGTCAAGAGAATGTGCTTTTTCATTATATTCAAAAGATAATAGAGGCAAAGGTCGACAATTCACTGATTTTTATCAAAAAGTTGATGCTCTCCACATCCCTACTATTGACCTTAACAAGGAAAAAGATAGAAAAATTTGGGACAACTATGTAAATGCGCTCAAAAAACTTGTAAAACAAAAGGAGATTGTTTGGAAAATCAAAACCATAACTAATCCATACACCGACAAAAACGGTAGCAGAGATAACTCATCATACGTTGACATCGAAATCAACGAAGATGATTTGAACAAGAAGTTCGAGGAAAATATAGAAGATTTATTTTCAGAAAACGATTTGTCTGACTATGCCGTTAATAAGGATTCGGCTTTTATTGAATTTGATACGTACAGGGTTTTGAGTCCAGACGAAATCTCGCAACTTGAAGCAATGGCATCGGAATATTTTTTTGAAAAATCCACAAATACACCAACCAATGAAATAATAGGAGAGTTAACATTCAAATATACCGACGACAATTCCAAAGAGGATATATACAACCAAATACAACAAAAATTATCAGACGATTACGGATATGATGAGTTGGTAATTTCATCTTTTGGAGAGATTGATATTACGGAAAATGATTATCCACATATAAAAAGGTGTATAGATGATAATTTTGCGGAGATTGCCTCTGTGGAAAGACGTAATGATATTGTATTGAAAATCAATATAAAAACTGAAATTAATACGCTACCTTCTGTTAGCGAGATAAAAAAGGTTTTAGTAGATAATGGGCTGACCAAAGCACACCCCTATATTTCGAATGATTCATCACAATTGGTCATTGAAGTAGCGGCTCCGGTGAAAAATGATTTGTTTTCAGATTTTGGACTTCAACTCCAAAATACGATTTATCGTTTTGGTAATAAAGATAACAGCAATTCTTTTGTAGAAGTTGATGGACTCGAAATAGTTGATGGTGAATACCAAACAAAACAACGAGTTGATTTCAAGACAAAACTTACTGAGATTCAAGATAAAAATGAAGATTGGAGAATACGTCAATTGCCAACAAGATACATTTTTGCCTTTCCGCTACAATCAGAAAAGCAAAAACAGTTGTTGAGGGATGTCAAAACACTAACCGACTTACAAGACAAATCAATCGTAGATATTAGGAAATCTGCGATAACCATTACTGCAAATTCTGACGATGATTACAAAAAGGAACTTCAACGTATAACTGCGGTAGTACCAAGTATCGAATTGGAATACAAGCCATACAAACCGTCTTTTTTTGTTTGTCTCAACTCAGATTATGAACAATTCAGGAAATCCATTATTACTAACTTTCAAAACGCTATTCGCAAACATAACCTGAAGGTTGATTACGACCCTTTTAAAAAATATACAAGAATTTCGTTTTCGTACAAATTCAACTCTGAAGATGAACGTGAAAACTTCAAAAAAATATTTAAATACGAATGTTCAAAATACGATTATATCCTATCTTGTTCATTTGAAAACGAATTAGGACATACAACTTACCACTTTGAAAAAAACAAATCTTTGGAAGGGGAACGAGAAAAAGAAATCTACAAAAATGTCCGTATGGCATCGTTTGTTTTTTTGACCAAAGATCAGAACGAAACATTACAAAAGAAAATCGAAGGATATGGAGATGATGCTGTCTTTAGAGAGGGAATACAAATCGGAACGTTGGTTTATAAAGAACGCAACAGACTGAAATTCAGAATCAAAGAAGATTTTGAAGATTTTATTATTCAATCTCATGAAAATGTGCAAAAACTCAAAAATGGCTTTATTAAGCCAATATTTCCAGGAGAACTAACCAACATTGGCAGAATGATAAAGGCTATGGCAAAAGTGACCACACCGGGAGAATTTAGGAAAGGTATTGGTATAATAGGCTATCCAGCAAACAAAAACCTTCCAAATTTTTTATTCGACCCAAATTATGCTCGACCATCTACAGAAGATTTGGAAGAAACTAAACAACGCATTCTGTCCAATCTGAACGAGCCTTTACTAAAAAATCAGCCAAAACAATTGGAAGCAGTTGCAAAAGCGTTAATCGCAACAGATATGGCACTGATTCAAGGTCCTCCGGGAACAGGCAAGACCACAGTAATCGCTGAAATTATATGGCAGACATTGTTACAAAACCCCGAATCTAAAATACTAATAACCTCTCAGACAAACCTTGCCGTTGACAACGCTTTAGAACGTCTGCGAGGCAAGAAAATGGTACGTTCCATACGTATTGGCAACATCGAAAAGTTTGAAGACGAGGGCAAAATGTATTCAAACGAGCGTATGCAACAATGGCTTAAAGCCAAAAATTCAAAGGAAGAAGACAACTTCAAAAACAATGCTATTTGTGATTGGATAAATAGCATTGGCAACAGATGTTGTGAAGATAGCGAATATTCTGAAATAGTAAGAAAATGGAAAAAAGGATTAGCCAACCAATCGTACGTTAAATCCATTTTTTCTGAAGAATATTTCAAACACGTGAATGTTTTCGCTGCAACTTGTAGCGAGTGTGGAAGCGGGAACTTTGCCAATGCGTACCAATCAATGTTTCAAAAAAATCAGGAAACCCAAGGCGACCCTGTCTTTGATGTTGTTATTATGGACGAGGCGAGCAAAGCAACTCCACCCGAACTTGTTTTGCCACTTACATTAGGCAAAAAAGTAATCATAATTGGCGACCACAAACAGTTGCCGCCAATGCTTGATGAAAAAGAGTTTGGCGAAGCATTGGAAGCAATAGGAGCAAAAGACTTGATAGAAAATTGGACTAACCAAGATTATAAGACATCACAATTTGAAAAACTATTTGTCAATGCGCCAAAAGAAATTGTTGCTAGTTTGGACACTCAATTCCGAATGCACGAACAAATTATGAATTGCATTTCGCAATTTTACAAAGATCAAGAAGAATTGGAAAACGGATTGATTTGCGGAATCAAGCAACACATGGATATTCCCGACATTTCCGACAAGGCAAGCCGTTGGCATGGGTTAACAATGCAGCCGTTTATTGAACCCAAAGTCCATGCAATTTGGGTTAACGTGGAAACACCAGAAAAAAAGGTAGGAACCTCTTACGAAAATCAAGGCGAAATTGATGCTATTAAATCAGTTCTTAAAGCCTTAACGGGAGCAAAAGGTTTTAAAGAGTATATAGATTATTTTAAGAAAGATGAAGATAAGGAAATTGGAGTGATAACATACTACATGCCTCAGATGAACGAAATTCGTAAACAGTTGTATCTAGGCTTTTCAAAAGAACAGTGGAAAAATTTTGAACTGCACAAGTACAATAATGAGTTTCAGATTCCATTTAGAATTAACACTGTTGACCGATTCCAAGGTATGGAACGAAATATCATCATTGTATCAACAGTAAGGAGCAATATTCAGATTGACGAAAATGGGAAACAGCAAAAAAACACGCATTATCCTTATGCTTTGGGGTTTGCAAAAGAATTGCAACGTGTCAACGTTGGTTTTTCGAGAGCCAAGAGATTACTCATAGTTGTAGGAAATGAAAAACATTTCGCCAACAAACCCGAATATGCCGAGGCTATTTCCCAAATGCACAGAATAGATGTCAAACAACTGAAAAACCTGTAAACACCTATGAGCAAAAAACTATCAAAAATATCACGCGACCTGAATATTGGCATATCTGTTATTACCGATTTCCTCAACAAAAACGGCCATCAGTGTGAAGAAGATCCAAATGAAACTCTCAATGCTGATATAATTGACTTCGTGTATTCCAACATTAAAGGATTTTTGTCTGCGTCAAAAGGAAAGGAACTATTAGTAGATCAAACATCTTCTCCTGTCACAACAGACGAAGTGTCTATACCATTAGAATTAAAGATAATAGATGCTGCAAGCAAAGAAAAAAAACTTATAGAACGAATTATAGGTTTTACAGATTTCGATTGGAAGTACATCGTGGCTAAATACAAAGGAGTATGCTCGCAACCTGTTGATTTTAATCATTTTGACGAAGCCATTTGTGCTATATTACTCAAAGGCGAAAGTTCAGCACAACAAATTGGCAAAATTTTAGGTTTCGATATTACAACCGATCCAGCAGAAAAAAATATTCTTTTATCTGTCATCAACAACTTGAAAAAAGATGAAATGATAGATGGTGATGAAAGCCTTTATTGGCTGACAGACACAGGAAAAGAATACGCTAAAAATGGAGTTAAATTTTCAACTTTTGAACGTGATTTTGAATTGTATATTGACTCTACAAGCAATTTAAAAAGTGATACCAAAGAGATATTTAGCAATCTCAAAAGTGAAAAACAGCCTTATTTCCCACAAAATATAATTCCAGAAGATATTGACGATGTTAAGTCATTGGCAGAAATTCAAGCACCTGAAATTCATTTTCCGACAAAAAATTTTATTCTTCAATCGTGCGATTTCATCAAATCCGAATGTTTCTCTGCCAAACTTTGGGTTGTTTTGTTAGAAAATTTTAGAGATAATGTTGTCCGAACACTTGTTTATGATGAAAAAAAGGATGCTATTATTGACATACTCTCAGAATCCTTAGATTTGTTGGATGATAAGAAAACTGAACTTCTTGAAAAACTTATCAGAGAATCCGAAGAAGATGATTTTGAAATAGGAAACACCACAGAGCCTAAACAAGAAAGTCAATCTATTTCAGAAAAAGAACTAATCCAAAAACAAAAAGAAATAGATGTCGCAGTAGAAAACAACGATATACAAAAAATAACCACTATAAAAAACGAAGTAGCGCAACAAAAACGTCATTTCAATTCATTGGAATTTGAAATTGAACTCAAACGGCTGTTCGACACAACCGCTGACGAACTGTGGATTATAAGTCCGTGGATAAAAAAATATGCAACCCAACGAAGAATTCCATTCTTTGAAAATTACCTTCGCAAGGGCGGACGTATTTTCATTGCCTATTCTATGCCAGAAAATAGCATTGATAATATGGCTGACGAAGAAGCGTTGGAAAAACTGCATGAATTGGATAAAAAGTATCAAAACTTCTATATACACCAACTGCCATCGTTCCATTATAAACGGGTTTGGTTGAAATCAAAAGACAAAAACCTATATTATACAGGAAGTTACAATATTTTATCGTTCTTTGTAAAACAAGGTACGCAGAACTTTCGTCAGGAAGAAATGACTCGATTAGATTGGAATAGCGAAAACGATGAAGAATACAAAAATCTTTTCCTACAATTCGGCGAAAAATACTTGAGTAAGGCAGTTGAAGAAATAAACGAACTATGTCAGCCGAATTCGATAATGAACAAGGATATTCTTCAAAAAATAGAACAATTAAGCAATGGTAAACTTCAAACATTCAAAGATAAAGGATATGAAACTTTTGAAAAAAAGTATGCTGAATTTGAGGAAATAAAAGATAATAAACTTATCCGAGTGAAACAAAACATCTACACAAGAGAACTAGCGGCATTATCTGCCGAGATAAATAAAGTGCAAAATCAAACAATACCCTCAGATAGAAAAAATGATTTCCAAAAACGATTGGACATTATTCGCGAACAATATCCTATCATCAGCAAAACCGAATCATTTATCAACACAGAAGAACAGGTTCAATTACTTAAAGTATTTGCAAATCAAAATAAAAACAAATCAAAATATAATAAAAAAAGGAGAAAGTAACTATGTCAAGATTTGAAACATCTAAATTCGTACGCAACAATGCCGTGATGAATCGCGAATGTTTGGTTCAGGCGTGTGACCAACTCGGTTGGAAATATATAACACGCGGCTCAGACGAACTGTTGGTAACGGGAATCGGTGTCAGCCAAAAGTTGTACGGCGAGTATGCCCTACGTGTAAAAGGCACTGACGTTACATACAACACATATTATTTGGGAAATGCCCGTGAATATGTAAATCAACTTCAAACGGTATACAATAAACTCAATGTAGAATACTCCAAGAATATGATTATCAATCAGTTCAAGGCAAAAGGATTTACCTACAAAAGCAACGACAAATTCGTTGAAACTGCCACTGAGAAAGTATCGTTCTATATGGAAGGTCGCAGTAAAGACAAGAACGAAACAGAACCTGTAGGACAAATAAAGTTCACAATACTTGATGACGGAACGGTTATAAGCGATTCCAACTATCTACCCGATGATGTTAACAAGCGTGCACATGCAGCAATGGATGAAGTGGATTTGCATTTCAGTTCAAAACGTGTGATGACAAAAAAGGAAGTTCCGCTAAAATATCGCGACCGAATCAACAAAAGCAAATTACAACAAACACAAATCTTAAACCTTAAATAACTATGATACTTCACAAAGAAAACAATGTATTTGAACAAATACAGAACATGCTCAAAGCATATTATCCGGTATTGTATCTTACCACGTTTGAATACAATCGCACCAAAGACAAAATCAAAGGTATTGCTAGAGACTTAAAAAAGGATTACACTTATTATGAGTGGAATTGTGTTGACGGTCTTAATAAAACAGATTTAAAAACCAACGAAATAGAAAGCATATCTTTAAAAGAAAATCCCGAAGAATTGTTGAAATTTATTGGGAAACGTATTGAAAACAAAGATGATAGTGCTAAGGCAGAATTATTCATCATCGAAGACTTCCATGAATACATCGAAGATACAAATATCAAAGTTTTACTTCGACAATTGGCAGAAAAACTACGTTTTTATAGGAAACACATAATAATAGTATCTTCTGTTATGAAACTTCCTGTCGAATTGGAAAAGTACATTACTGTTGTAGAAATGCCTTTACCTGGTCGTGGCGATTTGGAGAAAGTACTTATGCGTATAGCCGAAAACGCAAACACCGAATTGAATGATGAATTGAAGAAAAAATTGATTGATTCTGCATTGGGAATGACAGTTATGGAAGCGGATTTGGCGTATTGTCTTGCCGCTGCCAAAAACAAGTTGGGCAACGATTCTCCAAATATTGTGTCACGAGAAAAAGAACAAATAATCAAAAAAAGCGGATTGCTAGACTACTTTCAAGTAAACGAAAACTTGCAGAACATTGGCGGTATGGAACACTTGAAAAAATGGCTTGAACAAAGAAGGCTAGCATACGACTTCAAGGCACAACTTTGGAATCTCCCCGAACCCAAAGGCGTATTGCTCACAGGCATTCCTGGCTGTGGCAAGAGCCTTACAGCAAAGTGCATTTCCTCACTGTGGAATATGCCATTGCTGCGTTTCGACATTGGAAAAGTGTTTGAAGGCAAGGTTGGTAGCAGCGAGGAAAACATTAGGAGGGCTATTATGACCGCCGAAGCAGTTGCTCCTTGTGTACTATGGATTGACGAAATAGAAAAAGGATTGTCGGGAATACAAAGTAGCGGTGACACCGACGGCGGCACTTCGGCAAGGATTTTCTCCACAATTCTTACATGGATGCAAGAGAAAACCAAACCTGTTTTTGTTGTCGCCACCGCCAACGACATTGCGCAACTACCTCCCGAACTATTGCGTAAAGGACGTTTTGACGAAATATTCTTTGTCGATTTGCCAACAAAAAACGAACGCAAAAGCATCTTTTCTATCCATCTGAAACGAAAGGGACACAACCCTGACAATTATTCTCTCGACAAATTGGCTTCTGAAACCTTTGGGTTCAATGGAGCCGAAATAGAAGAGTGTATCAACGAAGCAATGTTTGCCGCTTACACCGAAAATCCCAACGAACCAAAACTAATGATAAAGCATTTGTTGGATGCGATTAAAGGCATTGTCCCTCTGTCGAAAACTATGGATAAGAAAATAAAAAGTTTGAGAGGATGGGCAGAATCCCGTGCAAAATTTGCGGGTGAAAAGAACAACGAGAACCCGCCACAAGAAGAAAACGATGACAAGAAATTTGTTATGACACCACAAGAAAAAGAGAATAACAGAAGTTTTGATTAATATCTTAAAAATAAATCAATTAGACCGTAATGAACACCAATCTTTCCACAGAACTATTATCAGCAGTACAAGCCATTAAATATGCCATTCTCAAAAGTCAATCACGGGCGATACAAATGGTAAACCAAGAACAATTGTCACTGTATTATGGCATAGGACGATATGTATCTGAACACTCTCGCGAAGGTTATTGGGGAACAGGCTCAATAACACAAATTAGTCGTATGTTAAAAGCAGAACTTCCCGGATTAAAAGGTTTTTCAGAAGAAAACATTAAATTAATGAGACGATTTTATGAAACGTGGAAAGATATTGAAGTAATTTCGGTAGTTCAAACTACCGAATTACAATCAATTGATTATAAAGAAGATACTATAAAACAATTGCATCTTACTAACGATGAAGATTTT
Organism: Bacteroidales bacterium; assembly: GCA_017394445.1. Lineage (GTDB taxonomy): Bacteria > Bacteroidota > Bacteroidia > Bacteroidales > UBA3824 > UBA3824. The sequence goes on along the minus strand of JAFPYT010000347.1, from coordinate 34,042 downwards.
CCAATAACCGACTTTTTAAACATTTCATTCACTCACCATGTCGCCATTTTTCGGTATGCCAAAACCTACGAAGAACGGAAATACTATGTCAAAATGGCATACCAACATAGATTGAAAGCCGATGAATTAGAACAAATGATAAAGGCTAATGTTTACGAACATAGAGAATCTTTACCAAACAACTTTTTCAAAACAATTCCCGATAAAGCATTGGCCATTCGTACTTTACAATCATTCAAAGACTCATATTTGTTGGATTACATCAACGTAGAAGACATTGACATTGCAGATCCAATGGATATTGACGAAAGGGTAATAGAAAGCAAAATTGTAATGAACATCAAAAACTTTATACTAACATTCGGCAAGTCTTTTACTTACAAAGGACATCAAGTTCATTACGACAAATTAGGTCACGATCATTGGATCGATCTATTGTTTTTTAACCGCGAATTAAAAGCACTTGTAGTAGTAGAATTAAAAAAAGGACAATTTAAAACATCATATTTGGGACAACTTGCCGCATACCTTCGCATTCTTGACGATGACGAAAAACTACCCGGAGAAAATCCATCTGTAGGAATAATTCTTTGCAAAAAAGCAGATAAAGCATATGTTGAATATGTTTTGCAAGATTATCGAAAACCAATGGGCGTTGCTACCTACACGACACCAAATGATATTGACAACAAACTAAAAGAATTACTTCCGCCTATCGAAGACTTAGAAAAGATTATAAACAATTGAAAATAAGCATAATATACATAATAGATAATTCGGTAGTTTAAACTACCGAATTTCTTGCGGCTGTTTTTTTACCCAAAAAGTGATAATGATTAACAAAAATAATTGTACATTTGGAAAAATAAACGTCAATTACACTTTTCGCTATGAAACCTTTTGGTGCCATATTGTTTTTGTTGCTGATAACAAGTTGTTATTCAGATGATAATACCGATTATCGACCGCAAAAGGACAATCATAACCGTCACAATTCAGAGCAAGAAATTCCTGAAAACGAGACTTATGATTTAGGCATTATTTACTTAAAAACATATTGCATCAACGGCGTTCAACTCACCTACGATACTATTGGCAAGGAAATAACCCTTCCCGAAAAAATTGAAATCAACGACGGACTTCTTACATTTTATCCTCAAATTATTTTTTCGCCAAAAAAAATTGACCAAAACGAGGCAGAGAATTTTCTAAAACACACTTTTAAATATTGGAACACAAAAAATGATGGTTCAGGCGAAATATTTCTTCCGGGTTCAACGGTAAAGATAAAAGATTCACCATCAATATATTACGCCATTAGCAACGAACCTTTAGACAACAACAATAACAATCCCCCATTCCACCACACTCAAGACCAAATAGTTGACAACAAGAGCGTTATCGACAAAGAAAATTGCGCCCTCATCAAAAACGGAAACATATTTCCGCTAAACGGCAAAGTTAAAGTTGTAACATCTGGTGGCGATGTAAAAGTGAAAGTTTCAGCCAACCATTACGACATTAAAATTCATCCCGGCGAAGTTTGCAGTCGCTGTGGCGAAATAAAATTAGTGCAAAGTGGCGAAGACTACACCGTTCAAATAGTATCCACAGGTGAAGACCTCACCACCAAACTCGTAGGGGAAAGCAATCAAGGTTTTTAATCATTATAAATCAAATAATTATGACAAAAATAATACTCATAGCATTAATGTTATTTGTTCAAATGGCTACATTCGGTCAAACCAATTGGCAAACGGCTTACAACAACGATATTACCCGTATCGAAACCATTTACGACAACATTACCATCAACAAAGAAGAATGTACCATCACCAAAGACGGCAAAACGTTCCATCTATACGGCAAGATACAATTTGTTGACAATTGGCCCGACATAAAAATCCAAATCGTAGACAATTGGCCAGACATAAAAGTGAAAATCGTAGACAATTGGCCAGACAGTTGCGGCAAATTTCAAGTAGTAGACAGTTGGCCCGACCTTAAAGTGCAAATAGTTGATAATTGGGCTGACATTAAGGTAAAAATAGTAGATAATTGGCCGGGGTTTTAGAATCAACCATTTTTCCCCACATTCCGTGAACTATAATTTTTTCACCCTATCATTACATCATTCCAAAAAAAATTTCTAAATTTGCAGCGTATAATAATGCAATAATATTTAAACACATTATAAAATGGATTTATTCGAAAAAGTATTAAAGAAAGTTACCGACCTTGGCAAATATCAGCAGGGCGGCGACGGCTATTTTATGTTCCCGAAATTGGAAGGTGAAATAGGTCCTGAAATGAATTTTAGAACACCTTTCGGCGTAAAACCCGTATTAAACTGGTCGCTCAACAACTACCTTGGTCTTGCCAACGACCCCGAAGTACGCAAAGCCGACGCTGAGGGTGCTGCAAAATACGGTCTTGCCGCTCCTATGGGCGCACGTATGATGTCGGGTCAGACAACGCTCCACGAAGAGTTGGAACGCCGTCTTGCCGCTCACGCCAAAAAAGAGGCTGCCTTTGTGGTAAACTTCGGCTATCAGGCTATGGTTTCGATTATCGACTCAATCGTTGACCGCAACGACGTTATCGTATACGACTACGAGGCTCACGCCTGCATTATGGACGGTATTTTCCTCCACAAAGCAAAATGCGGCGGCGAAAAAATGAGTTACGTATACCCTCACAACGATATGGAAAAACTCGAAAAGCAACTTAAACTTGCAACCAAGAAAGTGGCTGAAACCGGCGGTTCTATCCTCGTTATCACCGAAGGCGTGTTCGGTATGGCAGGCGACCTCGGCAACTTGAAGGGTATCACCGACTTGAAAGAAAAATATCAGTTCCGCCTTCTTATCGACGACGCTCACGGATTCGGCACAATGGGTCCCAACGGCGGCGGCACAGGCGAGCATTTTGGCGTTCAAGACAAAGTAGACCTCTATTTTGCCACATTCGCTAAGGCTATGGCTGGTATCGGCGGTTTTATCTCTGGTCCGAGAAACATCGTTGACTTCCTCCGCATGAACCTCCGTTCGCAGATTTACGCAAAATCATTGCCTATGCCTATGGTTGTTGGCCACTTGAAACGTCTCGACCTCATAGAGCAGAACCCCAAATACCGCGAAAACCTTTGGAAAATTGTTAACGCAATCCAAAGCGGTTTCAAAAAAGAGGGCTTCGATATAGGCAAGACTCAATCGCCTGTAACTCCGGTATATATGCACCTCGACCCCAACGCTACCGACGTGGCTCAAACAGCCGAGGCTACCAATATGCTTTTAGACCTCCGCGAAAACTACGGCATTTTCTGTTCGATAGTTGTTTACCCTGTTGTTCCCAAAGGCACAGTAATGTTCCGTGTAATTCCTACCGCAGCACACACTTTGGAACAGGTAGACCGCACCATTGCAGCATTCAAGGCTTGCAAGGCAAAACTCGACGCAGGTCGCTACAAAGCCGACAAGGTTGACCCGTGGACAAAACTCAAATCAGGCAAAGTGGAATTCTAACAGACTCTGATTTTTTTGAATATACGAGGCACGATAAATCGTGCCTCTTTTTTTGCTATCTAATAATTTGCATTTTTAACAAATTTCGTTTATATTTGCAGATAAATAACAAGGAGGCTTTATGGAATATGCTACAATTCAAATAACCGTACCTAAGGCTATGGAAACCTACCTTTCCGACAATTATACGTTTGAAAACGATAACCAACTCAAACGCAACGCCTTACTATTGTATCCCTATATCCACAACAAAATAATCTCGCACGGACGAGCAGCCGAAATTTTAGGTATCAAAAAAATGGATTTAATTGATTTGTACGATAATATGGGGTTTCCTTATTTTGATATCGACCTGAGCGAAGTGATGAATGATATAAGCACATTCCGATCATTAAAAAAAGAAAGGGTATGATAGTTATTTCCGATACAACGCCTTTGATATCATTGTTGAAAATTAATCGTTTAGATTTACTCCAACAACTATTCGGTTCTGTACAGATTCCCAAAGGTGTTTTTGCAGAACTTACTGACAATCCCAAATACCTTGCTGAGGCGGAAATTATAAAAAAAACACCTTTTATATATGTTGTAAATAAAATTGACGAAGGATATGTTACGCTCCTACGCCGTTCTGCCGGGCTTGATTTGGGAGAAAGCGAAGCCATTTTCCTTTCTGACAACGGAAAAGCAGATTTACTTCTGATGGACGAAGTGCGTGGTCGCGAAGTGGCTACCCGTATGGGAATAAAAATTATGGGAACTATTGGTATTTTAGGCATAGCATACCAAGATTCCATTATTACAAAAGAAGAAATAAAACAGTCAATAGAAATTCTAAGAGATTCAGGACGACATATTAGCGAAAGACTATACGAACAATTGCTAAATATGATTGAAAAATAAGTTTAAAATCTCATTTAAAAACAATCAGGAGAATAACACATCACTATGGAAGATAAGGATATACGTCAGAAATTAATTGTTCAAACCAAATTTTGGAACAACAAGGAAGGATACGAAAAGGGGCAATGTCAACAGTTTTGGAACTCGATTCTGCGCTGTTTTGACCCGCAAATCGACTTGCCTAATACCATCATTTACGAAAAACAAGTGAAAGACCCCGCCTCGGGCAGCACCAAATTTATCGACGCTTATATTCCGCATACCAAAGTATTGATAGAACAGAAAAGTAGCCACATCGACCTCGACAAGCCCGAGTCGCAGTCGGGCGGCGATATGCTCACGCCATTCCAACAGGCTGAGCGTTACGACAATTGGCTGCCGCTCAACGAAAAGGCGCGTTACATCGTATGCTCCAACTTCCGCACCATCGAAATCCACGACCGCAACAAGCCGTTGGAGCCGCCGTACATAATCCCTTTTACCGAGAACGGAGTTTCACAAAACTATTACCGTCTTAAATTCCTTTTGGACAAGGAATCTTCGGTAACGGCACTCGAAACCGCAGTTTCCAAGGCCGCCGCGCTCCAAATCGGCGAACTCTATAATGACATCCTTCGCCAATACTCCATGGACGAGATGACGCTCGAATTGTTCCATAATATCAATGTGTTTTGTGTCAGACTCGTGTTCTGCCTTTATGCCGAGGATGCTTTGGTGTTTAGCCGTAAGGATATGTTTGGCAATTATCTCAAAGCCTTCATTCAAAACAGCGACGAGTTCCGACTGCATTTGAAATTGTTGTTTCAGACACTGAACACGCCACCATCGGAACGCGACAGCGAGGACGTGAGGCTTAATGAATTTCCATATACCAACGGCGGACTTTTTGCCGCCAATGTCAAGTTGCCGAAGTTGTCACAAAACATTGCCTTCAATATCACCCAAAGGTTTTCGCTCGGATTTGATTGGAGCCCGATAAACCCTGCAATTTTCGGGGCGATGTTTGAGAGTACGCTTTCGTCAAAAGACCGTCGCGAAGGCGGTATGCACTACACCACCACCGACAATATCGACAAGGCTCTTGCACCGTTGTTTCTTGACAGATTGCGCTCCCAACTGAGCGACGCAACCAAAATTCCCGACCTCAACACAAAACGAGATGCTCTGCTGAGCCTTCAAGACGAATTGTCTTCAATCCGCATACTCGACCCGGCGTGCGGTTCGGGCAATTTCTTGACATACTGTTTTATGGAACTCCGCCGATTAGAAAACAAAATTCTATACGAATTGCATACTGCGGGATTATCGTCGTCAATAAAGGTATCATTATCGCAATTCCACGGGTTTGAAATCAACGAATTTGCCGTTGATACCGCCAAGACCGCCCTGTGGATTGCTCAAAACCAAATGTTGCACGAAACGCAACAAATCCTCGGCGAAAACATTTCCGAATTGCCCCTCAACGACATCACCACAATCCACTGTGTCAACGCATTGCGCATCAATTGGGAAGATTATGTCAATCCGTCAGATTTGGATTATATCGTTGGTAATCCGCCGTTTGTTGGTGCAAGGATTATGAACGCAAATCAAAAAGAGGATGTCATCAGCATTTTTGGCAAGGATTGGAAAAATGTTGGTAATATGGATTATGTAACGTGTTGGTACAAAAAGGCTTTTGATTATATAAAACATAATCCCAAAATCCGTTGCGCCTTTGTATCCACCAATTCCATTTGTCAAGGCGAACAGGTGGCAAATCTTTGGAAACCGCTTTTTGAAGACGGATTGGTAATTAATTTTGCCTACCGCACATTCCGTTGGGAAAGCGATTCTGTTGGAATGGCGCACGTGCATTGTGTGATTGTCGGATTTTCGGTTGCCGGTGTAGAGACGGTGTGCACACCGTCTCTACCAACCAAACACATCTACAACCCCGACGGCACAATCGAAACAGCAAAAAATATAAACGCCTATCTTCTTGATGGAAAAAATGTTTTTGTTGAAAGCCGTAACAAACCTATTTGCAATGTGTCAGAAATTGGAATAGGAAGCAAGCCAATTGATAATGGTCATTATTTGTTTACATCTGAACAAATGCACGACTTCATAACGCTTGAACCAAATGCAAAAAAATATTTCCGCCCCTATTATGGCGCAGAAGAGTTTCTCAATAATGGGAAACGCTATTGCCTTTGGCTTGGCGATGCAGATTTAATGGAATTAGCAAAAATGCCGTTATGTTTGGAACGTATCAAGGCTGTGAAAGAATTCCGGCTTGCAAGCAAAAGCGAGGGCACAAGAAAACTTGCAGAAAAACCTACTCGGTTTCATATAGAAAATATGCCTGATTCTAATTTCTTGTTGATTCCGTGTCATTCGTCGGAGAAACGCAAATATATTCCGATTGGATATATGAGCAAAGACGTAATCGCATCCAATGCCGTCCAAATCATCCCCAACGCCACGCTCTACGAATTTGGCATTCTCACCTCGATAGTTCATAATGCGTGGATGCGCGTTGTGGCGGGACGGTTGAAATCTGATTACCGTTACAGCAAGGATATTGTCTATAACAATTTTCCGTGGCCTGAATGGAATGTGGACGGCTCGTCCGCCAATAGCGGGCTGGCAGCCCGCATCCCAACCGCCGCCCAAAAAATCCTCGACGTCCGCGAAAAATATCTCTCGCAGGGTGCGTCGCTTGCCACACTTTACGGAGAAAACCTCGACCTATTGTTCACCGACCTTGCCGAGGCTCACCGCGAATTGGATGTCATTGTTTTGGGATTGTACGGACTGAAAAAAGACGCCACCGAAGCCGAAATGGTGGGCAGGCTGTTTGAACTTTTGTAAAACATTTTTCATCATTGAATTATCCATAATATGCATTTACAAGGCTCTTGAATCCTAATTCTTTGATTTCGGTGTAATCAACCACGAAATTCTTTTTGGTATGCCGTCCACTGCGCAAAAATCGCACATACTCAACAAGATAGTTGTCGATTGCTTTAAGACTTTCGGCGGTGGTGATAACTGGGAAAAACCATCGGCACCAAGTAAAATCATTGTCCGAAAACTCTCGGTAGAATTTACGGTTAAAATGGTCGATAAGGTCGGCAGCCACGTCATCGAAACTTCTGTCCTTGCGTATTTTGCTGCGCATCAAAGCCTTAGCCTTACGCTTTATCTTTGATTTTATCTTGTGCAACGTTGCCGAAGCCAAATCAACATTGCCATTGCGATAACAAAAACCAAGAAATTCCCACTCCTCGCCGGGTGCAGAAATTTTCACTTTTGTGGGATTAATTGTTAACCCTTTTTCTCCTATAATACTAAAAATCAAATTTTTATAACGCTGTAAATCATCCCCATTATCGGCAAAAACAATTATATCGTCAGAATAACGGAAATATGGCACACCAATCTTTGTAAACGCCTCATCCATAGAGGTTAAGTAGATATTTGCAAAAAAAGCCGACACAGGCACACCCGCCATAGCACCTCGGTTTTCGGTAATCAAAAGCCGCTCGCCGTTTTCGTTGTAATAGTATGCTTTATTGGCAAATACAAGTTTTACAAGAAGTTGACACAACTGCTGGTCGTCGTCAATCACATTTTTGATTTCATCTACAAGACGTTGTGAAGGAATAGAATTAAAATAGTTGTGAATATCTACTTTAAGCACGTATTTATCAGCAAGATGCGGAATTGAAGTAATTTTATCAAAAGCATTTTTGGCGGTAAGATGTTTGCGAAACGAATAGCAAGCGGGACTCAACTTATTGTCGTATTTATATAAAAGGTGCGCCAATAGTTTCAGCACCAAAGTTTCCTCACTATCAAAACGATAGACAATGCGTTTTTTGGTGGAGCCGCTCTTGTTGATTTCGGTCTTTACAGGAAAATCAAACACATAATTACCTGAATTAATGTTATTTGCAATATCAACATAAAGTTTATTCTCTACAAACGCCTTCAACCGCGCAAGTTCCTTTTTTTTGGTATGCCCATCCTCGGTTCGGATTTTTAGGAATTCGAGCCAAATAGAATGGTCGGAGAGGGAATTTAGTAAACTATTCATACCACTTTTGGTTGCAGTTTTTTAAAAACCATAACCAAAAGTGGGGTAAAATACCCACTTTTGGTTGCGGTTTCAAAATCAATCTTGATTATCAATTAGTTACCACATCGGAAATATCATCACTTGTTATCAGTAGCGACTTGTGGCGGTTGCCAATTTGAAGGTTGAATTTTGCGCCAACCTTTTCGGAAACGCAGAGGTCGATGAGCGTTTTGTAGTTTTCATCGCGTCCTGAGAGGTCTACAAGCGTTTTGGCAAAGTTTTTAACCGAACCCTTGGCAGTAAATTGGTCGGACAGCAAATCAAGCGCGAAATAGAGCATACTCTCGCTGATGCCATATTGAGCAAGGGTCTCTTTGATAACATCATCTTCTAAGGCGACGTCAAAGACAAAGTTATTATCTTGATACACAACGCTATTGAGCACAAAACCCTTGAAACTTTTCGACGGGCATTTGGCGTTGATTTTTTGCGCCGCCTGATCCATCAGCATATCTCTACACGATACTGTGCCGAGCATTAAGGCTATAAAAAAAGCAAATAATATTTTACACTTCATAATTATAAATAATTACAAATCGTCTGTAAGACGATATTTCAAAAACCCCGTACATCCTTAGATGTGCGGGGATGTACAGAGGATGTGCGGGGTGAGAAAAAAATGCTTTGAAATAAGCAATTGCTTATGATACCAGACTGAACGTTACACAGTTACCTGCAAAACTATTTTAATGTGTCACGCTTTGTCCGCCGCAGGTGCGGATTGCTCCGCGTTTTTCTCTTTTTTTATAATATTAGGACAAATTCTTTATTTACAAATACTTAGCAAGACGTTCCGACACATATTCGGGACGGTTGGGAAAATGCTCCACAAAGTTTATCAACGTAACGCCGGCTTTCTGCGCCTGCTCTTTCGACCAACGGTAAAGGCGGTTACTCAAAGTGGTTTTGCCAGTTATCATTATAAACAATTTTGGCGAGCCTCCTTGGTAAATACCAAACGAATAATTCATAAACTTGCCAGTGCCGCCAATTTCGGTGGGCGAAACATCGCGACGAACCTCGTATTGCGAGAATTTTTCGGCAAGTATATCACTGAGTTTCTTTGTGATAGGAATATTATCTTCGTAATCCCAAAACGTGCCACCGTCGTAAACTTCGGGTTGTTTTGGCTGCGGCTGTTGCGGAGGCTGCGCGGGTTTGGGTTGCGGCTTGGGGGCTGACTGTGTGTTGTTTACAAGTCCGCCAAGAGTATTGCGCAGTTGGTCAGCGGCATTTTTTAGTTCGTTAGCATTTGGGCCTTGCACCTGAGGGGTGTTTTTAGCCGCATTTTCAGCCGCATTGATAAGCGAATTGGCGGCTTTTCTGAGGTCGTCGAATAATCCCATATTGTGAATGTTTAGAGTTATTATTTGCTTACAAATATATGGTATTTTTTGTAAAAAACAAATATTTTGAAGGTTTTATCAAAAAAAATCTCTTTAAAATTCAAAAAAATCGTCTTATTATTGCACTTTTTTTTAAAAGTTAAAATACGATGTTAGTTATCCTCATCTGCATACTTCCGCTGCTGATAATGTGGCTCACTTACAAAAGTCCCGCGCTCAACAAGGTGGGAGGCATAATCATAGCCTACATTTTTGGTTGCGCTCTCGGACTTACAGGCATAATTCCCGACGACGAGGCAACCCACAAACTGCAAACCACCGTGGCAACCGTGGCAATACCGTTTGCAATACCTCTGCTGCTGTTTTCGGCAGATATAAAATCGTGGACAAGGCTTGCACCACCGTTTATCAAATCTACCATTGCGGGACTTTTGGGCTGCGCTTTGGCAGTGGCAATTGGCTATTTTATTTACGGGAAAGGCGACAATTCAACCACTTACGCATCTATTGGCGGAATGTTAACAGGACTATACACAGGCGGCAATGCCAATCTTGCATCGCTAAAAATTGCACTCGGAGTAGACGACGCCACTTACATTCTCGTTTCGGCTTACAGCACCGTGTCAAGCGCAATTTACCTATTTTTTGTAATAATTGCCGGCAAAAAAGCCCTCCGCCCTATCCTACCCGATTTTAAAGACAACAAAGACCAAGAACAATTAGACCTCAAAATCGAAAACCACGACCACGAACTTTTTTACGGACTATTTACCCGCAGCAACCTCAAAGACCTTTTCCGTGCGCTTTTGCTTACGGTTATTATCATTGCCATTGGCGCTGGAATTGCTTTACTCGTGCCCAAAGAGGCGTTTCAATCGGTGTTTATACTCTCAATTTCGCTGCTGTCGATAATTGCCTCCACCAACAAAAAGGTCCGCGCCATAAAACGCACATTTGAACTTGGAACGCTCTTTATCATAATATTCAGCGTGGCAGTGGCATCGCAAGTTAGCCTCAAAGTATTGTCGGAAGTAGATGCCAACATATTTATTTTCACCACCATAGTAACCTTTGGCACACTGATATTCCACGTGCTGCTCAACGCCATAATGCGAGTAGACACCGACACCACCCTCACCACAAGCATTTCGCTGATATGCAGTCCGCCCTTTGCACCGGTAATGGGCAGCGTATTGCACAACAAGGCAGTAATAGGTCCCGGCATAGCAGTTGGTCTATTTGGTTACGCCATAGGCACTTACTTTGGATTTGGATTGGCAAAAATTCTGCTGATGATATAGTGTAATTTTTTATTAATAATTTTTGCAATTACAGCAAAAACCTTTTATTATTGCATTTTGAAAACTGTAACTGTAAATTCTGTATAAAAAACTAAAACTATAATGCGAAATGTATACCTCCTGCTCCTTATATTATTAACAACGGCATTGCCCTCCAAAGCACAGCAAGTGAGATTTTTCGACAGCCAATACCAATTGCCGGGAAGCCTTATTGATAGGATTTTTCAAGATCCGCACGGAAATGTCTGGTTTACAGGCAAAAGCGGAGCAATTAAATATGGCGGAATGACATTCAGCCGCGAACCTCTGCGCTATACCAACGCCCCTACTCTGCCGTGGGTTAAATGTATGGAGTTTTTAGACGGCGAACGAATACTTTTTGGCACATCGCGGGGACTTGTGCTCAACGAGTGTATGACCGACACTTTTAAGATGTTGCCTGTTTACATAAACGACACTGTTATAGACAATTACTTTGTGTCGTCGGTGGTAAAGAGCCAAAAACTCGGCGCAATACTCGTAACTTGCTCGGGTAACGGCATTGCTGCGTTAGACCCCAACACACTTGAACCTCTAAAACCGCTAACCGACACTATCAACCAACTGATTGATACCAAGTTTCCCGGGGCAATGTATATCGACAGCCGTAACAATCTTTGGACATTCAGCTCGGAAGGAAATTTTATAAATATAGACCTCAACACGCTAACACGCAGCACATTACGTTTTCAAGACGGTATTTTGCCAAGTGCAGTAACAAGCGTTACCGAAGTGCCCACAACAGGTGATATACTTATTGGCACAAGTCATTCAGGCATACTGCGTTACAACCAAAAAGACAACATTGTTACACCCACCAAAGCCACAGCCGATATTACAGGCGTCATCAATGTAATAATGCATCCGAGGGCGCAAGGCACCGACCACCTATTTTGGATAGGCTCAGAAGAGTACGGACTAATGCTCTACGACAACAACACCCAAAAAGTGATAACACCGTCGCTGCGCAACGACAATATCGACCTTCACAACTGCAAGATACACGACATTTTTGAAGACCGACAAGGCAACATTTGGGCGGCGGCATACCAAAAAGGCGGAGTGTTTGTACCCAAATCGGCAGCCGACTATATTATTAATAATCAACAACATAGTATAGGGGGGGGTAATGCGTACTTTACATTTTTAAGCGTTGCGATGAACGAAGGTTCTGGTCCAAACCTTGCACCCGTAACAGCAATTGTAGGCTCTCGTAACGGCACAATATACGCAGGCACCGATGGCGGAGGCGTTATCAAACTTGAACAGGGAGGAAAAAAAACACGAATCTGCACTGCCGAAAACGGATTGCCAAACAACTCTATCAACGCTATGACCGCCGACAACGACGGAAACCTTTGGATTGCCACCTACAACGGAGGTCTTTCGGTGCGCAAGCCCGACGGCAAAATCGAAAACCTTTTTACCAATCCCGAATTTCAAAAAATATCGCACCTGACATTCGACACCGCATCAAACACCCTCTACGCTGGCACTCTCGGCAACGGCACGCACGTGCTGACGCTCAAAAACGGCAAAATAACCTCGCAACACAACATCAGCCAGCCGCAATGGGTGCACCACGTATACGTAAGCAAACGCGGGTATGTAATGATCAACAGCACAATAATTTACACCGCCACAAACGACACCATCACCATCACCGACCAAGTGTGCGCCTGCGCCACCGACGACAACGAAGGAAACATCTATCTCGGAGGCGAAGATTGGCTATGCCGTTACAACCCCGACACCAAAACCCTCACAAGCATTATCGAAAAGGCTCACAAAGGCACAATCCTGAGTATGGCCACCGACCATTTTGGAAACCTCTGGTACAGCACCGACGACCGCCTTGTGCATTATTCCATAAAAGAAGGCGGCTACGAAACATTCACCACAATGGACGGACTGCCAAGCAACGAATTTTGCAGCAACGCAATCTACAAAGGCAACGACGGCGCTCTTTTTCTCGGCACTAACAACGGAATGATAATATTCCACCCCGCCGAAGGACTGCAAAAAATCGCTTTCAACGCCGAAATATACTTCAACTCTCTTTCGGTGGCAGGCGAAAACATCACATTCGGCAATTCGCAGGGCATTATCGACGCACCCATCAACCTTGCAAGCCGCATGACTATGAAACACAGCCAAAACAAGTTTACACTACAATTTGGCATCAACGAATATGCCAACCAGCACCGCATAAAATTCCTATACCGGCTTAAAGGATTCGACGACACTTGGTACCGCGTGAGGCAATTGGCACGGATACTGTCGTTTACCAACATTCCCGAAGGCGATTACACCCTTGAAATCAAAGCCTTTATCGAAAACAACGAAACCCAGAGCGTATCCAAAAGCATAGCCGTAACGGTGCTTCCGCCGTGGTACAACACTTGGTGGGCATATTTGGCATACGCAGTGGTGGGTATCATTATACTACTGATAATAAAAGCATTAGCGCAAAACAAACATACCCTTAAAATACAACGCGAAGAAAACCAGAAAAAAGAGATGCGCCTGCAAATGTTTACCAACCTTTCGCACGAGATTCGCACACCGCTTTCGCTGGTAGAAACACCTCTCAACTCGCTTATCGAAACCGAAAACGACAAAAAGAAATCGGCTATACTGCAACTTATGCGGCGAAATGTGCAGCGCGTAACTTCGCAATTAAACCGAATTATGGACATCCGCAAAATCGACAACAACAAATTTGTGCTAAAACTACAAAACGCCGACATTGTGGATTTTATCAGCGATATTGTAAAATCGTTTGACCAATTGTCGCTAATGCGTAATATCAATATCAACCTCAACACCAACAACTTTGACATAAAATTTGCCTTCGACCCATACAATCTCGATAAGGCTGTGTTTAATATCCTGTCGAATGCGTTTAAATTTACTCCCGACGGTGGATTTGTCAATATTAATATTGAAAAAACCGAAGAACCATTTGTATCTATCAAAATAGAAAACTCCGGCAGCCACATTCCGCCCGAAGAGTGCGAAAAAATATTTGAGCGATTTTACCAGACATCCGACAACAGCAGTCACGAGGGTTCGGGCATAGGTCTGCACATTGCCAAAATGATTATCGACGCACACAAAGGTTTTATTAAAGCGTACAACACAGAACAAGGCGTAGAGTTTGCCATTACGCTGCCATTCTACACCATCAACGAACAAACTGAAAACGAGGAAGTTAAAACTCCCAAGCACGATTTATTTGTAGATATTGCGCAAGACACACCCGCCGACACCACTACCAACAAAAAACTCAAAAAGATACTCTTTATCGACGACGATTCGGAATGGACAGGCTATATATCAATGGCATTAAGCGACAAGTTTAACCCCGTGGTATGCAACCATCCCGAACAAGCTATCAACCAGATAATTGCCGAAAAACCCGATGCCATAATCACCGACCTTGTAATGCCCGGACTCAACGGCTACGACCTCTGCAAAAAAATCCGTCAAAACCCGCAGACAAGTCTATTACCAATTATTGTGCTCACCTCCAAAGCCGACGAAGAAAGTCGCCAAACCTGCGTGGAAATTGGTGTAGACCATTACCTTACCAAGCCCGTAAGTATCAATATGCTAAAAAGTTCGATTACCAACGCCATCACCACCCGCGAAAAAATGGCGGCACGAATGGCAGCCGACATACATTCGGCACAAACAGTAATCGAAGCCGAAAGTCCCGACCAGATATTGCTAAAAAAGGTAGTGGACACCATCAACAAAAACTTAGAAAACACAAATTTCGGTGTAAACGAACTCAGCGCAAAAGTAGGCATCAGCCGCGTACACCTCAACCGCAAGTTGAAAGAACTGCTCGACATCACGCCCGTAAACCTCATCAAATCAATCAAAATGCGTCAGGCAGCGATACTTTTGGTACGCAACAAACTCAACGTAGCCGACGTAGCGTTCAAACTTGGATTTTCGAGCCACAGTTATTTTTCGAGCCATTTCAAAGAATACTACGGCATCTCTCCCACCGAATTTGTAGCAAAATATTCAGCTTCGGAAAATCAAGAGGAATTTGAAAAAATGGTGAGGATGTAAAAAAAATTGATTTGCAAATCATTTGTGTTTTAAAAATATCTATATTTGCAACTAATAAAAATTGGCACAGTGGTTACAGTAACAGCCGTGCCAATTAGTAAAATATTGATAATATGAAGTTTTACGATAGAGAATTAGAAACCGAAAATCTCAGGAGGATAGAAGAACTATCCTCGATCCACGCAATTTTCAAAAGATTACGGTAAATATTTTTCGGTTCTCGAAGCCATTGCTAACGGCAACACCACTCGCGCTCAAATCAACAAATACGTAGATTTTGAATGTGGAGGCTATCTCGACAAACTCGAAAACAATTACAACATAATAGCAAAAATGCGTCCGCTCGGATTCGACACCAACTCAAAAAACGTGAAATATTCGCTTGCCGACAACTTTTTAAATTTTTGGTTCAGATTTGTATACCGCTACCGCAGTGCAGTAGAAATCAACAATTTCGACTTTTTGATTCAAAAACTAAAACAAGACTACAACACATACTCAGGTCAAATGTTAGAACGGCTTTTCCGTCAAAAATACCTTGAAAGCGGAGCTTATAACATCGTTACAAATTTTTGGACAAAAAAAGGCGAAAACGAAATAGACCTTGTTGCAGTAAACGAATTAGACAAAAAATGCCTAATAGCCGAAATAAAGCGCGACCCGCAACGCGCCAATATTATGCTGTTGAAACAGAAATCAGAAAGTCTGCCACCAAAATACCGCAAAATGCGCAAAGATTTTCTGATACTCGGATTAGAAGACATCTAAAAAAAACAAATCCCCGACGCAATCACTGCGCCGGGGAAAGAAGTCTTTTTATTAACCTATTTAAGTATTAAGAGGGGAAAACAAATTCTAGTTGTATCCAGGGTTTTGATAAGCAGCACGCTCGGCATCTGTGATTTCCATTGCATTCAACTGACCAACGGGAATAGGACGGAGATAGTTGAAAGGCTTGATATCACGAGTAAAAGTCTGTTTTTCTATCCATGCTTCCTTGCTGTTCTTAACGCAGATAGTGTAAGAACCGGCACGCTCAGCCCAAGTCTGAGTACGTACGAGGTCGTACCAGCGGATACCCTCGCCATCGAGTTCGCGCATACGCTCATCGAGAATGTAGTTGATGTCGATAGTTGCGGGAGTTGCAGCTACAAGTTCGTCAGAATAGTCGGCAGAAACAATCTGGTTTTCAGCATTGCTAAAACGCCATTTGCCTGCACGAGCACGAAGAACATTGATCATATCGCGAGCTTCGGTGTTTTTACCTGCCTTAACAGCGGCTTCTGCAGCAATAAGGTAAAGTTCGGAGAATTTGGCAATTACAAACGGACGACGAAGCGAACCGTTGGGCTGACCAATACCGTCACCCACCTTGCTGTTGTAAGAACCGAGTTTCCAAAGTCCGGGATAGGTGTTGCGGCTAACATGGTCGGGCTCAACAACCCAGTCGGCACGACCTTCGGTTTCACCTGCACATACATTGTTTTTACCTTTCTTTTCGGTAGGATATGTAACAGTTCCGCTGAGTTGTTCCGATACAAAAGTGAGGACAGGTTCTCCAGGTTTAACATCCATACCGTTAGCATTTTTGTGAGCATCAGGTTTCTGACCTGCCTTATCCCAGTTGCCACGATAAACAGTTACAAAAGTACCGTCGTAGCGAGAATCTTTGTCCTTATCGGTAAACACGTGGAATACCTCATGAGAAGGAGCCATACGTGTCCAAGGACGTCCACCCCACTGAACTTCAGCACGAACGCAGGGTGCAAAATCGTCGGCGCAGTGAATGTTGCAATAGTTCCATGTTACAGCCCAAACTGATACCTGATCAGTGGCACTTCCGTTGGCGTAGCCGAAAGCACCACCGTTGTAGTATTCGTCTTCTTCGGTATGGTCGGCATAGAGAAGGCACTCCTTATTACGGTCGTTAGCACCAAGGTTAACATCGTAATATGTATCCATAAGACCGTAAGAGCCAGGATTGTCGATAGCAGTTTTTGCCACAGTGTAAGCCTCGTTGTAATACCATGCGGCATCGTGGCCGTCGAGGTCGGCGCGGTTACAATCGGGGTATGTGGGAATGTTGTTGGGGTTTTCGAGCCACCAGCCGAATGTTAAGTAAGCCTTAGCAAGAAAGAATCTTGCCACTGTCTTGGTAACGGTACCGGTTTTTCTCGATTTTTCAGGAAGGTCTGACACAGCCTTATTGAGGTCTTGAAAAATAACCTGATAAACCTCGGGAACAGTATTGCGCACACTTGTACGAGAAGCCGCGATGTTAGGTTCGAGTTTTCCGCTACCGAGATCAAGAGGCACTCCGCCAAAAGTTTGAACGAGGCAGAAATAATTGAAAGCTCTGAAAAAATAAGCCTCTGCAATCATCGATGCTGCCACACCACTTTCCTCTCCACTTTTGATAAGCAAGTTGGCAGAGTTGATAGCGGTAAAAGCGTTGCCCCACAAAGCATCGCTACGGCACGACGAAGGAGTCAAAGTACCTGCGCCCGAAAGGTCTGCATCCTTGAAGTTGCCGTCGGCACTTTCACCGTAGGTATACTCGTCGGTTCCTGTTTCAAGCGAATTGTAAAAGTACATATTGCCATATAGGTTGCGGAGGTTTTGATAAAAACCGGTAAGACCGCCTTGTATGCCTTGTTCTGTACCAAAAGAACTCGGCTCAAAAATAGTGCGAGGTTGTTCGTCAAGAACATCTTCACAGCCGGTGAAGCCACCCACTGAGGTAATAGCGGCGGCCGCCAATGCTATATATTTTAATTTTGTATTCATTGTTTCTAATTTATAAAGTAAGTGATTTAGAATGTGAAATTAAGACCGAACATATAAGTTCTTGTAGACGGTGTGTTGGTACCAATAGTCAAGAGACGTTTCTGATACTGAGCCGATGCTGCATTCTCATTACCGTATGAGTTGGTTTCAGGATCCATTCCAGATTCGTCTTTATAGGGCGAGAACATTACAAAAGGATTAACAACCGAGAAGTAAAGTCTTAATTTAGAAATATTGGTATTTCTGAAAACAGACAGTTGGTCGAAATTATAACCGAGAGTAATGGTGCGAATTTTCAAGTAAGAAGCATCGAAATATCCGAGTGTAGAACCATATTTAGGACCGTCACCGCTACGGATACCACCTGGAGCAGGATAACGCGCACCTGTATTTTCGGGTGTCCAATAATCTACATCCACATTGTTGTTTTTAGTAGTAAGAAGGTTCAAATAACCAGATGTACCGTAGAGAGTGCTGATAAGCAAACCACCAACTTTAAAAGAACCTACAACATTAAGGTCGATATTTTTCCAAGCAACAGTTGTGTTGAAACCACCTTGGAGATCGCACTCCATGCTCTGAGGAACTTTGTCGTCATCGTTGATTGCTCTAACGGGCATTCCGTCTGCACCGTATTCGCCAGTGTAAGCCACTTTGATCATACCAGGAGCACCTGCGGGTTCGAGCACTTTGAGAAGATCAGTTTCGTTCTCCTGCCAGATACCTTCGTATTTGAAGTCATAGATACAGTCGATAGGTTTGCCAACAAACCAAGAGTTACCACGGTCTTCGGTCTGACCAGAAGCGAGTTTCACAAGTTTATTGCGGTTGATGTAGAAGTTAGCACCAGCTGTCCAAGTCCAACCATTCTTGTTGTCGATGATAGTACCGTCGATGCTCATCTCAAAACCTTTGTTCTCTGTTTCGCCGATGTTAGACATGACGTTTGATATACCCGAAGTGCTTGGCAATCCGATAGCGAGCAATACATCTTTGGTCTTCATGTAATAGTATTCTGCAGTAACATTCAAGCGGTTGCGGAAGAAAGCGAGGTCGAGACCTACGTTCCATGTAGAAGAATATTCCCAGCCGAGTTCCTCATTAGGAGCTTCGGCAAAATGAAGACCAGTTGCCTTTTCGCTGCCATAGTTGTAAGGATTGGTTCCAAGACGACCAAGTGTTTTGTAAGGGTCAACGGCTTGGTTAGAAGTTTCGCCGTAACCAACACGGATTTTTAATTGATCGAGCCAAGTAACACCGCTCATAAATTCCTCGTTTTTAACATTCCAACCGAGCGAAACAGCCGGATAAGTGTGCCATTTGTGACCCTCAGCAAGACGAGAAGAACCATCGCTACGAAGAGCAACGCTGAGCATATATTTGCTGTCGTAAGAATACATCAAACGAGCCATATAAGAAATCAAACCTGTTTTTTGATAACCTTGATAATCTGGGTTTACAGTTAGAGGACTATCGGTACGACCTAAGTTCCAATATTGGAAATGGTCTGATTGCAAACCTTGAGCACTTACATTCGATGAATTGTATAAGCTTGCCTCAGCAGAGTACATAGCTACGAAATTGATAGAGTGTTTTTCTGCAAAAATCTTATCGTAAGTAATAAGGTTTTCAACAGCCCAGTTAGTTGTAAGAGCATTGGTAATTGAAGCACTTGAATTATCAGTAGAACCAAAAAGTTTGGCTGCAGTGTAGTTACCATTATTCTGATAACGGAGGTTGAGACCAACGTTTATTCTATATTTCAAACCTTTAACATAAGGAAGTTCTGCCTCACCATATAAAGTGTTATAAGAGCCATAAACCTTGCGTTGATTTGCATATTTGTCGCCAAGGTTGTTGATTTTGTCAGCAGAAACTACATAACCTTCGTTACCGTCGCAGTTTTTAATCCATTGTTTTTCAGAGCCATCTTCGTTGTAGATAACTGCAATAGGCGAGTTAGAAAGAACATTGAAAATACGGTTGTTGTCGTTGGTGATAGAATAGTTATTGTTGGAGCTGAAGCCAACTTTGAAATAATTACCAATTTTTTGGTCAACCGAACCACGGAGCGAGAAACGAGAGAAATCCTGACCAGGAACAACTGCCTCTTCGTGATAATAACCAGCGCCAAAAGAGTAATTTCCGTGTTGAGTGCCGCCAGTAATACCAATATCGTGGCTTGTTACCATACCAGTTTCAAAGTATCTATCCTGCCAATCAACATTCTGTCCATCAGCCTCGTCGTCAGAGTTTTTCTTAACTTGTCCATCGGCGCGGAGTTTTGAGAATTTTGCACCGTCCATCATCGGGAATTCAGAGAAAAGTGTCTTAACACCATAATATCCATTGTAAGAGAATTTAGCCTTCTGACCTTCGGCACCACGGTTTGTGGTAATAATGATAACGCCGTTGGCACCACGTGAACCGTAGATTGCTGTTGCAGAAGCATCTTTCAAGATATCCAACGACTTGATGTCAGAAGGATTGATGTCGCTGAGGTTGCCTGCAAAAGGAATACCGTCGAGTACGATCAAAGGGTCGTTGCTTGCGTTGAGCGAGCGAGTACCACGGATACGAATCTGCATCGTTTCACCAGGTTTTGAAGATACTTGGCTCATTTCTACTCCGGCAACACGACCTTGCAAGCTCTGTGTAATGTTAGAACCAGCAACGGCACGCATTTCGTCTCCTTTCATAGAAGAGACCGATCCAGTAACAGCCTCTTTGCGCTGTGTGCCGTAACCTACGACAACAACCTCTTCGAGAGCCTTGGTGTCTTCTTCCAAAACGATATTCATGTTAGAAGAAGCGGGTTGCGACTGACGTTCGTAACCCATAAAAGAGAATTCGAGCGTTGCACCGCTCTGTACTTGCAACGAAAACTTACCATCAAGGTCGGTGATAGTTCCGTTGGTAGTACCTTGTTCTAAAACGGTTACACCTATAAGAGGTTCACCGTTCGACGATGTTACCGTACCCGAGGCCGTGGTTTGTGCCACTGCCGCCACCGAGACAAACATCAAGGGCAGCATTATCAGCATCGCCCATAAAAATTTCAGATTTGCCTTCATAAATAAATTTAAGTTTAATTGTTGAAATACTGTAAGTTAAAATCTGTAAATAAAGCACTATTAAATAAGGTGTGAAACTTCTGCCCTTTCGAGCCTTCTTTTTCGTTCCTTATTTCGTTAACAAAAATTTAAAATTAAGGCAACGTTGACTATACCATTTTGAAACAAATGATTTAAACTTTTTAACATTATTTTAGACTTTTAGTCATAACTAATCGGCGATTTGAAACATTACCATAAATATCTAATAACAAACTAATTACAAAAAATGATATAACAAATTCAACAGTCAATGTATCAAAAACGACACTAAATCTGTAAAACATACACCAATTATGAAACAACAATTTTAACACTCCAACTCAAAAAAACACTATCTTTGCAAAAAGATAAATTAAGAAAAAAGCTTATGAAAAAACTATTACTTTCGTTACTAATTGCTGCCTCCTACCCTGTTTTTGCGCAGGAAATCCTCACAGTAAGCGATGTTACAAGAGGTGCATACCGCTTTTATTCCGAAACATTCAACGATATTACCCCTTTGAGCGACGGAGAATCGTACGTGGCACTCAAAGATGGCAACATTGTTAAATGCTCGTTTGCCACTGGCGAAATAACCGAAACTATAATTAAAGGCTATTATTACGGTTTTGAAATGTCGCCCACCGAAGATAAAATACTGTATTACAGCATCTACCAACCTATTCACCGCAATTCGTTTAACACAATATATTATGTTTACGATTTAAAAACCAAACAAAGCGAAGCGTTAATAGAAAGTGCTTGGCAACAGCAGGCTACATTTTCGCCCGATGGCAAAAAAGTGGCTTTTGTGGTAGACAACAATATAATGATGAAAGACTTAGAAAGCGGAGAAATTTCTTCTGTAACCACCGATGGCAAAATTAACAGCATTCTCAACGGCATTCCCGATTGGGTTTACGAAGAAGAGTTTTCGTTTAACCGCGCTTTTGAATTTTCGCCCGACAGCAAAAAAATCGCTTATATCAAATTCAACGAAACAGATGTAAAAGAGTACGTTTTGCAATATTACAACCAACTCTCGAGCAATTATGACCCCGAATCGCTCTACCCTATCAACTATTCGTACAAGTATCCAAAAGTAGGTGAAAATAATTCAAAAGTTTCGGTGCATATTTTTGATTTTGAAACAAGTAGAACCTCAAACGTAAACCTTGGTAACAACGCCGACATCTACGTCCCCAAAATTCAATGGACCAACAATCCCGAAACTCTCGCCATTGTAAAGATGAACCGCAAGCAAAACCGCCTCGACCTCATCGCCTACAATACCAAAGACGAATCTACCAAAACCATCTACACTCAGAGCAACAAGTATTACATCGAAGAAACCGTACCTCAAAGTTTTGTTTTTCTCAACGACAATAAATCTTTTCTCGTGGAATCTGAGCAGAGCGGATACCGGCACATTTACCGTTACGGAATGGACGGAAAACTTATCAACGCCATTACTTCGGGCGAAAAAGAACTCACAAAATTGTGCGGCGTGGACGAAAAAAACAAGAAGGTATATTATATAGGTGTGGGCAAAAATCCTACGCAAACTGCGCTCTACTGCACCGACCTTGCTGGCAAAAAGACCAAATGCCTATCGCAAAACGATGGCACCAACGAGGCTGTGTTTTCGTCGAATTTCAAATACTACGTAAACACATATTCCAACGCGTCAACACCTGCCATTATTACCGTAAACACGAGCGACGGCAAGGTGATTAAAACATTAGAAACTAACGAAAATGTAAAAAAAGCCGCAGAATCATACGGCGGAACAAACTGCGAAATCTTCTTTTGGAAAAACAGCCACGGCAACCAACTTTCGGCATATATAATCAAGCCCGCAGACTTTGACTCCACCAAGCGTTACCCCGTGCTTGTGGTGGGCTACAATGGTCCTAACTACAATTTTGTAAACGACGAATGGGAATTTGGATGGCATCAACTTTTGGCTCAAAAAGGCTACATTGTGGCAGCCACCGACACACGCGGCACAGGACGCAAAGGTTCGGATTTTAGAAAATGCACCTACGGAAAACTTGGCGCACTTGAAACCGAAGACCTTTCCGATTTTGCCGATTACCTTGGTTCGCAATCGTATATCGACGGCAAAAGGCTCGGCATTTGGGGATGGAGTTACGGCGGATTTATGGTAGCCAACGCAATGACACGAACTCCAGGCAAATACGCTCTCGGCATTGCTGTCGCTCCCGTTACCAATTGGGAATATTACGACAACATCTACACCGAACGTTATATGGGATTACCCGCCGACAACCACGAAGGCTACCTCACAAACTCGCCCATATCGTATGCCCACCAACTTGAAGGCAAATTTTTGCTAATATTCGGTTCAGCCGACGACAACGTACACCCCCAAAACTCAATGATGTTTGCCGAAGCCCTTGTGCAAGCCAACAAACAGTTTGACTATATGCAATACACCAACCGCAACCACAGCATCTACGGCGGCAACACCAGATTGCATTTGTATACCAAGATGACAGAGTTTATTTTGAATAATTTGTAGGATGTATTCTACCCATGTAGTTTATAATCTGACTATTTATTTATACTTTCCAATTTGGATCAGATATTTATTCTCCCACCTTTAATTCCAATATCATTTTTTCTCCATCAAAACACATTATGTTTCCTGATGTTATATCTATTTGACAATCAATATCAAATGGCATATCTGTAAAACGGTATTCGGTGTATTTTTTGCCGTTTTTGTCGGTGAGAGATTCATTGGAATTTACCTTGCCGTCGATTTCGCCATTGAGGGCAAAATTGCTGGGGCAGTGGGGTATTTCAAAGGTGTATTCTTTTGATTCTGTTTTGATAATCAGAGTTTTATCTAAATGCGAATCGTTGGAACAAATAATGTGCAACTTGCCATCTGCTGCAAAAACCGATGAAATATAAAGGTCGGAAAAATGGTCAACATTCTCTACCTTAGCGTTTTGGTCGTAAGTTGTGGGATAGAAAATTGTTCCAAAATTGTCGGAAACTTTAACGTTTTTCATCACAAGATTTTTTTGCGAAAAAGAAGTGCCACCTTTGCCGTTGGTCAAGTAGAGAGGATACCATTTGCCGCCGCCGTTGCAATATAAGTTAGTGTACGAGCAATTGTTAGCATCGCCAAACTCTAACTGAAACATTATGCAGGCGTTACATTCATCTTTGTAGCCGTCGAAATGGAATGATGGAAACTCAAACCTGACATTATCGAACTTGATATTACCGCCCTCAACGCCCTCTCTGCCGTATGTTTGCGCACCATCGATATGCGTACCCGTAACGTTGGCTTCGGGAAGAAGGTCGCTGACGTAGGTATTGAGGCAGGTGAAATTTTTCAACGGATTCATAGCATCGCCGATAAAACCGCCTATCTTGCAGTGATTTAGGGCGATATTTATCTCTTTAACTCCGCCGGCAAAAGTGCAATAATCAAAAGTGAACGATAGTTTGTTGTCGTTGTATGGTCCTCCATTATAAAAGCCTTTGAATTTGCAGTTTACAAAGTTTATTTTGATATTTTTTTCATATCTTTCGGGACGAACCACATTCATATCAGCATCCGAAAAATCATAGTCGCGCACGGTAACCTCTTTTGGCAAATCGGTGAGATTGCTTGAATATGAGGTAATTGTGTAAGACTTTCCCTTTTTATCATCGTTGCCCACATTAATAAATAGTTCGCCAGCCAATCCGCTTTCTGACAAACGGTTAAAACTTGTAGCCTCGTCGCACCCTGAGTTGTATTTATCGGGAATGGCGGCGTAATAAAAGTTTGCACCATTGCGCGAAAAATTGTCTACCACCAAGTCGTCATTGTCCGACTTGTGACAGGATGTTGCTAATAATGAAATGGTTGCAATTATTAATATTGTGCTTTTAAAATCGCATTTTCCGTAATCTAAAAACTGAGTCATAATGGTTGTTTTTTGCGTAAATATGGAGATTATTAGGGATATTTACTAATGAAGCCACCGTTTTACAATTGCAACAGATATTTTAAGTTTTTCGGCGATTTGTTCTGGTGAAGCACCCAACTCAGAGAGCATTTTTATTGATAATGTCAATTGGCTATCTTTCTCTTGCAACTGGCTATCTTTCTCTTGCAACTGGCTCTGTTGCTCTTGCAACTGGCTATCCTTCTCTTGCAACTGTTTACGATTT
Organism: Bacteroidales bacterium; assembly: GCA_017394445.1. Classification (GTDB taxonomy): domain Bacteria; phylum Bacteroidota; class Bacteroidia; order Bacteroidales; family UBA3824; genus UBA3824. The sequence continues at coordinate 8,635 of JAFPYT010000347.1, read as the reverse complement.
TCTTCTATCATCGTGTGGAGCGCCTCGTTTTCGTCTGTTACATATTTGACGTTTTGAAAATGGATGGACATCTCGTCTTCTACGGTCATTACCTTGCGGACTTGTGGGTCGGATACGGCGTAGACAAGCGGGCGAGCCAAATCTCTGAACTCTTCCGAACGGTTGTCAAAATCATCTATTTCAAGAAGTTGCTCTGTGTTGGCAGAAACATAATCCTGACAGAAGATTTCCAACATCTGTTCAAGTTTGGTTTTGGCATTGCGTTTTAGATATGGTATCTGAACAATGATGGTATCGTGCGTTATGCCTCTAAAAAAGCGAGTTTTTAAGATGTCTGGCACAGGCTCTTTCTCAATGCCGCGTGGGTCGGGATAGTTGTAAATCACCGGTTTGGGTATGTCGATTTCTTGGAATGTGTGTCCAAGTATGTATATGGCTACAATATGCAGTGGGATATGTTTTTCTACTGTCACACGTTCCACCTGACCGGTTTTCTTGTTTTTGCGCCACGTGTCCACCATTTCGGTGTCGGTTTTATTGGCGTCAGAATATTGCTGTCCAAGATATGTGCGAAAACGCATTATCTCGGTGTCGAGATACGATTTTTGGAGTTCGATGGTAACAAGTTCGGTTTCGCCAGTGGTTTTATCTTTTACTTTGGCAGAAAAATCAAGACGCAGAATCCTTACGCCGCTTTTCTCCTCAATGATGGGGGTGTCGTTGGTAAGGATGTCGAGTTTGAGAATCTCCTTGTCGAGAAGGTTTTCAAGCAAGACAGTTGCAGCCCGCTCGTTTTGCATCATATATTTGAAAGCCGAGTCGTATATAGGATTTGCTATCAGTTGTGCCATAATGTGTCGTTTTTTATTTTCCGCAAATTTATGTATTATTCAGAAAAAATCAAAAAAATAGGGAGTTCTTTTTTGTGACAACTACACTAATGGACTCCGCTGGCTATCTTAAAAATCCCATTTCTTTATACCAAACACCATTTGTGGTTAAAAACTTAGCGAAATCTTTATATTTTTTACCCCACTCACAAACAAACCATTGACCCAAAGATTCTTTATAAAAATATCCTTTAACCTTACCTCCAAACGACATACTTGAACGCATCTTTGGGTTACCCACATAAAAATACACTCTTGTATTAGAAATATCTCTTTTATGAATTTGTATTTTATTAAATACTTGCAAATAGAATATAATCTCGTTATCACAAATCTCAATTTTATATAAATATTTATAAGATATCCATAAAGACCACAAAATATCCCCCAAAAAAACAGGAGAAAACACTAATAAAAAAAATAATAACTCAGGAGGGAGTATACAATACCAAAAAAAGAACATAATTATAACCCCAAAAGTTTGCCCAGAAAATAGGGTTAAAAAATATCGTTTTACGAAATGGATTTTATTGATTTCAAAGGTATTCATTATATTAATAAGTTTTCTAATCTAAAAAAAACTTCACCGGATTAATCCTTCTCATTAACCCGGTGAATATTAAAATTTTACAATGTATTAGTTAATCAAAAATACCTTTTCTTTGCCGTTGTATTCGGCGCGGATGGTGGCGCGACCGTCGGTGATTTTGCTGATTGAGATTTTTATTCCAGATTTGATGTCGGAATCTACTTTGAGGGTTGATTTGTCGGTGATTGGACCGTAAACCTGATAATGATTACATTCGTAGTAACCGTTGAAATTGGTAAAGAAAATCGGTTGTGAGGGAATTGTGAGCGCATTGCCATCGGCGGTGATGGTGATTTGCGGAACTTGCGGAATGTCAATGGTTTCGTTGCCTTTGGTAAAGCCAATGCCGTGAAGGTCAAAGAGTCCGTATGGTTTGTTTGATTGACGGCGTTCCCACGGATTGCGGGGTTTGGGTTCTTCCAAATCGGGTCCTTCGGCTACAAGATAGATTGCGTGTTTGCCAGTAAGTCCTTCTACCTGAGGAACTTTTATAGAATATACTTTGGGCGATTTTGAAGCGTCAGCGGGCACTTCTATTACACCGATTTCTTTGCCTTTCCAAGTGGAGTTGGCGTATGGACCGTCGAGCATAATGTGGATTTTGAATGCTCCGTGACCTTGCGACGAAAGGTTGATATTGAGCGTTGCTCCGTCACCTTTTTTGATTCCGGCAAATGCTTTAACTCCCTTGGTATCAGATGTTAATCCTCCAAAGCCAAAATATTTGAAACCTACAACGCCTTTGTTGGTGATGCCCACAAGGTCCATCGAATTGTTCCAAACATCGTGATTATCTTGCATCCAATTGTTGTTGCTCATATAGCAGGCAAGTCCGGCAGAGTAATATTTATAAGGTGGAAGTCCAAAAATCTGAAAACCTTCGCTTGTAACCTCTGCGCCGGTGTACTCTTTGCCGTTTGTAGCCTTTGCAGTCCACTCATTATTAGGCGCATACGGGTCGTAAGCGGTGATTTTTACAGTGCCACCTTCGGCAACAGATTTTTTGTCCCAAGTGATTTTTACAGGAGCCACCATAGGCTGACGGGCATATCCAAAACCGCGCGGAGGACGATGGTAAAATACATACCACTGACCGTTGATTTCTTGAATAGAGCCGTGAGTGTTGTGTGCAGCGTTGGTTTCGGTGAGAGCAGAGCCGTCTTCGTTGAGCACAATTCCGCGCGAATCTACCAAAACTCCGCCCGAACGCCAAGGACCTAACGGAGAATCGCCGTAAGCATAGCGTAGAGCCGAATTAGTTGCCCCCAAACCGTATTCTGTGCCGCTGTATCCCGAAAACACCATCACATATTTGTTGCCCACTTGACGTATCGACGATGCTTCAAAGAAATTGAAATCCAATGGGTTCTGACCTTTGTAAAGTGCTTTGTATTCCGAACCGGGTTTGTCTAAGAGTTTACCATCGCGGGTGCTTGCGGGTATAAACGGGTCGATAAGCGAAGTGCCGGGACGCTGCGAATACATTGTGTTTTGGTCTAACTCACAAGCAGTTGAATGTTGAAAACCATAAAAAACGTATGCGCGGAATCCTTTTTTGTAGTCTTTGTCTTTTTTGTTGGTGATAGGCTCGATAAATACCGAGGGGTCGAAATCAATTAGCGAACCATCCACACAAGCACTTCCGTCGGGGGTCAGGTTGATGGGCGTAAAAGGTCCATCGGGACGGTCGCTTTTGCACACCATAGGAATGCGTCGCCAGCCACGCGAATGGGGATAAAGATAATAGGTGCGTTTGCCAGTTTCGCGGTCGTTAACTTCCACAAGGTCAGGGGCAAACATAGTATCCCATTGTCCGTTTACAAAGTACGAAAAAATCGGACCTTCGTCGCGCCAATCGGCAAGATTTTCAACGGGAGCGCTCCACATACGAATATCGTTGCCACAATAGTCGGTGTAGCGGGTATCGTGCGAACCAATAATGTATGCGCGGTATTTGCCCGGATTGTCGGGGTCTTCAAACACACGGGGTTCGCCATCTGGAAGATGCTCCCACAGAGGCAGATAGGGGTTTTGCGCCGCTGCCGTGAGGGCACAAAATGTTGCAATGCTTAAAAAAAGTCTCTTCATATTAAATCAGAATAAAAATTTATGGGGTAAAGATAGTAATAAAGTGTAAAATAAACACTATTTTTACACCGAAATATTTTTAAAATAATACTCTATGAAAAGACACTTATTATTGATTACATCAATGTTGACGGCGGCAGGCTTATCCGCCCAAAACCCCGTGGTGCAAACGTGGTTTACATCCGACCCTGCGCCAATGGTTCACAACGACACCCTCTACGTTTACACTGGTCACGATGAGGACAATGCCGACTTTTTTTGGATGCAAGAATGGCGCGTGTATTCCACCACCGATATGGTAAACTACACCGACCACGGTTCGCCACTTGCCCTTGAAACTTTTTCGTGGGCCGACGACCGCGCTTGGGCTTCGCAAACCATCTACCGAAACGGAAAATTCTATTGGTACATTTGCGCTCATTCTAAAATTTCGGGCGGAATGGCAATAGGCGTGGCTGTTTCCGACAATCCTACTTCGGGTTTTAAAGACGCCATAGGCAAACCCCTTTTTGAAAACGGAAGTTGGGATCATATCGACCCCACAGTTTTTATCGACGACGACAATCAGGCTTGGCTTATGTGGGGTAATCCGCAATGTTACTACCTGAAACTCAACGAAGATATGATTTCGTACAGCGGCGGTCTCGGACAGTTGGATATGACCGAGGAGGCTTTTGGAGCACCCAAAATGAATCAGCGCGATTCCACAAAAAAATACAAAGACTGCTATGTGGAAGGTCCTTGGCTCACCAAGCGAAACGGCAAATATCAGTTGCTCTACGCTGCGGGAGGCGTTCCTGAACATATTTCGTATTCGGTTAGCGACAAAATCACTTCTGGTTGGAAATATGCCGGCGAAATTATGCCATTGTGCGAAACTGGCTCGTTTACAAACCATTGCGGCGTTATCGACTACAAGGGTCATTCGTATTTCTTTTATCACACGGGCAAACTTCCCGGTGGCGGAGGATTTGGCAGAAGCATTGCTGTTGAGGAGTTTAAGTATAATTCCGACGGTTCGTTTCCCAAAATTATGCCCACCGACGAAGGCGTAAAACCTATCGCCACTTTTAATCCTTTTAGAAAAGTTCAGGCGGAAACAATGGCTTTTTCCAAAGGAGTAAAAACCTACCAAAACGACAAACAGGGCGTTTATGTAAGTAACATTCACAATGGCGATTACATAAAATTGCAAAATGTAGACTTTGGTAAAAACTTTCCCCGTGTGTTTAGCGCGTCGGCGGCAAGCGGATTGCGTGGCGGCAAAATAGAAGTTCGTCTCGACAGCATCCGTGGCACTCTTGTGGCAGCATTGCAAATTGACGGCACTGGCGGTTGGGAAAATTTCAAGACCTTTGCTGTTGACTGCGTGGGCAAGGCTGAGGGCGTTCACGATGTTTATTTTGTGTTTTCAGGAAGAAAAGGCCCCGAACTGTTCAACCTCGATTTTTGGGAGATGCGCGGAATTGAGCAGTGCAATATGCCCGCGTTCCAAACCAAATACACCGCCGACCCTTCGCCGCTCGTTATTGGCGACACTTTGTTCCTTTTCTGTTCGCACGACGCATCGCCTGAGCACATCGTAGACCCCAACGAAAAGAGTTCGGCTGGTTTCTTTATGTACGATTGGCTGCTCTATTCCACCACCGATATGGTAAACTGGACAGAGCACGGCGCAGTGGCATCGTTGAAAGATTTTTCGTGGCGTAGTCGCGACAATGGCGGATGGGCTATCCAAGTGGTAGAACGCAACGGCAAATACTATCTCTACGCACCTCTGCACGGTCACGGAATTGGCGTTTTGGTGGCAGATTCGCCCTACGGACCTTTTAAAGACCCGCTCGGCAAGCCCCTCGTTTGGGATCAGAGCAACTGGTACGACATCGACCCCTCAGTATTCACCGACACCGACGGTCAGGCGTATATGTATTGGGGCAATCCTCACACATTTTACGCACGATTAAATAACGATATGATTTCGTTGAAAGACAGCGTGGTACGTTTGCCTCACATCGAAAATTATCAGGAAGGCCCTTGGTTTTACCGCCGAGGTTCAAAATACTATCTCGGATTTGCATCTACCTGCTGTCCAGAGGGTTTGGGCTATGCAATGAGCGATAACCCAACAGGACCGTGGAAAAGCACCGGCTACATAATGCGTCCCACACAGCGCGACCGTGGCAATCACCCCGGAATTGCTGATTTTAAGGGCAAAACCTACATTTTTGGACAAAACTACGACCTTATGCACATCGACCTCTGGGAACACCACGAACGCCGCTCGGTAACAGTTGGCGAAATGCACTACAATCCCGACGGAAGCATTGAGGAAGTGCCCTACTGGCTCGACCAACAGCCTCTCAAACAGGTAAAACCTCTCAACCCCTTTTCACGTGTTGAAGCCGAAACAATGGCGTGGGGATACGGACTAAAATCTGCCAAAATCGGAATTGAAAACACCGGCGTGGTAGAAAAAATGCCCTACTCAACCGGCAAGCGCAATATGTATGTCAACGACATTGACAATGGCGAATACATCCGAGTTCGCGGTGTAGATTTTGCCAACGGAGCAACATCGTTTTCGATAACCGCCGCCGCCACCGGCACAGTAGAAATTTCGCTCCGCATAGATTCGCCCAACGGTGCTGAAATTGGCAAAGTTTTGGTAAAACCTACCGGCAACGTAGAAAAATACAAAGCAGTCACCACCAAAATCCCCGGCGCCAAAGGCCTCCACGACCTCTACATCACATTCCAAAAGGCTAATGGAGAAGTAAGATTGGATTGGTGGAAGTTTGGGAAATAATGCATAATGCATAATTAAATAGAAAAAAACGGGCGGTAGGATTACCGTCCGTTTTTTTTTGTGATTATTTACATATTTCTTCTAAAAGCCTATAAACAGTTGAAGATGGATTAGAATATTCCAAAAGGCGTTTGGCTCGGTTGATGGCAATATCCTTGTTTTGGCGCAGCGTTTCTTTCTGACTTTCGGTGAGTGTTGATTTTCGGTATTGCTGCCAACAGGACGACGATTTTTTTAATTCAACAACGCAATTGTTGGTTGATATTTCGGCTGTTTGATTCTTGGAATGTAACAAAAACCACAATTCAACACAAGGATTGCTGCAAAGCCACTTAGCATCGCACGATTTGAGTTTTTCGTTGATCGGCTTGACATCCAAATCATACATCAAAAATGTCTTGATAATGTCGTTTTTTGAATTTTTAAGTTCGTTTTGCCGCTGCGTTATCAACGACTGCGAAATTCTGTTGCCCTCGGTTTTCGACACAATTTTAATGGGCGAATGATACTCTCGTCGCACAAAATCAATGTAGTTTTCTTCTGTTTCGCCCTCGCAAAAAACAAGAAAAACAGGTTTCATTGTTCGTTGTGGCTTCTTGTCCCTACCTTTCATTGTATCTCCTCCAACAGTCTTTTGAGGTTTTCGACCGATGTACCAACAATTGGAACGGCATCAAACCTGCCTTGTTTGTAACTCTTTTCGGCATCCATATTATCCCTGAAATTCTTGAAGTCGTACAGGGAATATACCTCCGTTGAGCCGTCAACCTTTTTGTTTACAAAAACTATTTGGTCTTTTCGCAGACGGTTTGTGTCGATTAGATTGGTGTTGTGCGACGTGAACAACAATTGCGCCCCATCGCTAGCGTGAACCAAGTCCAAAATGAAATCCGCCAAAAGTGTATGGAGACTAATATCAAACTCATCGAGCATCAATGATTTGTGGCGTTTCACCACATCGAGTAGCAACATCAATATACCAAACAACTGACGTGTTCCCGCAGATTCCTCGCTCATCATATCAAAGGCAATTTCTGACGATGATTTATGAAATGTAAGAATTTGGATCAATTCAACATCCCTAATTGTTTTTTGGGCGTTGATGCCGTCTGTGGAAATGCTCAACTCCTGTCCTTGCCGTTTTTGAAGTTGTATATCGCAAATATCGCTGTCGCATACCGACAACGCTTCGAGAATTACGGGCTTGTATTTGCTGAAATATTGCTCGGCGTCGGAACTGTTTATAGGCACCAACCCAAAAATAAAACTTTTGTAAAAATAGTTGAAAATTCTTTTGGCAAAATCCCTGTTCATCGAACTTGCACGACTCAGAAAAAGGTTTTTGTTGCTAGTGTTCACCTCCACGTCTTTGGCGCGAGGAATGATGCCTTCACCGTATGTGTAGCGGTTGCCCTGACGCACAAAAACTTTTGCCCTACGTTTGTTGGGATAATAATAAAGCGATTCGCCAAGGATTTCTGTTTTGGAAAGCGAAAATGAGTATTCGTATTCAATATCATCGCAAACAAAAACCACAAGGAAACTACTTGGTTTGTTGCTCCATCCGTCAAACTTGAAAGGGGTGAAATCAAAAACCGTATTTTCATTGTGCAAATGTGATTCAAAAATCAACCTGCAACAAAAATTGATGGCCTTGGTGATATTTGACTTGCCAGATGCGTTAGGACCAAACAAACCTATGGTTTTCAAGATTTTCTGCCCATTCCATTCCATAACATTGTCGGCGAGTTCGCGGCTCTTGGTAGTGTTGATGTTTCCTGCTCTGAAATCCAACGTTATCCGTTCCTTTATGGAAAAGAAGTTCTCTATTTCAATTTTCAACAGCATAATAGCATTGTTTTTGTAATTATTTTGCAAAAATAGCAGTTAAAAACGAATAATGCAAATTTTATCAAACAATAATGTCCAATTTCTCAAAAACTTTTATTAACTTTGCCATCAAATAATTGATTTTGCCTATGGCATAAAAAGATAGAAGAATATAACATATTAAAACATAAAGCATTAGCAATATTCGCGTCCAAGAAAAAAAGCCCGGAAAACTGTTTTTCTTTCGGAAACGGATTATTTTCGCGTTGTTCCCGTTGTGGAAACGCTACTCTACTCAATGCTGTGCGCATTACACGGTGCGCGCACATTATTATCTATTGAGTAGGGTGCAGGTTTTCTTTCCGGGCTTCCTGTGGACGCGAAGATAGAAAAAGGTGTCGCACCTTTTTTGTGTCCGTTGCGCAATGTTGT
>JAFPYT010000346.1 GCA_017394445.1 Bacteroidales bacterium | reverse complement strand
GATAATAATAATAAATAAAATACAAAAAAATGAAAAAAATAGCAATAACAATTATATTTTTAGCATTAGTTATAATGGCTAATGCACAGCAAAAATATCAATTCCAAGAAGTTAACCATTCTGTAAACAAAGATGTAAGATACAAATTATATCCAACAGTAAATATGTGGACATTTTTAAAACTGGATACAATTATCAAGTTCAGTATTCGATTGAAGATGATGATAGTGAAGTATATTTAGGTTCACCCTTAACTTCAATTGACGAAGAAACATCTGAGAACGGCAGATTTGAACTTTATCCAACGCAAAATAGTTGGACATTTCTCTTATTAGATCAAATAAATGGAAATGTTTATCACGTGCAATGGGGTGTAAATCCCAAAGATAGAATGATATTTAAAGTAAAATACCTTCCTTTTGATTAAAACGATCACATTAATAAAAAAGACGTGCACTAAAAATGCACGTCTTTTTTTACCCAATAGTGGATATAAACTCTAATTTTGATTTTAGCCACGTTTAATCATTCACGGAAAATTCAACTCCAAAGTTTCAACAATAGGTTTTGCAATGATGATGGTGTTGGATGTGGTGATGGGATGAGAATTATTGACTCCAATGTCCCAACGCCGAGCCATATAAATACATGTACCCAAACGTAAGATACGCGCCGAAGCACGAGGCAAACAAGAAATAATTATACCCATCCGCCTGTTTCAAGAAAAACGCAAGAATAAGAGGAATCAATAATATAGCCAGAGCGTAAACCCATACTATTGAAAATGAATGTAGTATGCTAATTATCCATAATATTGCGCATACAATAGAAGAGATATAAAACATTATGTCCCAATGTTTGTAATAAGACAAAATACCCGCCGCCGGCAACAGCAAGAACACGATGTATACAAGAATGTATAATACAATTTCCATAATTGTTAATATTTAGTAGATTAAAATGTTGGCGACAAAGGTAGAGAATATTTTTGAAAAAAGAAAATAGGGGGTAAAAAATTACCCCCTATATGTTAAAAAGTATTGATTTTTAGGCAAATAAACTATTACGCTGCACAGGTCGCTTTCCCATCTTTTATGGTAATAATTTTGTTGGCGCCGGACACGGTTCTCAGTCTGTGGGCAATCACAAGAACGGTTTTGCCTTTGATGAGTTTTGAAATCGATTGCTGTATAAGTGTCTCGTTTTCAACGTCGAGCGAGGCAGAGGCTTCGTCTAAAAGAATGATTGGAGCGTTTTTGAGAAATGCTCGGGCAATGGAAATCCTTTGACGTTCGCCGCCCGAAAGTTTTTTGCCGTTTTCGCCAATTACAGTGTTCCATTTGTCAGGCAACGACTCTATAAACTCGGTGCAGTTGGCAAGTTCGGCTGCGGCTTTTACCTGTTCGTCGGTGGCGTTTTTGTCGCCAATGCGGATGTTTTCCAAAACGGTGTTGTTAAACAATGTAACATCTTGAAAAACAATTGAGTAAAGACTCATAAGTGTTTCAGTGTCAACCTTTGAAATATCCTGACCGCCAACAGTTATTTTTCCCGAATCAATATCCCAAAACCTTGCTGCAAGTCGCGAAACAGTGGTTTTGCCGCTGCCCGAGGGACCAATTAAAGCCGTAACTTCGCCCTGTTTTGCAGTGAACGAAACACCGTCGAGAATCTTTTTGCCATCTTGATACGAGAACTTAACATCCTCAAACACAATGTCTCCGCCATTAACTTTAAGTTCCTCAGTGCCGGTTTGCTCTTTATGTTGAAGAATGTCGTTGAGACGTTCGCAGCTGACATCAAGCGCAATTATGGCGGCAAAATGTTCGAGCGAAGTGGTGAGCGGATTGTAAAGTCGCGAGGCAATAATCAAGAACAAGAAAAATTCCAAAACTCCCAATTCACCTGATTTTAAGAGCATTGCACCAACAAGCGCAGTAGTGGCGATTCCAAATTTCAGAATCATTTCGGCATTGGTAACAAAAATGCCTGTGCCAAGTTCGCTCCAAATTTTGCGTTTTTCAACGTTTTTGATTTTAGATTCAACATCTTGATAATAACTATCTTGGGCATTGTTTTGACGAAGGTCTCGAACAGTTTCCAAACATTCCTGAATTTTTTCGGTCATTTCTACGGTTGCACCGCTTGTTTTTTTGCCCAAACGGTATTGAACTTTTCGCGAAAAAGCCACAATCGTAAGGCAGACAGGAAGCACCCAAACCGCCGCCAAAGCCATTTTCCAATTAACAAAAAACAGACATATTGCCAACACGCAAGTGCTTGCAATTGAGCCAATAAACTGAGGGATAAAGTGCGACGAAGCCTGTTCAATCTGCGCCGCATCGTCCATAATTGTGGAGGTAAGATCTGCGCTGTCTTTTTTTGCAAAAAACGACAACGGCAACCGACGGAGTTTTTCTGCCAACGAGATACGCCTTACGCCGCTCTCTTTGTAGGTAGAAAAATAAGATGTGTTGTACTGAATAACTGTGGTAACAGCCATCAGCACAATCCAAATGCAAATACCTGTGATATAGAATGTTGCTCTGTCTTCAATAGTTCCGTTCATAATGTCCTGAACCAAAAAATAGAGCAACAAAACCGGTGAAAAAAGCATCAGATTGTAAAAAATATTTGCAACAGATGCAATCACCATCGACCGTGCACCCTCGTCTGAAAGGGCATATTTTTGTTTAAAGTTTTTCATAATAATAACGAATTCTGAATTATGAATTATGCATTAATTTTCAATTTTCCATTCCACCGATTTCTGATAATCGCCAAACATCTTTGAATACATTCCGTTTTGCGATATAAGTTGCTGATGTGTACCATTTTCTATGATTTTGCCTTCGTTTAGGACGAAAATTTGATTGCAGTCAACAACAGTAGAAAGACGGTGTGCAATTTTGATAACTGTCTTATCCTTAGATATTTCATCAAAAGCCTTCAACACTTTTTCCTCGTTTTCAGGGTCGGCAAATGCAGTAGCCTCGTCGAGGATAAGAATTGGAGTATTGCGTAGCATAACTCGCGCAATAGCAATGCGTTGCTGTTCGCCACCGCTGAGATATGTACCTTTGCTGCCGATAATTGTGTTGATTCCGTCAGGTAATTTTGCAATAATGTCGGCACATTGAGCGCGGTTCAAAACATCCATTACCTCTTGCTCTGTGGCATCGGGTTTTGCCATTCTTACATTGTCTAAAATGCTTGTTTTCAATAGTTTGCTATCCTGAAAAACAAACGAGACAATTTCGGAAAGTTTTGCTTGCGGAATATCTTTTACATCCACTCCGCCTATTAAGATTTTGCCATCAGTAACATCCCAAAACCGAGATACAAGACTTGCTGAGGTGGTTTTTCCGCCTCCCGAAGGTCCAACAAATGCAACTTGCGCCCCGGCAGGTATTTTCATAGAAATTCCGTCAACTGCATTTTTGGTTGAATCTTGGTAACGGAATGTTACATTGCTAAACTCCACAGAAAAATCATTAGGAATTTTTGGATTATTGGATTCTTTGGTTTCGGGAACATCAAGAACTGTGTCAATCCTTGCAAATGCGTTTCCCACAATCATATCCGCCTCCGACGAGTACATCACTTTGTGGAGCGTTACACCGATAATTGGCGTAAAAATTATATAGAACATCAGGTTAGAGAAAAGTTCGTGATCGGCGGAAGAAGAACCATAATAGAGCGCAACGGCAATCAAAATTGCAAACGCAGAATTGATTACAACCGTAAACGAGGTCATCGAAACCCTGAAACGCTCGGTGTAACTAATTGTAAACTTGGCATAATCGTCGATAGCCTTTTTGAGTTTTTTAAATGAAAAAACCGACTGACCAAAAGTTTTTACAACCGGCATACCGCGCACATATTCAACGGCTTCCTTGGTCATATTTTCGAGTGCCAAATTATAAGCCTCCATATCTTTTTTGAGTTGCGGACCCACCATAAAGGCATACATAATTATAAAACCTAAAATAGTGGTAGCAAGGCACATAAGACCAATTTTCCAATCAAAATACATCAAAAGTGTAATCATTGCAATTGGCGTGGTAATAGCCACCGTGCGGTCGGGCAAAATGTGTTCGAGATAATTGTCCATAGCCGCAGTAGAGTCAGTGATGATTTTACGGATTTTGCCACTGCCCTCATTTTCAACGTGTCCCAAGGGCATACGGAGCACTTTGGCAACGCATTTTTTGCGGATATTTGCCACAGTTCTGAATCCTCCCAAATGCGAACACGCCAACGCCATAAAGTAAATGCACATTGCGTTTACTGAATATTTTACGGCTGTAATACCGTAATCTTCAATATGTTGCGCCTTGCTGAAATCGGGCATTACAGAGAGCACTTCGTCCACAATTTTCCAAACATAAACGAATGGAACAAGCGCAAGACACGCGCTCACCGCAGCCAAAACGATGGAGCCGATGGTAAAAAATTTATAACCACCTGCAAAATCCATCAATCTAAGAAGATTTGATTTGTTTTTCATTATTCTTTTCTGAGTTTAAAAGATTCTTTTGCCATAATAATAGCAATTACAGCCATCATAGGCATAATTACAAGTTGAGCGGCGTTGAATTCCTCAATGAGTTCAGACAAGTGCAAAACTGTGAACAAAGCCATTACAAATGCCAAAACCATATTGATAGTTTTTGCAGTTTTGCCGCCGTAAATCACAAGTAGAATGCCAATTACGGGAATCAAATACGAAATAGACATCATAAAAGCAATCATACCCGTAGAAGTCGGAGGTTGCATTGCAGCAATGCTTTCGCCCCAAAATGCGGGCATAGCGTCGGTGATAGTGTGTGCAAGGAATCCACAGATTGTGAGAATCCAAAAAACGATGATTTTGTGTTTTCTTTCCATTTTTATAAAATTTTATAGTTAAAAACTCATTTTAATTTTGGCAAAAATCTCCGAATTTTTGTCGTACATTTTAAACATTCCCTTGTCGGCGTTGAAATAATCAAAACCCAAGGCGATGCGCAACATATCATTCACTGCATAGTCGAACGTTGTTCGGTCGTAAATGCCGCCGTCGGCAACGTCGATGTAGGCAAAAGTATTGATGTTTAATGTATTGCGAAACAATTCTTTGGAAACCCTTACGGTTGCCGTACCAGAATTGCGATAACCATTGATAACCGTTGCATCAAAACTTGCGATATACTTGTGGGCATATTGAAAACTGAGATTCCAATCACCTCCGGGATAAACGTCGATGCCGAAAAGGGCATTGGAAGAGTTTTTTGATACGGGAGCAACATTAACCACAGGTTGCTGAGCCTCATTGAAATACTCTGCAAATTCGCCACGGAACACAAACTTGCCAAGTGGAACCGAAAAATCAAAACCCGTCATTGTCATCCGCTCGTGCTGCGGAATTGCAATAAGTTTCTCATTTGGTGAAAGATAAAGAATTGAATAAACAGGCATTTTGTTGTAAGTCCGCAATGCCGATACCGAAAAATCCACTCCGCTAAGAAACCACGAGAGGCGACCGCCAAACTCCATATTCTCAATCTTGAAATCGGGTTTTTCGTCAGCTATAATTGAATCGTTGCCAGTGATTGATATTGCCCACGGATTGCGGACATCTATTGGCAAATCAAATGTTTCAATTACAGGAACAGCCAATGCCTCAGCCGAAAACGAATTTTTGGCAAATTTCAAACGCAAGGCGTTTTCGGGAATGCGAATATCGTCGTAATCCTGCGCAAGAAACTCGCTGTAATCCATCGGCGACACCAAATCGGTGAGTCGCAACGCATCTGCCACACCCCAAGTGATAATCTGCCGTCCGGCGCGGAGTTCAAAACCTCCAAAAGTCTGCGATACATATAATTCGCGGATTTTAAAACCAGAATAATCACTAATTAAGGTATTGTAAACAGCGTTCGCCGAAAAGAAAAGTTCTGTATGGTTTTTAGCCAACGAAAGTTCACCCCTCAGTCTTGTTCGCGACGACATCCAATCATTTGGTTTATCGCACCTTACAGCGTGATAAGTATCGGCAAAACCCTTGATTTTTATTTTGAAATCTCCGTCGCCGTCTTGTGCAAACGCTGCGACGGAGAATATCATTGAAAGACAGAAAAAAAGTACTTTCATTTTACAAACCTTTTTCTAATTTTGACACTGTAAACAAATCTGAATCAATTTTCAAATTGTATTTAATATCAGAAAAAGTAAGAATTGTTTTATGCTTGGTTTGCACGTTTTCCATCACCATTTTGCCGCGAGTCCAAAAGCCTTGAACTTGCTTTATATCGCTGATGTTCAATATTCTGTAAAGTTTGCCAAGTTTATCATAATACTCCACTTTTACGCCCATAAAACAATCTTTGCGAATCCACGAAATGCGTTTTGAATATATTTCTCGTTTATCCTTTGGAACAGATTCAACCACATAACATTCTTTACCATCGATTGTTTCCATTCTTAAAAACTTGTGATCGTCTTCATCGATGTTGCGGTCGCCCATATCGTCGTAAGTGAAGTCAGTACCCATAAAATAGTCTGTTTTAGAGGAACTTCCGCTGATACGGCGAGTCTTTTTGAGGGCAGGCATATAGAGCCATTTATCGTCGTCCTTGCCAATTTCGTCGTAGTTCCAAGTGAGGAAACCTGTTCCCTTAACATCGCCGGGATAGGTAAAAAACATCATCGTCTTGGTGTCCTCGCCTATGTCCATAGCCCAAGATTCCACCTTGCGTTCACGTTTTGAACCATTTGATTTTTCCAAAACCAAATCCAACATTGAATAGCGAGTGTCGCCATCGGGATTATCCTTTACTTTTTTAATAATGTCTCTACCCGAAAGATTTTGAGCATCAACCGAATACGCAGCCATCAAAACTGCAATTGCTAATAATATTTTTTTCATAGTATTTTGTTTTAATGAATTACAAATTATGAATTGTGTATTATGAATTGTTAATTATGAATTATGAATTATGCATTAACATCCTCTTTTCCAAACACTTTCAACAGTTTAAACAAAGACGGTGTGATAAACAAATCAGCCAAAAGAGCCGACAAAAGACCAGACACGGCGAGAGTGCCGAAGTGAGCAAACTGAATAGCATCCGAAATAGAAAATCCGAGGAATGTGGCACAAATTATCACTGTGGTCATCACAATAGCCAATCCTGCCACACGGAAAGTGGCTTTTACACAGTGCGCATAATTTCGTTGACGCGAAAATTCAAGATGTGCGTGGTTGACAAAATGAATAGTATCGTCAACCGCAAGACCAAGAATCATAGGAATTATACAAGCGGACATCATATCAAGCGGATAACCCACCCAACCCATTAATCCACCGACAAATACGGCGGGCGCAAGGTTTGGAATCATTCCTATCAATCCAAGGCGGATATTACCAAAAACTATCATCAAAAGCACACCGATAATCAATGCCGAAAGAATCATCGACATCATCTGTCCGCGTGTTAGATATTGCTGCATAACAGTGAATTGCGGCAAGTTGCCTACCACAGAAACAGCGGCATTTGGAAACAACTCTTTGGCTCGATCTTGAAGACGGTTCATCTCTATTTCAATTTCATTAGAATTATAGTTTGAAATTTCGATTTGCAACCTCAGACGGCGATATTCATAATCCATCCAATATTCTGATTCTGAGCCACCGGCATTTTCGTAAAGAAGAAGCAACTGAGCCACAGCCTCGTTGTTGTTGGGAACGTGATAAAACGCTGTATCATTGCTGTTTAAAGTGCAATTCATATCCTTAATAATATCCAAAACCGACGAATGACGTTTTGTAAGCGGATAGTTTTCTACCTCGTGTTCAAGAGTTTCAAGTTTAATGAGGTTTTCAGGATTTTTGGCATCACCTTCATCGGGCAAAACCACCATTAAATCATACGAATACATAGTGCCAAGTTCGGTATCGCAAAGTTCAAGAAAATTGCGGACATATTCCACCTTTCTACCCATAGAGCGTTCCACATCAAAAGCGGGTTCTATCCAACTTACGCCAACAGCGCAAAATACTGTTATTATTGCAGATATAACAATAATTTTCTTAGAATGTGAAAGCACAAATTCGCCAAAACGCTCAAAGAAATTAGCCGAAAGCCCCTCAAACGAAGTGTTGAACTCCTTGTCGGCGGCGGTGCGGTGTCCAAGCGAAAGCAGCACAGGCGAAATCACAAGAATAGAAACCAACACCGAAGTGATTGCTAATGCGGAATTTATGCCCATTGCCTTCATCGGAACAATGTTCATAGCAAGGAAAGTCATCATAGCGGCAATTGTGGTGATGCCCGAAAAAATCACAGGCCAAGCAGTTTCGGCAATAGCGTCGATGGCGGCTTGCTTACGGTCGTGAAGTTTGAGCAATTGTGCACGGAAGAAACTGTAAACGTGTATATTATAAGCAATTGCCACGGCAAAAGCCAACATCACAGTTATCATCGTGGTACTCATATCAAGGTAGAGACCCAGCCAACCGATTATGCCCATCGCAATTATCAAAGCAAAAATCGAAGTTAAAATCGGAATCATAACGCCACGCAACGACCTTGTAACCAACGCCATAACTATAAGTGCAACAATAATTGCAATCATCATCAGTCGCGACATCTCTTTTTGGATATACTGCGCCTTGGCGTAATTCATATACGGCATACCTGCAATTTTAGGGTTGAGCGGCTTGTATTTATCTTTAAAACAGATATTTATAGCCTCGCGACCCGTTTGATTTTCAGGTGCTTCAAGACCCTCGGCACGCCAGACACTGTCGGCAGGATAAGGGCGGAGTTTTACCAAAATCCACGACATTGTGCCGTCTTTGCTAACAAGTTTTTTCGACACATATTCCTTGCTGTATGCCTTTGCGCGGATAGAATCGAGCCCCTCTTTTGTGTCTGGAATTTCCTCAGGCACAATCTGTTGGAGTTCCATACCCTCGTCGGTACCCACCATAAATTCAAGGTCGGTGAGCGAGGTAATTTTTTCGGAATAAGCAAGACTGTCCATAAGTTCGTTGCTTAGTTCGCGCACAAGTTCGAGAGTAGGCTTATTAAAAAGGCCGTCCTTATTTTCCACAAGCACAGCCACATAATAGTCGTTGCCAAAAATACTCTTAAACTCGTCGGTTTTTAACAGCATCGGATCGTCCTTAACAAAATAGGTGTCGAACGATGTTTCAAAATAGATTCGCTTTAATCCTGCAACAGAAAACACGAGTAAAGCGGCAAAGATAATCAACACCATTAAGCGGTGATTAACAACAAATTGTCCTAACAAACGGAACTTAGAATTTATCTTTTCGATGTTCATAATTGCTATGGTTTAAACAAAATTATTACACCGCAAAGATAAATACTTTGCTTATTACCGAACACTGTTTATTATTAAGTTTATGTTAAATGCTATTATTTAACACTAACACCGAACAGAGATGCCCAT
This sequence comes from Bacteroidales bacterium, assembly GCA_017394445.1. Taxonomy (GTDB): domain Bacteria; phylum Bacteroidota; class Bacteroidia; order Bacteroidales; family UBA3824; genus UBA3824. The sequence continues at coordinate 929 of JAFPYT010000346.1, read as the reverse complement.
CCGGTGGTTGAATACTGTACATAATCTTTGGCAAACTTATTAATTTCATCATCAGAAAGGTCGTGCGAAACTATCTCACCAATAATGGAGAGCATCCAAGCGCAATTGGCGTGAATAAAGAAATAAGATATATCTGTATTAATCTGAGGATATTTCATCTTCATTTTGCCAAAAAACCAAAGGATGTGGGCAGTGGTTTTGTCGGTATAATCGTCGCGGAAATTGTTCATTGTAGACCCCTCTGAGCGGAAGAGAATCAAGCGGATAATGTCGCGGTACTGCATCACCATAGAAATCATATCTTTGGCAGTTTGGAGTTGCGCCTTGGGATTAAGCATATCGTCGATATTGGTGTCGGCAGAATGGTGCGAAATTGTCAACTCGTTGGCGGCATCCACAAAAGGCTGACACACTGCGGTCATAAGTTCGTCTTTATTCTTGTAGTAAGAATATATGGTACTGACACTTATGCCCACTTTTGAGGCAATTGTACGGAGCGATGCATCGCCGAAACCCTTTTCGAGAAACTCTTTTTCTGCCTCGTCTAATATCGCTTTCTTGATGTTGTCTTTTAATATTTGCATAATTGATTGCTCTTTTTACTTAATAATATAAGGTGTATAACGAACAATGTTTGATTATTGTTGCTCTTTTAATAATGATCGGTCTTGCAAATCGGGTGCTGCTTGCAATGGTTTAAGGTAGATTACGCCGTCTTGAATAGACAAGATGCCTGCAAGAGAATTTTTTGCAACACTCTGAATTTTAGAATCTTCGTAATGGCCGATTACGTCAAAAAATAGTCCACCGCTAACATTTGAGGTGGAACATTTTAAATGAATGTAGCCAAAATCGCCATCAGAAATCACCTCGGCATTGCAACCGTCTTCAACTTTTTGACGCATTATAAAAGTGAAAGACTGCGTTTT
>JAFPYT010000345.1 GCA_017394445.1 Bacteroidales bacterium | reverse complement strand
GTCTACGACACCGAAAACGATTTTAAAAACTTTGCTAAGGGTAAGGTGGTTGCCACTCGCGAATTTGACACCCAGCAGTCGAAAGAATACTTTTTTGAGGAGTTAAAAAACGTAGAATCAGGCGTTTATCTATTAGAGGCTGTTGCCAAAGACCCGAAAACAGGTCGCGAAATAAAGGCTCAGAGTTACAGCACTATAAGCCGTTTGAACGATGGCAAACTGCCTACACCACAGTTTCTTGATGCCACTTGGCTAACCTCTAAGACAAAAGTGGGCGATGTGGCTAAAATTATGCTTGGAACGTCGGTTAACAATGCCGTTATTCAATACAAACTTTACTACGCCAACAAAGAACTCAAATCAGAATACATATCTTTGAGCAATGGTATAAAGGTTTTGGAAATTCCTCTTACAAAAGAACTTATAGGTAATTTGTCGATATTCTTCAATATGATTTACCAAAACCGCCACTATTCGTACAGTATGTCGCTTACAGTGCCCGACCCCGACATCGACCTTAATATCGAGTATCTATCGTTCCGCGACAAACTGCAACCCGGTGAAAACGAAACTTGGAAACTGAAAATCACCGACAATTACGGCAAAAATGTATCTGCCGAAATGGTGGCCACACTTTACGACAAATCGCTCGACGCTTTTGCATCCAACTACTGCAATATCAATTTCCCGAGCAAATACACCTATTGCAACCTCTATTTTGATAATCCGTTGTTTGGCACACAAGGGTCCGACCACATTTCGTCGCACCCGGTTAAACGCGAATATTACTCGTGCAATTACGGCAATCTCTATTGGTTCGACTACTATTACCGCACACCCCGCCGAGGTGGAGATTATGGTGATATGATGATGGGTGGAGCGCCGTTGATGATGACTGGCAGAGCACGTGCTAAATCGATGGCGCGTATGGACGAAGATGTGGTAATGGAGGAGTGCGCCGATGAGGCTCCTATGATGGAGATGGCTCAGGCCGACGCAATGCGGAGTAACGCCAAAATGGAGAGCAATATGGCTAATATGATGATGGCAACCAAGGCCACAGGTGCAGAACCCGAGCCCGAACCCGAGGTGAAGGTTCGTGAAAACTTCAACGAAACGGCGTTTTTCTACCCTGAACTTCGCACCGACGAAAATGGAGAAATTTCAATAGAGTTTACCATTCCCGAATCGCTCACCACTTGGAAAATGCTCGGCATTGCCCACACCAAGCAGATGCAGTATGTTAACACCACCAAAGAGTTGATAACGCAGAAACAACTTATGGTTCAGCCAAATCCGCCAAGATTTTTCCGCGAAAACGATAGAATTATTCTCCCTGTAAAAGTGGGCAACCTTACTGAAAACGCCCTTTCGGGTTCGGTAACTATCGAATTTTTCGACCCATTTACCAACAACAAGGTAGACGGCGTGGTAAAGAACGCAAATCTATCGTTTACCTGCAAGCCCGGCGGAAATGCTGCTTTGGAATACGAACTCAATATTCCCGAAAAATATAGTGCATTGGGCTACAAGGTGATAGCCAAATCGGGCAACTTTGCCGACGGCGAACAAAAGGTAATTCCCGTAATGAGCAACCGAATGTTGGTAACCGAATCATTACCGCTACCCATAAACGGCAATCAAACAAAGAATTACAAGTTTGAGAAACTCATCTCTTCGGGTAATTCTTCCACATTGCGCCACCACAAACTCACTTTGGAATTTACCTCAAATCCCGCTTGGTACGCAATTCAGGCTCTGCCCTATATGATGGAATATCCTTACGAGTGCAACGAACAGACATTCAGCCGTTTGTATGCCAACAGCATTGCCGCTCACATTGCTAATTCGTCACCCAAAATCAAGGCAGTTTTTGACGCTTGGAAAAACACCAACAGTCAAGAACTTATTTCAAATCTTGAAAAGAACCAAGAACTCAAATCTGTGCTTCTTCAAGAGACTCCTTGGGTAATGCAGGGCGCAAACGAAACCGAGCGCAAAAAGCGTGTAGGATTGCTTTTCGACCTCAGCCGCATAGCAGGCGAGGAGAGCAGAACCTTAGAAAAACTCCGCAAAAACCAATATCCCTCCGGCGGTTGGCCGTGGTTCGACGGTATGCCCGAAAGCGACTATGTAACTATGCAGATTGTTTCGGGTATCGGACACCTCAAACGCCTTGGTATCAAGACTTTCGACGCTCCGCAAAACGCTAATATGGCGGACAAGGCTGTTGACTATATCGACGAGATGATTGCCAAGTATTACAAGGAACTTAAACGTTGGCATAAAGATGAAGAGTTGAAAGAAGGTAACTTCCTCACTTTCACTGCTATTGATTATCTTTACACCCGCAGTTTCTTTAAAGAAAAAGCGATACCAGGCAAAACCAAAGAGGCGTTTGAGTTCTTTAAAGGCAAGGCTGAAAAATTCTGGTTATCAACGGGAAAATACTCTCAGGCAATGATTTGCTTGGCGCTCAACCGTTTTGGTAGCACAGCCGTTCCCAAGGATATTCTCAAATCGCTCAAAGAGAAATCCACCACTAACGAGGAAATGGGCAGATACTTTGTTGACAACATCTCTGGATTCCTTTGGCAGCAGGCTCCCATCGAAACTCAGGCTATTATCATAGAGGCGTTTGATGAGGTGGGCAACGACCAACAAACTGTTGACGAATTGAAAATTTGGCTCTTGAAAAACAAGCAGACCAACGATTGGAAAACCACCAAGGCAACCGCCGAGGCTTGCTACGCTTTGCTTCTCCGCGGCACCGACGTGCTTGCCGACAGCAAAATTTGCGAAATAAAACTCGATGGAAAGGCTGTTGATCCCAACGCAAATCCCGACATCAAGTCCGAGGCAGGCACAGGATATTTTAAAACATCGTGGAGCGGCGACGCCGTAAAACCCGGAATGGGCAATGTTTCGGTTACAAATCCCAACCGTAATGTGGCTTGGGGCGCACTATATTGGCAATATTTTGAGCAATTAGACAAAATCACTTTTGCTGAAACTCCGCTCAAACTATCCAAAAAACTTTTCCGCGAAAAGGTTACCGACCGTGGCACTGTGATTGAGCCCGTTACCGAAAAAACCGACCTTAGACCCGGCGACAAAATCGTAGTACGTATCGAAATCCGCACCGACCGTGATATGGAGTATGTTCACCTCAAAGATATGCGTGCTTCGGGCTTCGAGCCTGCCGACGTGTTCTCTGGCTACCGTTATCAAGATGGTCTCGGCTACTATCAATGCACCAAAGATGCCTCCACCAACTTCTTCATTGAGTTTCTCCGCAAAGGCACCTACGTGTTTGAGTACCGTCTCTTTGTTCAGCACCGCGGCAACTTCTCCAACGGCATCACCACCATCCAATGTATGTACGCCCCCGAATTTACAGCACATTCAGAAGGCGTTAGGGTAGAGGTGAAATAGGTTATTTTTCAAACGCAGCCTTGATATTTTCGCTGAAAATTTTCATTGCCTTTTGGTTGTTCATTATGCCGCGGTAGTTGGTAAAAAGTTCAGCATTGGGGTAATTGAATATAGTGGAAATATCAAGGTTTATTATTGCAAAATTGCCTTCGGTTTTTATTGGAATTTTTACGCGAAAATCATTGTTGATATAATCAATTGGTTCGCCATCGGCATTGTATACCTGACCACGTCCAATATGGCAGTTGAATGCGTTAATTTGGTTTAAAGTATCGAGATAGAGGATGTTAGTCTTCATATAATGGTAGCCTCCGCCAAGATAATCGGGCCAAAACATAAGGTTTTCGGGAGGATTCTTAAACCTGTAACTGCGGTTTTGCACAGAATCCAAACCAAAGGTAAAAATCAGACTGTCGGCATTTTTCAAAGAAAAATCTTCTGCCGGAATCCATTGCAATGTGTTTGGAATTTCTACATCAACATAATGCACCGAATTAGCAAATCGTTTTATGGTTTTATCTTTGTAAACGATTGTAATATCTGAAATAAAATACTGACATTGAGACACTTGGTAAGTAAGACCGCGTTTCGATTTATAAATCATTTGGTTTAGTTGTAGCGGATTACCATCGCAGGTAAATGTGAATTTTATGCCGTCTTGCGCTGATATTGCAGTGCAGAACAGTAATGACACAATTAATGATAAAAATCTTTTCATAATTATTTAGTTTTGTTTGTGGGTTAAGATTTATTCTTTTAGCGTCGGATTATACATCATAATAGCGTTGTTTTCGGATACCAATTCTTCTGAAACTGAGCCTGTTGCAATGTTGGTTATGCGTTTAAAAATTCGGTTGTGGCGTGTGTAGCCGCCCCACCATTGAAGTTCAAAACGTTGGTCGGTTTCAATGATTTCGTAAGTGTTTTCGGGCGGAGAGTCTGCCAAAAGTGTGCCGTGGAGATATTCATCGTCGAGCCAAAGGTTGATTTTGAAGGTGATGTCGGTGCGGTTTTCGAGTTGGAGGTCTATATAATTGTAGGCAAGAGTTGCGCCGCAAGCAAATGGTATTGTGCGGTTTACGTCGGGAAAAACATCAAAACTATGCCGCCAACGCTCCTTGATTGTTAGTGGCGAATGAAGAGCCATCCAATATAAAAGGTTTCCAAGTTGACACAGTCCGCCGCCGATGCCTGTTGCCACCTTTCCGTTGTGAATCATCATTCCCTCTTTGTAGCCCTTGCGCTTGGTTGGTCGCCCTACCATACGCCAAATCGAGAACACTTCGCCTGGTTTTATCACTACGCCGTTGATGTGCGCAATGGCAAGTTTTAGGTTGGTTATCTTGTTGTATTGTAGATACATATCCACATCTTTCAACTTGCGCAAAAGAGTGCTTTTGTGCTCAATCCAAGTATGCTTGCAGCCGTTGCCATCAGAGATTTTTGCATACTTGACACCCGAAAAATGCCACTGCAAAAATCTCTTGGCAATATAAAATTCACGCCCAAGAAATCGGCGGAAAGCACTGCGCTCTATCGGTTTTTCAACGTAGTGTATCACGTGTTATTTTTTTATAACAATTTCGTCCACCGATTTTCTTGTGAAATGCCTTGGACCGGGCTGTGCGTTTTCGGCGGGATAGCCTATTGGGAAAATCGCAATCAGGTCGTAGTCCTGCATTTCAGGATAGATGGTCTTGAGCAACGGCGCGTCAAATTTGCCAACCCAAGTGGACGCAAGACCGAGGTCGTGAATTGCCAACATGATGTGCGTGGCAACGATAGAAGCGTCAACATCGGCAATGTTTCTATTATCGAAACTTCTAACCCAAGCCTCGGCAGGATTGCCGCCCACAACGAGGAAAAGATTCGCACCAAAAGTGTAAGTGGTTGTTTTCTTGATGTTTTCAACTGCCTCGGCACTCTGCATCAGCCACAATTTAAAAGGCTGTTTGTTTACACCCGTAGGCGCATTGTTGGCGCACTCGATAATCTTATCGATTTTTTCCTGCTCCACCGGACGGTCGGTGAGCATCCGGCACGAATAGCGTTCTTTTGCAAGTTTGAGAAATTCCATAATGTTTTTGTATAATTATTTTGAAAATTATAAGTGATTTTCTAAGAAAATTATTTTTCGCAAATACGTTTAATAGTCTCTTTTAGAATATGATAAGCGGGATGCGGCATATCGCCGTGATTGTAGCCCTGCATTTCGTAGAGTGTAACATCCTTGTGACCAACAAGTTTGAGCATCCGCCAAAAATAAGCCTGTTCTTCGTAACGTCCATAAAGTTCAAGTTCGCGATCGGCAGAGATAATCACAATCGGCGGAGCGTCTTTGCGGATAAAAGTGAGCGGTGCATATTGGTCGATTGTGGCTTGCAACGGTGGAATATTCTGCAACTTACGGATGTTGTAGTGCGTTATCACCTGACCGCTAAACGGCACAAGAGCAGCCACATCGTCGGCATTTACGCCATATTTTTCAAGGTATTTTTTGTTGAGTCCAATCATATCAATTAGGTATCCGCCAGCGGAGTGTCCCGTAAGAAAAATCTTTTTTACGCTGCCATTGTATTTTTCAATGTTTTTGAAAGTCCACGCCACTGCTGCTGCGGCATCGTCGATTACCTCGTCGATTGAGGCTTTGGGTAGAAGTCGGTAATTAACTGATACAACGGTATATCCGGCGTTCATAAGTTCGGGGTCGATATATTTTTCGCCGCCTTCGAGACCGCCATCGTGAAACCAAACCACCACGGGCACATCCTTTTTGTCGGTGGGATAATAGACATCGAGTTTGCAACGCTCCTTGGCGTACTGATTGCCGCCCGAAACGTATGTAATATCTTTAACAGTCTGATACTGAGCCGATGCGCTCATCACTACCATCATCACCAACACTGCTAAGGCAACGATTTTTTTAGTGTATTTCAATATTTTCATAATTTAAACCTTTAACATTTTCGGCGACTAAGATAGTGATTTTTTTGAGATTTATTCTTTGGTGACGAAAATGATTTGAAAAAATGGATAATCCGTTTTATTTTTGCCTTGAATTTTAATTGTAAACAATGCAACTCAACTCTCACAACAAAGACGAATATCCGCCGATGCACACGGCTGAGCATATCCTCAACCAAACTATGGTGAGGATGTTTGGCTGCCATCGGTCAAAAAACGCGCACATTGAGCGCAAAAAATCAAAAATCAATTTTCCCCTGCCTGAGGAGCCTTCCGCAGAACAGATTGCGCAGATTGAACGGACTGTTAATGAAATTATCCAAAACGATTATCCTATTGAATATCAGTTTGTAACCAAAGACACAATCCCCGCCGGAGTTGAAATCGACAAACTGCCCGACGACGCTTCCGAAACTATTCGCCTTGTTAAAATCGGCGATTACGACCTTTGCTGTTGCATCGGCAAACACGTGGAGCGCACGAAAGAAATTGGCGAGTTTAAAATCAATTCCACTTCGTATATCGACGGCAATTTTAGGATTGTGTTCAAACTTATTGGCGCGGCAGAGAGATATTGACGCTTACAATGTTTTGAAAACTACGCTGTAAATTTCGGCTTTTTTGTCAACTTTCATCGGATACGCCCGCGACGACGGCATACGATAAAATTTTATCACACGGTTGCAAAATTCAGCCTTCACATAATCGCCGATTTCAGGACTTTTGACGCCCAAAATCTCCGAAACCACCTCTGCCGACTTTCCGCCTGTGGAAACAATCGTCTTACAGTCAGGTATTTGCGAGAGAATATCGGCAAGATTCACCCGCTCCAAAATTTCAAGATTGGCATCCGAAGCATCATTGTTGCCGCGCTCAATTTCCACAGCGGTATCGTAGATGGCAATGCCTTTATCTGTAAGGAAATCAACGATTTGCTGTTGTTTAAAACATTTTTGATTGAGGTCGATAAAATGGTTGATATCGTTGAAGAATACAATACCAAAAATTCTCCACATATCGTTCTGAAAATTAGGGTAATAGAACGGCATTTTCCAACGTTTCATCGGCGGCGGAAAACTGCCCAGCATCAGGATTTTTGCGCCTGCGGGCAAAAACGGTTTCAACGGATGTCTTTCGGTCATAGCGGATTAAGTTTTGTGTTCGGCAAAGATAGGGATAATTTTTGGCAAAAAACTGTAATATTTCAGAATAAATGCTTAAATTTGTCAAAAACAAAAAGAGAATGAACGACATCATAAAACAAGACTTTAACCAAGTATATTCGATAATTGACCTGCATAGAAAACGCGCCTTTCAGGAGATCAACAATAATTCGTTGATGACAGCGTGGAATGTGGGCGGTTTCGTATCGGACAAACTTAAATCCGCGCAATGGGGCAGCGGTGTTGTTACCGAATTGTCGGAATATTTGAGGACTATTGACCCGACGTTGAAAGGGTACAGCAAACGGAACTTGTATATGATGGTGAAATTTTATGACACATATTCGTCTATGGAGTTTACGGCGTTGCTAACAAGATTGAAATTGCAAAAGAATAATGTTATATCAGAAACCGTTATCAATCAAGAAGATATAATTGTGCAATTTCAAATTGCACAATTTCCCGAAATGCTTTTGAAGATAAATTGGACATCTCATCAGCAAATTCTCAACGGTTGCAAGACCAACGAACAACGCATTTTCTACATTCTCTATGCCCACAAAGAAAAATTTGAGGTGAAGGAACTTCAACGCGCCATCAAAACCAATGTTTTTGAATCGCTCCTCGGCAACAAGGACTATATGTCAGAAGTGTTGAAAACCACTTATCCTGATTCAGTGATGATGTTAAAAGACAAGGCGTATCTTGATTTCCTCGGACTGCCGCAGCGTTACAAGGAGTCTAAACTTCGCAAAGGAATTGTGGCGCATATCAAAGATTTTATTCTTGAACTCGGCAAGGATTTTCTCTTTGTTGACCAAGAACATCAGTTGGAAGTCGGCGGCAAGATTTTCAAATGCGACCTTTTGTTTTTTCATCGCGGATTGCAGTGTCTTGTTGCCATTGAACTAAAAACCAAGGAGTTTGAACCTGCATTTATGGGACAATTGGAGTTTTATCTCGAAGCCCTCGACCAAAACGAAAAGCGCAGCAACGAAAATCCGAGCATCGGAATTCTACTCTGCAAAGAGGCCAACCGTGAAGTGGTAAAATACGCTATGAACCGCAGTCTGAGCCCTGCAATGGTGGCAGAATACAAAGAAAAACTTATCCCTCAGGAAGTTTTGCAAAGGACATTGGAGGAGTTTGTGGGGTTTATTGATGAAAATAGGTAAGAAGTTCTATGCGGTGAGTAAAAAAAACATAACATATTGATAATCAATCTTTTATAATTATGCCGACATTGTTGGCACAATTATCTCCACAAAAACGACCGTTGTAACTGTCGAATTGTGTCAATTCGATTGACACATTTGCGATTCATAAAAGACAGATTCGACAATCGTGATTGTCGATTTGCAAAATTCTGACAATCAGTTTTTTATAATTGTGTCATTCCAAATGACACAATTAATTTCCCTCCTCCCCCTTGCCCCATAAACTATTTTTTGTACCTTTGCACCCTTAAAGGAAATTGAAACGCGATGATAGGCACAATAAAACCTCAATATAACGACATCCACTTCTCGGGGCACGAATCGTTCCCGTGCAGAACTCTTTGGCTCAAAAAGGGTTACGATTTTATTAAGTCCAACGGAAACTTTTATGCAGATGATGCTGTGGTAACTCTCGGCGTGGGCAAAAATATGGTTTCCGCCATCAGATATTGGTACAAGGTGTTCGGGTTCAATAGTGAAAAATTTGGGTGGATTGCCGATTACCTTTTTGACAACGACAACGGCAAGGACAAATATCTCGAAGACCTTGGAACGCTGTGGCTGTTGCACTTTTTGATTGTCTATTACAACGATGCAACACTCTATAATATGGTTTTCGCAATGTTCCAAAAAGAACGTCGAGTATTTGACCGCGAACATATTATAAAATTCGTCAAACGCAAACTTACTGAGGTTCAGAAAGAAACCGCTTTCAACGAAAACACCGTTAAGCGCGATGTGGGCGCGTTGTTGCAAAATTATTGTCTGCCCAAAAAACCGCAGTCAAACGACGAATATTCCACATTGTTGTTGGATCTTGACCTTATCCGTCAGACAGACAAGATCGACAAACACAACGAACAAAACAATTTCGACTACTATTTCAACATCGAGGGCAAACGTAAGGTTACTGACGAAATATTTCTTTTTGCTGTGATTGTTGCCAACGAAGATAATTCACAAGTGATTGATTATGAGATACTTCAAGAAATAGGACTGATTTTTTGTATGACCGATTTAGAAACAATTGATATGCTCAAAAACTTGTCCGAAAAATATCCTGAATACCTTAGTTACGCCGACCACGCAGGTATCAGAAATCTATCGATACTAAAAGAATTGAAACCCATTGAAATTTTAAACAACTACTACGATGCAAAAAATTAATCTTTCGGCAAATATAGAAAACGGTTTCCACGAAAACCAAATTTACATTCCTACTCCGAATGTTAAAAAAGCCGTAAAAAACATAGTGGAAAAATTTCAATCGGGAATCCATACATTCTCGTTGATAGGTAGTTACGGCACAGGAAAATCAAGTTTCCTGATTGCTTTTGAGACAGATTTGTGCAGCGGCAAAAAGACAAAACTGTTGTTTAATCCGCAAAATCTGTCGGATGCCGCCGCATACGAAATCATAAATATTGTAGGCGATTATACCGAATTGTCAACGCTTATGCGCAAGAAATTCAATATTGAAGGCACTGCCGACAATGTGATTGATGAGTTGCGCAAAAGATATGAAAAACTGAAAAAAGCCAACAAGTTTTTGGTAATTGCGATTGACGAATTTGGAAAGATTCTCGAACACGCTGCCAACAACAACCCTGAAAAAGAGTTGTATTTTTTGCAACAACTTGCAGAATTTGCCAATGCCCCGACCCGCAATGTTTTGTTGCTAACCACTTTGCATCAAGGTTTTACGGCTTACGCCAAAAAACTTACTGAAAGTCAGAAAAACGAATGGACAAAGGTAAAAGGCAGATTTCAGGAAATCCCATTCGTTGAACCCGCCGAAGTCCTTTTGAATTTGGCGGCAAAACAATTACAAGAAAGTCGCGAAATCAAAGTAAATGCCAATGCGGCAGTGCTTTACGACCTCGCTCACAAAACCAAGGGTGTTTCAAGTGGTTTTTCAAAAGAAACGTCGTTTAATCTTTATCCGCTTGACCCGTTTTCTGCCGTTGCGGTAACAGAGGCAGTGATGCGATATGGTCAGAACGAAAGGTCTATCTTTTCGTTTTTGATGGCAAACGGCACAGGGTCGCCATCTAAGTTTGAACCTACTGATACGCTTACATATAGTCTGTCAGATGTTTACGATTATGTTAATTACGTATTCTATCCTGTTTTGAAAGATGCCAACGCCGATTCTATGCGATGGGGCGAAATCAATACAGCGATAGGTCGCGCCGAAAATATTGACATTGATAACGACATTCAAACTTCCGACGTTATCAAAATTGTAAAGGCAATCGGTGTTTTCAACTTGTTTGCAGGCGCAAATTCGGTTCTTACTGAGGCTCAAATGCAACAATACGCCGAAAACGCGATGGCAATTCCTAATGCGGGAGACATCATAAAAAAACTAATTCAATTCAAAATCGTCAGGTTTGCCAAATACAATCAGAGGCTTAAACTTTTTGAAGGCACCGATGTAGATTTAGAGGCTGAAATCATCAAGGCGGGGGCGAACGTTTCGCGCCCCGAAAACTACATTGATGATTTGAGGTCGTTTTTCAACAAGCGTATTTCCCCCGCAAAGGCTTGCTATTATCAGAAAGGAACGCCGAGATTTTTCGATTATGAAATTCGCAAAGAACCTGTTCAGATTGTTCCCGACGGCGACATTGACGGCTATATCGAATTGATTTTTTCGGAGGATGACAACGCCTTGGAATCTGTAAAAGAGTTCAGCGCAAAAACCGACAACGCCATTATTTTTGCATTTTTCAACAATACCGACAAATTAGTTGAACACCTGTATAACATTCAGAAATACAAATACATACTTGATAAGGTGTTGTTGGATAAAGACGATGTTGCTAACAAAGAGATTAATAAACTCATCGAATATGAGGAAACACTTTTGAACAAAGAAATCACCGAAAACCTCTTTTCGTACAACAATGCCGTAACTTGGATTTACAACGGCGAGCAAAAAACTGTAAACTCGCTCCGAGATTTCAATGTTTTGATTTCGGATGTCTGCAACGATGTTTACTCTGCCACGCCCGTTATGAATAACGAACTTTTCAACCGTCATAAACTCAGCGGACAGATTGCCACCGCCCGCAACTACTTGATTAGAGCGTTGTTGAATAATAACACAGAAAAAGATTTGGGCTTTGCCGCCGACAAATTTCCGCCCGAAAAAACTATATATTATTCGTTGCTCAAAGATACCGGTCTGCACAACGAAAACGGACTTCAAGACCATCCAAAGGTTAAAAGTGGCATTGACACACTTTGGGGGGCAACTATAAAGTTTTTGGAAAGTTCGGTTGGCAAGTCGCAAAAACTCTCCGAACTTGTAAAAATTCTCTCCGAAAAACCGTATAAACTCAAACAAGGTTTCATTGATTTTTGGCTGCCGGTGTTTCTGATAGTCAAGCGCAACGACTACGCCCTCTACGAAACCGAATCGGGCGCGTATTGTCCTAAGTTAGAGGAATATATGTTTGACCTTCTGCCCAAAAAGCCGGGCAAATATTCGGTGAAAATGTTTGCAACAGAAGGCGTCAACATCGAATTTTTCAATCAGTACAGAAAGTTTATACAACTGCCTGACGAGTTTGCCATTACGTCCGACAAAATCATAGAAACCATCAAGCCGTTCTTGTTTTTCTACAACAAACTCAACGACTACACCAAGCACACAAAAAAGTTCAACAAGAAATCCACAATGCGTTTCCGCGACGTTTTGGCAAGGGCAAAAGACCCCGAAAAGACGTTTTTTGAGGATTTGCCTCAGGCTCTCGGTTTCAAAGATACGCAAGACTTCGACACATACGGCGAAACCCTTCAAAATGCCATCCGTGAACTCCGTATGTGCTACACAAATCTTATCGACCGTATCGAAAAACGTTTGATTAAGGAATTGAAACTC
>JAFPYT010000344.1 GCA_017394445.1 Bacteroidales bacterium | reverse complement strand
TGATTTCGGGAAAATATGTTTCAGGTATTTGTGCAAGGGCTTTGAGTGTGTTGATTTGCACAATTTCGTAAATAGCCTGACCAGAGAAAAGTTCTCCGGGTTCGTAGTTTCTTGCCGAAATAACGCCCGAGAGTGGTGCGCGGAGGTAGGTGTTTTGTTCAAGATTTTTGAGCGAAGTTTCTAACACGTCGAGACCCGATTTTGCTTGGTCGTAGGTCTGCTTGGCAATGTTGTTGCTGTCGTTAAGAATCTTGATACGGTTAAAATCGTTTTTGGAGTTTTCGTAGTTGAGTTTGGTAGAAAGATACTGCGTTTCGTCCATTTTGGCTACGAGTTGACCCTTGCTAACGTTTTGACCCACTTCTACATAGAGGTTGGTGATACGTCCTTGGAGAGCGGGAGCCACAGCCACTTTTTCGTAGGGCTGCAACACGCTCGAAAGGGTGAGCACACGCATAATGTCTTCTTTTTGCAATTCCTTTACCGACACGGTAACTGATTTTTCTTCAACGGTTTGAGTGTTAGTAGACTCGCCGCTGCACGATGGCAACAACAATGCGGCTGCTGCCAATACTAATGGATAATGTTTTATTTTTATCATTGTTTTTATTTTTTACAAGTTGTTATAAAGTTTGAGTAGTTCGGTTTGAGCGTTCATTACTTGGTAAAGGCTCTGAATATAAGTGCTTTGAGCGTTCAAGAGGTTGTTGTTAACAGTAATGAGGTCGCTGCTCGAAATAGTTCCCACGTTGAATTTCTGCACGCTGTTGCGGAATATTTTTTCGTAAAGTTGCAACGATTCGCGGCTGCTGTTGTAGGTTTCGATGGCGTTGCTGAGGTTGAATTTGAGTTGCGATTCTTGAATTTGCAACTGCTCCATAGTCTGCTCCATCTGAGTTTGGGCAATGTCTACGTCGATTTTTGACTGACGGCACTGCGCATAGCGGTTTCCCGATGAGAAAATCGGAATTCTGAGCGCAAATGTTAGCGAGTTAGGTGCTTGTTTCATACCTGCGTCTTTGCCAAAATAGGTTCTGCCGCTGTAACTGTATTGCACCGATAGGGTAGGACCGTATGCCCAACGTGTGAGTGTGAGTTGTTTTTGAGCCATTTTAACGTTCATTTCTAACTGCTGAACGGTGATGCTGTTGTCGAGTGCGCCTTCGGGAAGGTCTATTTCTTCGTTTTCAAAAAAATAGTCTAACGATTCGGTGAGCACCAATTCTGTGTTGGGTTCTGCTCCGAGAGCCAACAGAAGCGAACTTTTTGCCAACTGAATATTTCGGTCGGCGGCGCGGAGGTTGTTGTCTAACACCATCAACTGCACCTTTATTTGGTCGGCGGAAGTTTGCTCTGCCATACCAACGTTAACAAGTTGAACTACATTGTTGTAACTCTTTTCGAGGTTTTCGCGGCTGTCAATGAGGGTCTTTTTGCTTTCTTGTGCAATCAAAACCGAGAGGTAAGCGGTGGTGGCTGCTGCTCTTGCATCGTTTTCGTTTCCTTTTTGAGCAAGTTTCTGCATATCTATTGCCATTTGGCTGAGTTTCACAGCCATAATCATCTGACCATTGACGGTGGCAGATGCTGTAATACCGAGAGTTCCCACATCGTTGTTTGGAATGGCGAATCCTTCACCGAGTTTCATTACGTAACCAAACATTGTGGTGTAACTGAGAGTTCCATCCACATTGAGGAGCATATTAGAGATGCTCTGCCATTTAGCCCATTCTGCTTTTTGAATGTTGAGCGAGGCTGTACGCATTGTTTTTGAGTGTTCTACGGCGTATGCCTTTGCTGAATCGAGGGTTAAGATAAGAGGTCCTTGGTTTGCGGTGCTGTCGGTTTTGGCTTTTGCACCCGAAATTACCGCCACAGCCGCAATCAGCATTAATGTTCTTTTGAAAGTCATTTTGTTATCTTGTGTTTTTTATTGTTACTTGATTATAACTCGTCGATGTTGAACTCTTTTTCGTATTCGTCTATTTGTGCTTTCCAAAAAGTGAGTGATTTTAGCATAGCTTGTATGTTTTTGGCAGAGCGCGAGTTGCGGTCTTTTTTTAGTTCGAGAGCGGCACGGTTTACATTTTCAAACCGTTCGATGTATTTTCGCATCGTCTGAATAAAAGTTTTAGGGGTGTTGACCTTGATGCGGAAATAACGTTTGCGGTCTCCCGGATAGGTAATGTACTCAATTCGGTCGGATTCCATCAAGTGGTTGAGGGTGGTAGAAACCGACGATTTGGAAATTTTGAGACGGTCGACAATCTCTTCAAAAGTAAACTCCTCTTGGTCGAGAAACGACAGCAATCCGAGGATTCTGCCTGAGAGAGCAGTACCACCTCCACGACAGGAAATCCTGCCCATAATTTCCACAAGTTCGCTTTGTTTTTCTTCTCTTTCCTTATCGGTAATGATGTCTTGCATTGCTTATGTTTGGTTCTATTGTTTCCGAACTGACTAAAAGTCTTTAAATTTTTACGACGCAAAGGAAAGAAATAAATAGATAGAAGTCAATAGGTGAAAGTTAAGTAATTATTAAAAAATGTGGAGGAATTTGAGAATTTTAATATCTTGCGGCGATTTAATGATTTACCAAAAATGCAAAATTTCAAGGCTATAATTCAATACGACGGCACCAAGTATAATGGTTGGCAAATTCAGCGCAATGGCGGAGTAACTATTCAGGGAAAGATTTCGGATGTGCTTACTCAAATGGTTGGCAATCAGGTGGATGTGGTGGGCAGCGGACGTACCGATGCCGGAGTGCATTCGCTTGGGCAAACTGCCAACTTTCTTGTGCCCGACAATTTTTCAGCACCTTATATATTAAACTACCTAAACCGCTATCTGCCCGAGGATATTGCCGTGGTGAGTGTGGAAAAAGCCGCCGAAAGGTTTCACGCAAGATTCTCTTGCAAGGGAAAGACTTACCGCTATCGTATCAATAATAGTTTGATTCCCAATGTGTTTGAACGTAAATTTGTTTATCATTACACCGACGCTGTAATTGATGTGGAGCGTATGCGCGAGGCTGCCAAGTATCTTATTGGAAAACACGATTTTATGTCGTTTTGCGGCAATCAGCATATCAAAAAATCTACCGTTCGCACTATTACCGAAGTGTCTGTTAATAAGCGTGATAATGAAATCTATATCGATTACACTGGCGATGGTTTCTTGCAGAATATGGTACGTATCCTTACTGGCACGCTCATAGAGGTGGGTATTGGCAAAATTGCGCCCGAATCTATGCCTCAGATTATAGAATCAAAAAACCGTGCGGCGGCAGGTTTTACTGCTCCACCACACGGTCTTGTGCTGTTATGCGTTATGTATTAACTATTTACCGATAATAATAAACGGCGACCAAAAGTACGGATGAGCAAACTTGCCTTCGGAAATCATTTTGAGTTTTGCGTTGTGTAGTTTGTCGGTAAATGCCATCTGCTCTTTTTTGCTGGCTTTAAGAAGGTTGGTATAAAAGTTTATCATCAATGCCGATGTAGAAGCGTCGCTAACTTGCCACAGCGAGCAAACTATGTTTTTGGCTCCAGCGTAAATGAGCGAACGTCCAAGACCAATTACACCCTCACCTTGCGAAATCTTGCCGAGACCAGTTTCGCAGGCAGACATTACCACAAGGTCGGCGTTGAGTTTAAGATTGTAGATTTCACCGTTATAGAGCATTCCGTCGTCGGTGGTGCCGGGCTTTTGCGACAGCATTAATCCGCTAAGTTCAGGATGTTCGCTGTTGACAGTGCCGTGAGTGGCAATGTGGATTACGTTGTAGCTGCTCAGGTCGGTAGTTTTAATGGCATTTTCTGAGGCATCTTTTCGCAGCAAATACTCTGACGACATTTTTTCAGAACGAATTTTATCTGATATAGCCTGCACCTCGGTAACGGTTTCGGGAATTGCTCTAACCTGTTCGCCTTTATATGTGCATGGGTTTTCGGCATCAAAAGCGGGCGCAATACCAAGCCATTTGATTTCGGGTGTAGTGCGTTGCTGATTCATTCGTTTTAGCGCAAGAAACGACGAATAGTTGTAGTTGATTTGATATTTTTTTATGAGGAATGGAAATTTAGTAAAATTGTTGTCGCGGCAGTTTTCGGTTAGTAATGCCTCAAATGGAATTACAAACAAGCTTCCGTCGGGGATTATGGTTATGCGGGTGATTTCTTTTGATATTTTTTGAGGAAAAATGTTGGAGTATAAGGTTAGAGCAAGGTCTTTGTATTTCTCAATGTTTTCGGGCGAGTAGTTTGTAAGACTTTTTACAATGGCTGCTGTGGTGGATGCAAGTTGGTTTTGTCCTTGCCAATAGCTCAAAATAGAGCAAGAGGTTTTTGACACTGCGATACAATATAATTCGTAACGCCCTGTAAAATAGCTAATAAGCATCTCGCTATTATCTAATGACTTTTGAATTTCGTAGAGCGATGGAATTTTTTGCGAAAATTTTGCAGCGTAGTAGTCGGGATACTCTTTTTCAAACCTTGAAATCAATGCGTTGAATTTTTTTGTATACTCAAATAATTGGTTTTTGAGATACGAAGTGGAGGAGTGGTTTTCTTCTTCGGCAATGAGTTTTTTGTAAGATGAAATTTTGTCCGAAAGGTTTTTCTCCTCGGCAATTAGTTCTTCGGGAATGCCTGAAAATTCGGTAGCGCCGGTTTGTGCCAACGCCTCCAACAGTGTGGCAGCTTTGTTTTTTTCAGAGAACATAAACGCCGCCGAAAGGTTTGCCATATCGTAAGGAGCACTCTCGTAAATTTTGTTGGCGGCATAAAGTCCCGATTCAAAAACCTCTTTTGATATGGCACTCAATGATATTCGGTCGTTTTCCGAAACAATCGACTTGCGTACGTCGTCGATAATGTCGGATGTGCGTTTTACACATTCTACAGTATTGGTTAAGAGTTCTTTTTGTTTTGTGCTGTCGTAGAGCTGAATTGTGGCACGCACTCTGTTTTTGATTGCGTCGATAAGTTTGATGCCGTTTTGGTAGCGGCTCAACATCGGGTTTTTAAATATGTCGTTGTTGTCAAACTCAAATTTATCTAAGTTGCACATTATGCTTTTTTGATAATTGATAATGGCGTTAGTGTAGTCTTTGAGATTCATGTAAGTAGTACCGAGGTTGAGGTAAGGTTCTATTAATCTGCTGTTTTTATATCCTCGCTGCGAGATAATTTCGATGGCTTTTTCAAAATTTTGCGCGGCTTCGTGGTTTTTACCTTGATGCAGGTAAACAATGCCTACGTTGTTGCAAACCAATGCGTAATCGATAGATTTTTCGCCGTATGTTTCGGCAAATACGGTTTGAGCGCGTTGGAGAAACTTGAGAGCATTCTCGTCGTTTTCGTAAGCTTCGTAAATTAAGGCAATTGCGTTGTAAATATTGCCAAGTTCGGGGTGCTTGTTGCCGTAATGTTTTGATAGTATGTCGCCTGATTTTATGTAGGCTGTTAATGCGCTGTCTAACTGTTCGTTTTGGTACATTATCATGGCTTGATAGTAGTAATCTTTGTAAAGTTGCATACCATTTGAGCCATAAATCTGTGATTTTGTGCTAATTGCTTTGGTAATGTACGAATCTGCGTTTTCGAGCTCACCTTTGGTAATGTAGTTAGCACCTATACCAGAATATATGTCGCCAATGAATCGGGTGTTTTGTTGTGTTTTTTCTATAATATCCAAAGCTGATTTGTAGTAATTGTCAGATTTTTCAACATTTCCTTTGGAGTTTTCAAACTGTCCGAGCGAAAGGTAAATTTCAATCAATGTTGGTGAGG
This sequence comes from Bacteroidales bacterium, assembly GCA_017394445.1. GTDB lineage: Bacteria > Bacteroidota > Bacteroidia > Bacteroidales > UBA3824 > UBA3824. Next base: position 4,152 of record JAFPYT010000344.1, on the reverse strand, counting down.
TTTCGCCTTCGAGTTCAAGAAAAGTTTGTTTTGCTTTTTCAAAATGTACTAACGCAGAGTCGGCATTGCCTACAAATGCCTCTATCGATGCCAAGTTTCGAGTGGCGTTTGCTGTTTTTTTGTGTTTTTCGCCATATTTTTTGAGGTAAATTTGAAGGGTTTTTCTAAAATATTCGGTTGCATCGCTGATTTTGCGAGTGTTAGAATATATCTGCGCCTGAATGTTGTATAGTTCTGCCAAGAGGTCTTCGTTTGGCGGGTCGAGCTTTTCAGCCCCTTCAATTGTGCGGGTAACGGTGCTTTGTGCATTTCTGAAGTCGTTTTTGTGCATGTAAGCCGACGCGAGTGCATGTTGTGCAGTTAGATAGTTTGAGGTGTTGTCGGTTTCTTTAAAAATTTCCGATGATTTTAAAAACAGACTTATGGCAAGGTCGAATTGAGCTTGCGACATGGCTTGATTGCCTTGGTTGTAATAGTTTACCGCATCGTCGAATGTTTGCGAAAATGCTGATGTATAGCACGTTGCTATACCAATGAGAATGTAAATTACAAGCTTTTTCATGTTACTAATTATTTTTGACCATAAAGATAGTCAATTTTTTTTAATTCTTTTCGTTAAACTAAGTATGTTTGCAAAAAGTTTTTGCTTTTTTATATTTTAAAAATTTGTTAATATACCATGAGGTTTACCATTATAGTTATAATGCTTTTTGTTTCACTGCAAATATCTGCCCAAAATTTGCAAACACCAGAAATATTGAGCGTAAGTGTTGATACCGTTACGGGTCGTCCTGTTGTAAAATGGAAAGTCAACGATCCTTCGCTTATCGACGGTTATGTGGTTAAGCGGCTTATTTACGATGGGGTGGGAGTAATGCCCGACACTTATAATAATGTGGCAGTTATCGATGATCCTTCTATTACCCAATGGGTGGATAATTCAACCGATTATTCCACTTTTGCCGACCCTGAAAACCGTATTGAAATATATCGTGTGGCGGCTTTTGTCAACGATGGCTCTCAAAAAAAATATAGCCTTATGAGCGACGAAATGTCTACAATGCAGATTTTTGCCGATTACGATAAGTGTAGCAATTCTTTTAATATTTCGTCTACATATATAAAAGGTGTAACGCCCGAATATTATTGTTTTCGTACAGGTAATGGTGGAGCAGGGGAGAGGTTTGCCATTGAGAAGCCGTCAAATAATCCTGATGGTATTATTCATCTTGATTATCAACATTTTGACGAACATTTTACTAACCGAAGTTTTTCGGTGGAGGCTGTTTTGAGTAATGGACAATCTGCCTTTTCGCCAATTATTAAATTGGCAGTTCCCGAAATCATAATTCCTGATATAATGAAAGTTGAGTCAGTTTCGGTGAACAATCAAAATACATTAGATATTACAGTAAATGTGTCAGAAAGTCAGGATGTTACCAAATCTGTGCTTGTACGCCGTTTGTCAGTTGGTTCGGGCTTTGAATCCGACACTCTTGAACTGCCTGTAAATACCAACGGAAATTATGTGATAACCGACCCAAATGCCGATGTGTCAAAAAGATACGATTATCTTATTGCTGTGTATGGCGAATGTGGCACTCCGTTGGAGTTTTCGTATGCGGCGCAGAATATAGTATTAGAGGTTTCTGCCAACGATGCTACAAGCAATCATCTTTCGTGGAATTGTCCTCCTGGCTTTTCGGCAAGTGCTTTTACGGTTTTTTCGGTAGATGACAATGGCGAGCGTACTCTTTTGGATAATGTTACGATGGAGACCGAATATACTCACAGCCTTTCTAACATCATTGCCAATGGTAATGACAACACCGGCAAATTTTGCTATCAAGTGTTGCTGTCTGATTTAACTTCTTCCTCCTCTGACAATGCCGTGCAGTATTCAAATATCGTCTGCGTAGACCGTGAGCCGGTGTTGTTTGTTCCCAACGCCATCAATCCCGATGCCGACATTCTCGACAACCGTTATTTCCGTCCGCGTTCGGGATTTCTCAACGATTATAAAATGAATATCTACAACAAGCGTGGCGAATTGCTTTTTTCTACCACCGACCTTTCTGAAGGATGGGACGGTAAAAACCGCAGCGGAAAACTCTATCCGCCAGATGCTTACGTGTATGTGATCACTTACCAAACCTCCTCAGGAAAGAGCAAACAGCAGTCTGGTTTTGTAAATCTTGTGTATCAGCACTAATTTTCTCGTCTTTGTAATCGACTGTAATTCAATCTTATAAAAATTTTTAAAAAAAATCATCAAAAAAACTCCAAAAAAATTTGGAGATATGATTTATTCTGCCTTATCTTTGCGGTGTACTAATACATTAATACACTATGATAGTAATCGACAAAATACAATTCAGTTATGATAAACACGAGGTGTTTGATAATCTGAGCCTTACATTCAACGAAGGTACAATCTACGGTCTGCTCGGTCTCAATGGCGCAGGAAAATCCACACTATTATATTTAATGAGCGGGCTTCTTTTTCCGCAGAAAGGTAAAATTGAGTTCAACGGTTACGATATGACCAAGCGCAATCCCAACGCTCTTGCCGACCTTTTTTTGGTGCCGGAGGAGTTCGATCTGCCAAAAATTACTCTTGAAAAATATGTGAAACTCAATGCACCGTTCTATCCAAAATTCAGCCGCGAAACTCTCGACAAATGTCTCCACGGTTTTAATATGGATTCCAACATCTTGTTAGACAAACTTTCGATGGGGCAGAAGAAAAAGGCGTTTATGTGTTTTGCCCTCGCCGCCAACACGTCGCTCTTGATTATGGACGAACCCACCAACGGTCTTGACATTCCGTCAAAAAGCCAATTCCGCCAAGTGGTTTCATCTTGTATGGACGACAACCGCACCATCATCATCTCCACCCATCAAGTGGCTGACGTGCAAAACCTTATCGACCACATCACAATTATCGACGGCAAAAAATGCTTGTTTGACCGCAGCGTGATGGAAATTGAGCAGAAACTCTCGTTTACAACCTCTGCTGCTGAAAATGCTATTTATACTCAGGACAACCTCGGAGGCAAAGCCTCTGTATGCAAGCGTCTTGCCGATGACCCCGAAACTCCAATGAGTATTGAATTGCTTTTCAATGCTGTTTTGATTCAGAGAGATAAAATCAACGAAGTTTTTAATAGTTAAAACGCTATACACTATGAACACAGTATTTAATTTCAAAAGGTTTTGGATGCATCTTCAACGCGATTTCATCCTCAATACCAAGCAGTACGTTGCTCCGTCGGGTGCAATGGTTGTGGTGTTGCTGTTTTATCTGTGGTCTATTTTTCAGCATTATCCGATGAGCGACACACTGTTTGGTTTGATAATGATTGGCGGCGCAATGATGGTGCTTGCTCAAACATCAATGATTTCTAATTCGTTTCAAATCAAGACTATATGCACCGATTATCTCACCAATCCTGCTTCAATGGAAGAAAAATACGTTACAAAACTTGTCAAGCATTTTGTGCTGCCGATGATTGTTTATGTTATCGTATTTAAGATTACCATTTCATTTCAAGAGGTTGAAAATTTTTTTGCACCAGTGATTATAACGGTGGTGTTTCTCAGCGGAATATTCCTATTTTGTGGTGCAGTGCTGAGGAGGTTTGCAATGGCGGTTGTTATCTTTCTTATTACAACAGTGCTTTTGCTGTTGAGATATTTGTCTGAATTTTTCCTTGATTCTATAAACTTTATGTGGCTCGATCCTATAAGGGTTTATTTTCAATCGGGAAATTATACAGGTGGCGTTTTTACAAGCAACGAAGTTACAGTTTTGTTCGCCATTTTGGCATCGCTGTTTTTTGTGTTCAATGCTGTGGTATCTTTTTTTATATACCGTAACAAAGAACTTAGTATCAAACAATTTAATTGGTAAACGCTATGGAAAATTTTAATTTCAAAAGATTTTGGAATATTGTTAAATATGAATTATTCCAATTTTATCAATTATATTCAGTATGGATTGTAATTATAGGCGTTATCTTTGTATTTATTCCCATCATTAGTGCATATTTGTTGAAAGGAACTATACTTCTGGTTTTACCTTCTTGTGTGCCTGTATTTATGATATTCACATTGTCATTATATCGGCAGGGTGTATTCTTTCCTAAATCA
>JAFPYT010000343.1 GCA_017394445.1 Bacteroidales bacterium | reverse complement strand
TGGATGTGTACACTTTTACATAACTGTTGCCCCAACGGTCCTTTGAGTTCTCATATTTTTGCGCAAATCCCAACTCGGGACCAACGATGTTGATTGCAGTGATTTTGTTGTCGGCAACCTCTATGTCGGCAATCTTTTTCCCTGCCTTTGTAAGCACGTTGTTTTCTAATTTGCAACCTTCTTCGGACACCCAGCCTTCAATTTTGGGTTCGTAATTGAGCCTTACCCACCTGATGCTGCCGTAAGGATCAATTACGTTGCGGAGTTCTGCCGATTTGGGGGCTTGAACGAATTTTTCGCCGTTCCAATTGTATCGCACGGGCCAACTATCATCGGGTATCATTGTTACGCCTGTGGTGTCGCATAGCAACGCTGCAAATGTATAGTTGATTTTTCCCTTGCTGTCGTAAGCCTTGGGAACGTCGGTTTGTGCAGAGTTGTCGGTGAGTTCGCCGTCTTTGTAAAGGAATGTCCTGAGCGACGCGCCTTGTTGATTGTTGTCTACGAAATCATAGAACAGTGCAGTCCACGAGCCGTCGTTGTTTTGGTAGCATTGCAGTTTGTAGTATACGAGGTCATTCCACGAACCTTCTGCGCCGTCGATAACGTTGTAGAATATCATTCGGGTTTTCTGCGGGTAGCGTTCTTTTTGCGATGCGCCGTTGAAATAATCGCCGAGGTCTTCGTCCATCTGCCATTTCTTAGCCACTGCCACCTTTTTTTTGATGTCGGGATAGGTGGCTTGAATCTTTTCCCAAATGATTTTGGCGATTTCTTCCTGCGGCTCCACATAGTTGAAAAGCGGTGCCGAGGGTTGCTGTTCTTCAATTGCTGCTGAATCGCTGTTTTGGTCAGAGCCGTTGCCCTGACTGCCTCCTCCGCACGCCATCAATGCCAATGCTGGAAGGAGTAATAATGTGTGTTTTCGCATAATAGAATGGTTTAATTTTTATTTCTCCGTAAAAATATAAAAAAATCCCCAAATCTGTATCGCCGTTCTCTTTTTTTTGTACATTTGTGTAGTTACAAATCATATAAACTTGATTACTATGACACAGGACGAAATTTTTTCACTTATCGACCTCCCATACTCTCAGGATGGTTTAAAACCCGTTATCAATGCCGAAACTGTGGCTTTTCACCACGGTAAGCACCTCGCTGGTTATGTTAAAAACCTCAACGGACTTGTAAAGGGTACCGAATATGCTCAAATGCAACTTGAAGAGATTGTCTGCAAGGCTTCGGGCGCAGTGCTCAACAATGCAGGACAGATTCTCAATCACAATCTCTATTTCTTGCAGTTTTCTGGTTCGCCTAAGAAATCCGCTCCCACAGGTGCACTATTAGATGCTTTAAATAAGGCTTTTGGAAGTTTCGACGCATTTAAGGCCGAATTTGAGCAAAAAGGCACCACTCTTTTTGGTTCGGGTTGGGTATGGCTTGCCAAAAATCCCGACGGTTCGCTCGTAATCACTCAGGAGGTAAACGCCGCAAATCCTATTCAAAAAGGACTTGTGCCGCTTTTGACTTTTGATGTTTGGGAGCACGCATATTACCTTGACTATCAAAACCGCCGCGCCGACTATTTAAAGGCTTTGTGGAGCATAGTTGATTGGAGCATTATCGAACAGCGTTATTCAAAGTAGATAATCATATTCTGCCACGAAATTGATTTTTTGCGTTTCGTGGTAGAATTTTTGGGTTAAATTCTGCCACGAAATGATTTTTTTTAGTTTCGTGGCAGAATTTTTATGTAAAATTTTGCCACGAAATATAATTTTTGTATCTTCGTGGCAGAATATTTTTGTGTTGTATGTTATGAAAATAATTGGTAGAGAACAACAAATCAGTGAATTAGAAAATATTTACAATTCTGATAGACCAGAATTTGTAGTAGTATATGGTCGCAGACGTATTGGTAAAACATTTTTGGTTCGTGAACATTTTAAAAATCGTTTTGCTTTTTATCATACAGCATTGTCGCCTGCCGAGTTGGATCCTGCGCAACTTGCCGAAAAACAACTTGTTGCTTTTGCTACCTCGCTTACCAACTACGGAGCAGCGTTAGACCATATTCCAGAAGATTGGTTTGAGGCTTTTCACGAATTGCGCAAATTGGTTAGCAAATATCCTAAAAATAAGCGACTTGTAGTTTTTATCGATGAGATGCCGTGGCTCGACACCAAAGGCTCGGGTTTTATAACCGCTTTCGAGAGTTTTTGGAATGGTTTTGGCGATGGGTGCCATAATCTTGTGCTTATTGTTTGCGGTTCGGCAACTACTTGGATTTCAGATAAATTGATAAACAACTATGGAGGACTTTATGGACGTATAACACGTCAGATTTGTCTCGAAGCCTTTACGTTGCAAGAGTGCGAGGATTTTTACAAAAATAATGGTTTAAACTTTGGACGTTACGACCAAGCCCTTCTTTATATGGCACTTGGCGGCGTTCCTTATTATATGGCGTATCTCAAAAAGGATTTGAGCGTGGCTCAGAATATCGACTATCTTTTTTTTGCCAAAAATGCCGCCTTCAAAGATGAGTTTAATCGATTGTGTGCGTCGCAGTTTTTGGAAAACGAAAAATACAAGTTGGTGCTTAAATGTTTAAGTGTTCGTAGGTTAGGTTATACCCGCAAGGAAATTTCAGAAAAGACTAAGTTGCCTTTTGGCGGCGGACTATCCGAAATCCTTAAAGCCTTGGAAGTGAGTGGATTCGTGATGCCTTACACCTTTTATAAGGGGTCGAAACGCGAAGTTTATTACAAACTTACCGATTTGTTTACCCTCTTTTGGATGCATTTTCTCGATTCCGCCACTCCGCCCAAAACCGACTATTTTTCAACAATGCAGCAGAGTACGGCAGTTAAATCGTGGCTGGGATTTGCCTTTGAGGAACTATGTTTTGTACATCGTAGTCAGATAGCCAAAGCCTTGGGTATCAGTGGAATATTTACCGAGTTTATGCCTTGGCGTTATTTGGGCGATGAATACCACGATGGAGCGCAAGTGGATATGGTAATAAGCCGCGCCGACAATATGATTAACCTGTGCGAGATGAAATTTTGTTCAGAAATATTCTCTGTTTCAAAAGATTACGAAGCCGACCTTCGTCACAAGGTTACCACCTTTATCGAAACCACCAAAACCAAGAAATCTGTAACGATGGTACTTGTTACAACATTCGGCTTAAAGTACAATATGTATTTTTCCAGATTCCAACATACTGTTACATTGGATGATTTGTTTGGGTGAGAATGAAATTATTTCCCCGAAATATACATCTTTTGCAACTGTTTCATCCTCGATGATGCAAACACAAAGTCGTCTAACTCTTTGATGCCGGTGTCGAAGATGCCGCTGCTGTCACCTTGCCAAAACTTGCGACCTTTGTAGATAAAGATGATTTTGTCGCCAATCTCCATTACCGAGTTCATATCGTGAGTGTTAACTATGGTGGTAATGTTGTATTCGATGGTGATTTCTTTGATTAGGTTGTCGATAACTATTGAGGTAACAGGGTCGAGACCCGAATTTGGTTCGTCGCAATATAAGTATTTGGGATTCAGTGCAATGGCACGGGCTATGGCAACGCGTTTTTGCATACCGCCCGAAATTTCAGAGGGATATTTGTCGTTGGCATTGGTGATGTTTACACGTTTGAGGCAGAAGTTGGCACGTTCGCGGCGTTCTTCAAAACTCATATTGGTGAACATTTCGAGGGGAAACATCACGTTTTCTTCCACAGTGTTGCTGTCGAACAGCGCACCGCCTTGAAACACCATACCCATCTCCTTGCGGATTTCTTTGCGCTGTTTTTCGTCCATATTTGAAAACGAGCGTCCGTCGTAGAGAATGTCGCCCTTGGATACCGAGTGCAATCCCGCTATACATTTGAGCAACACGGTTTTACCCGAACCGCTTTGACCTATGGTGAGGTTGGTTTTGCCCGGCTCAAAATCGGTGCAGATGTCGTTTAGCACCAAATGCCCTGAGAATTCTTTAAAAACGTGTTTTACCTCTATCATCTCTTAAAGCATTAATTTGGTGAGAATTACGTTGAACAACAATACCACAATGCTACTGTAAACCACTGCGTGAGTGCTGCTGCGACCTACGTCTAATGCGCCACCGTTGGTAAAATATCCGTGGTACGATGATATCGATGATATTATGAAGGCGAATATGCCCGACTTGATTATCGAGTAGGTAACGTAATATGGTTGAAAATAAGATGTTATGCCTATTACAAACTCGTGAGGCGTTACTCCCGGGGTAAAAAACGCAGCCAAATATCCGCCCCAAATGCCCACAGCCATTGATATTACCGTTAGCAGGGGGATAAAAAGTATTGATGCTACAATTTTGGGTAGTATAAGGTATTCGGCACTGTTGACACCCATAATTTCCAATGCGTCAACCTGTTCGGTAACTTTCATAGTGCCGAGTTCGCTTGCGATGTTTCCGCCCACTTTGCCCGAAAGTATCAGAGCCACAATGGTTGACGAAAATTCCAAGAGCATAGTTTCTCGTGTTCCCAAGCCGATGAGGTAGCGGGGGATAATGGGGTTGGCGAGGTTGGCTGTCATCTGAATGGTACACACCGCACCCATAAAAATTGAAATAATAATGACGATAAGTATTGAACTAAGACCGATTTTATCGACCTCGCGCACTGTCTGTCTGAGGAACACCGTCCAACGTTCAGGCTTAGAGAACACCCTCTTTAACAGCGTAAAATACCGCCCTATGTGATACAATAGTTTAAGCATAATGCTACAATCTGTACCGCAAAATTACAAAACTATTTTTTTATTTCAAAATCTTGCCCAAATCTACCTTTTTTACCCCACATTTGGGCAAGATTTTTTGTCCTTTATTTATAAAACACAAAAAATACCGCGCCTATCAGCAATATAAACGCCACAAAATGATTCCATTGCAGGTGCATATTGCCGAATACAAGAATAGAGAAAATGGTGAATACTGTAAGTGTGATAACCTCTTGTATTACTTTTAGTTGCATAAGATTAAACGGTCCTCCGTTGCCGTCGAAGCCTATGCGGTTGGCAGGCACTTGCAGACAGTATTCCACAAAGGCTATCGCCCAACTGATGAGTATAAACGCCATTAATCCCATATTGGCGAATCGGGGCATCTGCGCCATTTTGAGGTGTCCGTACCACGCAAATGTCATAAATGTATTACTGCACAAGAGCAGCAAAATGGTGTAAATTGCTTTTGATGTCATTTTTAGAAATATTTTTTATTTTTGCGCTGCGAATTAACATTATTTGTATAAATTTTGTGTAACTATTTTGCTTAAATAAAGGTTATAGTTTTTGTATGTAAAAAAGGCGTTTCATAGTTAGGGTATTGCCCGTTCGGCGTGTCTTACTTTATAGAGTAAAGTATTATAATAACCGTTTTTTAAATTGAAAAGGAAATTTTTGAATATTGTATTTAAGTGTATTTCAGTAGTTTGTGTGACTACGGTGACTTTTTTTGCATCGTGCAGTATGGACGAAGAAAGCGACGATATCACACCATCGGCATCCGAACTCAAACAGTTTGTGGTTTCGATTCCTCAGTTTTTAGAGAAGCCTGCGTTTGTGAATGATACCACCACAAGTGATATTCTTTCGAGTTTCCCGTCCGACACCGCTATTTATACCAACGTGGTGGATGTTATCAGTTATGTATGCTCTGTAAATCAATACGTTTATAATTCGTTGGTGGAAATCAACCGCTCTACCGACAAAACTCAGAATTGGATTTCGTTTTCGGAGCCGATTTTGGGTGCGTATACAAGTCCGGGCGATAGTCGTCACAAACAATGGCAGTTAGATTCCAACGCCGTGCGCGATGGCGAGCATTGGGACTTTCATCTCCTTATTTCCGATTTTGTGGAAAACGAGGTTGCCGACCTCCGTCCTGCTCTCGAACTATTTTATAATGTTGACTTTACTAAGGGTTATATGGTTTTTAGCCCGTCTGATTTCGACCGGATCCGTTTCCCCGAAAAGAGGTTTGGAAGCAATGTAAAATGCGAGATTGAGTTTACCCGCAGCACCGACAAAGTGGTAAATAAATGCCATCTCAGCGGATTTACCTATAAGGCACACTCCTCAAATATCAATTATGTTGGCAATATTACCCTCACCGCCGAACAGTCGGGAGCAAACGTCATAAACTACTCGGGCATAGCAGATTTGCCATTTATTTGGTTCGACAGCCCCGACAACAAGGGATATTCGCTTAATTTTGCTGGCTCTGCCGATGCAAGTTTAAATGTGGCTGCGTTTTTTGCCGGACTTACCAAAAATAGTGACGAGTCGGTTTCGATGCGCAAACTTATTGTTGACAACTCAGCTGGAACATTTCTCTCTAATGTCTATTCGCTTTGGTTGACCAATTTGGAGAAACCCGAAGATTTGCCGCAAGAATATAAAGCCTTTGCCAATCCGGGATTCTTTATCGAGCGCGACTATAAAGGTTGCGGCAAATCGTCGAACAACGATGTAGTGGCAGTAACCACTCGTGCTCAGGCACTTATCGACCAGCAGTCGTTAGTTTCGCCCTATCAAAACTCTATTTATCAGGTAGAATGGTCGAAGTAAGCGTTATAGTAATTAATTATAACACTCCCGACCTTACATTTAATTGTATCAATTCTTTAATTAATCATACAAAAGATATTGAATACGAAGTAATTGTTGTAGACAATGGTTCTGATAAAAGGTTTGATTCCTCGCCGTTTGAGCATTTAGATAATTTCAGATACATCTATTCGCCCAAAAACCTTGGTTTCGCAGGGGGTAATAATCTTGGAATATCTTGTGCCAAAGGAGATTACATTCTGTTACTGAATAGTGACACCATTATTTCTGAAAACAGTGTAAAGATATTGTACGATTGTTTTCGCAGAGAGCCTCGTTGCGGAAGCCTTACGCCAAAACTCCTTTCGCCTGATGGCTCTGTCCAACCTTGCGCCAACCGTGCTCCATCGCTAAGGTTAGAACTCCGTCAACTGTTTAGAATCAATAAGTTAACTAATGCCGTAAATCTTTCAAAACTCTATCTTGGCGAGCGTCACAATTACAACCTGCCCACCGATTGTGATTGGATTTATGGAGCGTGCTTTTTTACCCGTAAAAGTTTGATTGATAAAGTGTTTGGAGGAAAATTACCTGAACCCTTCTTTATGTATGCCGAGGATATGCTTTGGTGCTTAATGCTCAGAAAATCAGGCTATAAAAACATTTATACTCCCGATTCCTCTATTATACATCTTGGCGGTGCGTCGATGGACGCTATGGACGAGGAGGATAAATATTTTAAGTGTATGCTACCGAATGTGTTTAATACTATTTGCATAACATCTTCTAAATTAAATGCTTATCTAATTGTTTTTGCACGGATAATGCTCTTGGTTTCGCAGTTCAACAAAAACGATTGGCGCAAGGCAAAGAGGTTTTTATGGTTTGTATTTGGCAACAAATAAAAAAATCTCATCGTATATTTGTTTATACCACTTTTTTTGTTAATTTTGTATTATAATTTGTAAAAACATATACCTTATGGCTGAAACTATTGAAACAAAGACCCCTATAACAGAGCGTTACAACAAGCGCACACTTTTGCGATTGATTTCTGAATTGCTCAAAAACAATCCAACCGCTGAATATACCAAGAAACAACTGTTGGAGTATCTGAAAATCACCGACAAAGAGGCAAAGGAACTTTTTGAGCAGACAATTGCCGAAATGTTGGAACAAAACCGTATCCTCTACGAAAACAATAAATACAAGGCTTTTATCAAAACCGGCGTTATCGAAGGTGTGATAGAGTTGCGTAAGGGCGGCGGCGTTGTACGTCCCGACGATAGCGACCTTGAAATTTTTGTCGACGAGCGTAATCTCAACAATGCGCTTACCAACGATAGGGTAGAGGTTAGCCTCTTTGCGTCTACCACCGACGGTATGCAAGAGGGCGAGGTGATAAGGATTCTCGAACGTTTTCGCACCACTTTTGTGGGCACTGTGGATAAACGCAAGAATTTTGCATTCCTCATAACCAACCATAAGACAATGCCTTACGATATTTTCCTTCCGTCGGGCAAACTTATGAAGGCGAAGAAGGGCGATAAGGCTGTTGCCAAAATTACCGAATGGCCAGCAGGAGCTAAAAATCCTATCGGCGAGATAGTTGAGGTGCTTGGCGAAACTGGAAACAACGAAACCGAAATGCACGCAATTCTTGCTGAGTTTGAACTTCCGTATGCTTTTGACCGTGCTGTGGAACGTGCCGCCGAGGAGATTCCCACCGAAATTCCTAAGGGCGAAATTAAGGCGCGTCGCGATATGCGCAATGTTACCACTTTTACCATCGACCCTGCCGACGCCAAAGACTTCGACGATGCTATTTCGTTCCGTGTTCTCGAAAATGGTAACTTTGAAGTAGGAGTTCATATAGCCGACGTAACTTACTATATTGAAGAGGGTTCTCTATTAGACCAAGAAGCATTGGAACGCGCCACTTCGGTATATCTTGTCGACCGTGTTGTGCCTATGCTTCCCGAGGCTTTGTGTAATAATCTTTGCAGCCTCCGCCCCAATGAGGACAAACTCTGTTTCTCGGCAATTTTTGAACTTGACCAAAACGCTCAGATACAAAACGAATGGTTCGGCAAAACTGTCATCAATTCTAACCGCCGTTTCTGCTACGAGGAGGCACAGGAGATTATCGAAACTGGCAAAGGCGATTATGCCCAAGAGATTCTTAAATGTTGGGATCTTGCCAAAATTCTCCGCGACGACCGTTTCCGCAATGGCTCTATTTCGTTTGAACGTCCCGAAATTAAGTTTGAAATCGACGAAAACGGCAAGCCACTCCGCGTATTTTTCAAGGAGGCAAAAGAGGCTAACTGGCTTATCGAGGAGTTTATGTTGCTTGCCAACAAGCGTGTAGCCACACTCATCGGTTCTAAAAAGGATAAGAAACACCCCGCTAAAACGTTTGTTTACCGTATCCACGACGAGCCCGATTTGGAAAAACTTTCATCGTTTCAGAAGTTTATCGGCAAATTTGGCTACTCTATCAATATGAAAAGCGACGAAGCCATAAGCCGCACCCTCAACGAACTTTTAGAAAAACTCCGTGGTAAAAACGAGCGCGATGTTATCTCTTCGCTCGCTGTCCGCTCTATGGCAAAGGCTATTTACAGCACCACCAATATCGGACACTATGGTCTTGGTTTTGAATACTATACCCATTTTACATCGCCTATCCGACGCTATCCTGATATGATGGTTCATCGTTTGTTGTGGATGTATCTCAACGGCAAACGTAGCGCCAACAAGCAGAAATACGAGAAACTCTGCAAACACTGTTCAGCCCGCGAATATCTTGCTGTTCAGGCAGAACGTGCCAGCGACAAATACAAACAAGTGGAGTTTATGCGCGACCATCTTGGCGAAACTTTCGACGCTGTTATTTCGGGCATTACCGAATGGGGCGTTTATGCCGAAATTGAGGAGAACAAAATCGAGGGTATGATTCCTATGCACGACCTCGACGACGATTTTTATCAATTTGATGAGGACAACTACTGTCTAATAGGCCATTACAGCAAAAAGAAATACCAACTTGGCGACAAGATTCAAATTAAAGTTGCCCGCGCCAACCTCGAACACAAGATGCTCGACTTTGTAATGGCAGACAGCAAAAAACGCATCGAAACCGACGTAGAAAAAGCCGACAAGGAAGATGCTGCCCGTTTTAAAAACAAACCCAAACGTTCGCACAGCACCGGCAACAGTCCCTTTGGTTTTAGCAAGCCCAAAAGCAAAGGCTCCAAAGGCAAAAAACACGGCGCCAAGAATTCACAGAAAAAGAAGAAGTAAAATTTTTCTTACCAATATCACCGAATGGGTTATTTCTCTTCCACAATCCATTCGGTGATATTTCTTTCGATACTTGAATAGTTTACACCAATTTTTATATGTAAATAATTATTCTCCTTTTACATATTTTACTACTTTTGTGATATAATTGACATTATAATTTGTTGCTATGGCCTTTTATCTAATGACATTTAATCCTAAAAAATGGATGGGAACAAGAGAAGACTTTCTGGAAAATTTATCATTATTTAAGTCCGGAAAACTTCAACCTTTATCATGGTCTATTCAAGCCTATACGGAAGTTGGACCTGGTGATTATTGCTTTTTCTTAGTACAAGGTACAGTTAGTCGAGGTATTTTTGGTCGTGGTGAGATTATTTCAGAGGCTTTTATAGATGATAAATGGGATGAAAGTGGTAAACCCGAGAGATATGTAAAGGTTAGAGTTCTTAATTACGTGGATTATGAAAAACCTTTTATTTCTCTGGATGAATTGTATGAAATTGACCCAACCTTTGATTGGAAAACGCGGAATAGCGGTCGTTTCATGAATAGGTCTATTGGTCAAGCAATTAATAATAAAATGCGAGCCATGGGATTAATGTAAAATATTGGATTCCTTTACAAAATCTGTTTTATAACTACAATTTCACTTTGTCTTTGTTATTAACTACTCTAATACGACCTAATCTACAGCGCCATTTATTTTGTGCGTTTCTGAAATTCTTGTAACCTATTGTAAATCTTGCGTTTCATAGTCGTACTTTCACGTTTTTGAGGTTTAGCAATGCTCAAATTTACACGTTTTTGAGGTTTAGAGAAAATATTATATACCACTTCGGGTATAAAATGGAGCAAAAATGCGAGACTTATACCTTATAGGGTATAAAAGCCGCATTTAAAACACGGCAGCGCATTTTTTGTGAATGGCGTTAAGACGTTCTATAAGAGAAGGTTGTTTGTGGGCAACTGCCATGTTGTAGCGATTTTGCATATTGATGAGTAATTCTGGGTTAATGCCCAAGGATGCTTCTATCATTAAGGCAAAGTCAACTGTTACCGGACGTTTCTCATTTAGAATTTCGTTTAATTGGTTGTAAGACATTTCAATGAGTTCGGCAAATTGCTTTTGCGATATTTTGCGGCTTTCTAATTCTTCTTTTAAAACACTGCCGGGGTGTGTTGGTATTCTTGTTGTCATATTTTATTGATAGTGGTTAGTTAAATCTGTTATAATACATATTGTGATAGTTTTTTCAGTGCTATCTTCGCGTATTTTAAATATCAAACGGTAATGATAGTCAATTCTAATGGAATAGAACCCATTGTCAAGTGCTTCAAAATTGAGGGAATTAAAAACATATAAATCCTCAATACCTGTGGCTGCCATTAAAGTATCAATTCGTTTTTGATATTTTTGGACAACTTGTGGTTGAAATCGGAATTTTTTATTCTTGCATTTTCCTTTGTCATAAAGTTCTTGTAGGTATTCCTTTTCGTACTCTATTATCATTCTTATACCGTTTTGTTGCAAAAATAATCAATTATTTTAATTTGTCCAATTTTTTTATAAAAAAAGGAACGTACACCCTGTACGTTCCTTTTTAATATATTCTACCTCAGCTAATTATTCCACCTTCATTTTTTGTTCTACGCCTTTGGGTTGGATTTGAACTTTGAGGATGCCTTCGGATTCAAGTAATGATTTAATATAGTTTTGTATATTGCTTACGGTCAAGTTGTTCACTATCTGTTCAAAATTTGTTTGCTCGTCGAAATTGTAGAAGGCTTTTTCGCTCATAATGTTTAGCCAATAACTATTGCGTTTGAGGTTGGCTTGGTGCGATTTGATGAAGTATTCTTTTACTTTGTCTAATTTATCTTGCTCAAAACCTTCGTTGGCAACGCGGACGAAAATATCGTCGATCATCTTTTGGGTGAGGTTGCCGTATTCGGGCTTGGCGGGACACTGAATGGCAAAATTAGAACTTGCCAATCCTCCGTCGGCCTTGTTGAAGCTGCTTCTTGCTCCGATATTGTACACAAGCGATGCGTCTTCGCGAACTTCTTTTATGTATATCATACTGAGAATCTGTGCGGCGGCGTCGGCTATGATGTCTTTTTCGAGCGAGTATTCGCCTATGTTGCGGTATGTGAAAATGTTGTAGATATAGCATTGTGGAGATTGCATTTCGCGTTGGTAACTGCAATCGCTTTTGCCTTTGTGATAGTGGATTACGTCGCGTTTGTAGGTTTCGTTACGCTTAACTACCGGCAGCGAGGCTATGTATTTGCAGAGCATTGTTTTAAGAGTGTCGTATTCAAAGTTTCCTACAAAGAAGAAAGTGAAGTTGTTGACATCGGCAAATCGTTCGCGGTAGATTTCGCGTATGCGCTTGAAACTTACCTGTTTGAGGTTTTCAAACTTGATGTCGGCTCCACGCTTGTTGCCGTCGTAGAGAAGATAGTTGATGGTGTCGTTGAAAGATGTTAGAGGGTCAGTGTCGCGGTTTTTGAGAGCGGTGTTAGCCATTTGAATATACGCTTGAAAATCCTCTTCGCTGTTGCCCGGATTGGTGAATGCAAGGTGGATTTTCTGCATCATAAATTCAAGGTCTTTGGGAGTGCAGTTGCCGTTGAGCGTTTCTTCACGACCGCCGATATACGAGTAGACGTTGGCGTGAACGCCTGTGAGAGCCTTGCTCAATTGCGACGATGTGAAATTGCCCAATCCAACGTTGCCCATTGCCTCGGCGCAGAGTTTGAGGTTGTAGATGTCGGCTTCGGGATAGTTTGAGTCGCCACCCCAACTGAGGGCTTTGAAAACAATCTCGTCGGCTTTGTAGTCGGTTTTGAGGGCGTATACCTTTGTGCCGTTGCTTAGGGTGTAAACTTTTGCGCCTGTGAACGAATCGGTGGTTTCAGACTTGATTTTGCCTGCCTTGGGAAGGTCCTCGATAAGGGGGTCGTTCTTAACATCGTCGACAAAAGCCTCGATGTTTTCACCGCGAACCTCGTCGACAGCACGCCGCATTTCTGCTTCGGTGAGATATTTTGCTCCATCTTTTTCGGCAGCGAGCGAAAGACATACAAGGTTTTTGTCGGTGGGGGAGATGTATGCCTTAACTACTTGGTTTAGAGCGTCCAATGTTATTAGTGGAAGAATCTGTTTTAAGAGTTCCAAATTCTTTTCGGGCGAAAGCATCGGGGTGTTGTTCAAGAAGTTAGACTGTGCGCGGCTGATAAGTGACGCAGTCTCTTGTTTGTCGCGGTTGGTGAATGCTTTTTCGGCATCGCTGAGGATGGCATCTTTGGCACGGTTGAGTTCCGAAGCCATAAATCCGTGTTTCTGAATCCTCATTGCCTCGCGGTAAAACGATTTGAAACATTCGTATTCTTGACCCTCTTTGGCTACGCCCTCAACTGTAAAAGCGTCTTTGGTGCTGGTGCTGCCAAACGATGAGCAACCTGCGTAAACGTATACAAAAGGTGCGTCGGGTTTTTGGGTAAGGTCGTTGAAACGCTCCGACGAAATGCGGCTTACAATGCTGAGCAAGAGGTTGGTAACGTATCCGGGCAGTGTGGAACGCATTTCCACAGGGATAATCTCGTTTTTGAAGTTGACCTCGATTTGAGAATATGGCTGCTCCTTGTCGCGGTCGGTGATAAAGATAGCCTCCTCGTTGTCGGCAACGGCTGGATATACCACTGCCTCAGCGTTTTCTGGGTTGGTGTACGAACCAAAAAACTCTTTTATCTTGTTTTCCATATAGTCGGGGTCGATGTCGCCGGCTACTATAATACCTTGATTGGTAGGATGATACCATTTTTTGTAATATTTGCGGAGGTCGTCGTAAGGAAAGTTTTCCACAATCTCCATCTTGCCTATGGGAAGACGGTAAGCATATTTAGAATCAGATAGATAGCGCGGAAAAAAACGTTCCAACATTCTTTGGCTTGCCGACGAGCGCATAATTTTTTCGCTTTTGATAACGCCGCGCTCCTTGTCGATTTCTGCATCCTCTAAAAGTATTCCGCCCGACCAATCTGCAAGCACCAAAAGGCACGAATCTAAAAGCGATTGACGTTTGTCGGTGGGAACGCCGTTGATGTAGTAGACGGTTTGGTCGAACGAAGTGTAGGCGTTGATTTCGTTGCCAAATTTGATTCCGTTGCTCTCTAAGTAGCGTAGCATACGGTCTTCGGGGAAGTGTTTGAGTCCGTTAAACGCCATATGTTCAAGAAAATGTGCGAGACCCTGCTGCTCGTCGTTTTCCTGCACCGAGCCCACTTTCTGCACAATGTAAAACCCCGCCTGATGTTCGGGATAGTTGTTTTTGCAGATGTAATAGGTGAGACCGTTGTCTAACACTCCTTTGCGGATAGCGGGGTCAGACTCGGAGATGTCCTGAGCGTTGACAGCGTTTACCATAAAACACGCAGCCAACAAGATTGTAAATCGTCTGAATAGTTTCATAATATTATTTAAATTAAATAGTAAATAAATTTTGTGTCAAATATATAAATTATTCATTATATTTCTTTACCACTTCGTCAATTCCTATCCCTAACAGCCGCATTTGTCGGAATACTTCGGGGAGGGTTTGTTTCATAAACTCCTCGCGGCGGATTTTGAGGATTTGGCGTTTTGCACCTGCAACCACAAAGAATCCGAGTCCGCGCTTGTTGTAAATCACCTCCTCGCGTGAGAGATGATCGTAGGCCTTGACGACGGTGTTGGTGTTGACTTCCAACAACACCGCATACTCACGCACAGAGGGTATTCGGTCGTCGTCCTTGTACTTGCCCGAAATAATCTCGTCGCAAATTCGGTCGGCGATTTGAAGATAGATGGCTTTATCTGAGTTGGAGAAGTTCATTTTTTACGCTATTTTGCGGAAAGTTTGATAATATTTTGATGATAGTTGAATTTTGTTAAAACCATATACTCCAATTGTTAGCAACAACACTAAGAATGTACCTCCGAATACAATTGATATTAACGGATTTTCAAATATACCATTATTATATATCCAATCTGCGTCTACATTGATACTTTTTTGGAATTTCTTTATTGCTAAGGCTATTGTAGTTCCAGTAAAAGCACCACCTATACAAAACCCGTAAAGAATCGGGTATTTTCGAACTGTCATTGCACTTAAAAAGTTGAAGACCCAAAAAATTAATAATATTCCGATATATGATATTGTACTAATTATTGTTTCGTTAAACACTGCAATCGCCATCTTAAAATCTCCTCCTTGATGATACACTATCAGTGTTTTGAAAAAATCGGCTACACAAAGAGCGAGTAAAAGTCCAAGGGTTCTGATTGTTACCATTAAAAGTATTGTATAATATTTTTCTGCTGCATTTGCAGGGATTGAAATAAACTGCTGACGAATTGTAGGTTTGTTATGTCGGACAGTGCCATTGACGCTATTACTCCCGCACCAATTATAAAAATTGCCTCGTAGATGCTGTTGTCGGCAAGCGGTTGTTTTGGACTTACTATTAAAGTAAATAGAAATGTGCCAAGAGTGATTGTTACCAATATCTTGATCCATTTTCCCATACTAATGCTTGCAAACCACCGAAAAAAACTTGCAAACCGGCTGAAATTGAATTTGTTTGTGTTCATAGTTTTCTTTTATTTACGGCGTTGTACAAAAGTTCAAGATTTATAGGCGTT
>JAFPYT010000342.1 GCA_017394445.1 Bacteroidales bacterium | reverse complement strand
TTTTTCTACATTAGCCTCCAAAGTGCGGAGCGATTGCGCGTAACTCTCTGCCAAGCGTTTCTTGCTTTCGAGCGATACTATCTGCCAATAGGCTTCGTCAACTTTTACTATAATTTCTTGATTAGCAAGTGTTTCTTTATTTTCTTCTACCTGCAATAGATAATCGGTTATCTTGTTGTAAGCCACAATTTTGCCGCCCATATAAATGGGTTGGGTAAGCATTATCGACGCTAAGAATATATTGTGTGTATTGAGCGTTAGCGCGTCGGCAATTTCGCCACCCACACCTGCGATGGGGGCAAGACTCTGTTCTAATCTGCCCGGACTTTGGAGTGTCTGCATCAACTGCGGCACATAATTCTGCATTGCGCCCTGAAACATCTGCGCCACTTGCGGATTGGCTTGCAGGTATTGCAAAAACTGCGGATTCTGCTGCAACTGTTGAATGTTTTGTTGCAATTGTTCGGCAAAATTATTTTTTACATCTTGAATCTGACCTGCAATATTGCCGCCCATTCCGCGGAGTTTTTGTTCTTGCTCTTCGCTGATGAGGTTGATGTTTTTGCTGGTGTAGACGTATGCGCCCACGGCGTTGACCCTTGGAAGGTATTTAGAGAAAGCCGCCTTTTTGTTGTTTTCGGCAATTTCGCGGTCAATCTCGCTCATACGCAAGTCTTTGTTGTTGTTGATAGCCATAGCGCGGCAACTGTCTAATGTTAGCACCCTTTGTGCATTTGCCGAAAAGCTTATCAGCATTGCCGCCGCTATGATGTAGAACTTTTTCATTACGCTTTTTAATTTTTTGCAAATGTACGGCAAAAAGCGTTACACCGTTATCTAAAAACAAAGGGAAAATTGGAGCAAATAACGGAAATTGACGGACTTTTTAGATTAAATAACATAATTATTGGTAAATTTCAAAGATTTTTATTTGGTTGATTTTTTTCGTATATTTGTGCGTATGATTAACGGTGAAAAAAAAAACGAAAAATTTTTATTTTTTTTTATGGAATCTTTGTTAATCCTTACTCTATATGGTGAAATTAAAAATTTAGTTAAACCATTAAAATTATAGCATTATGAAGTTTAAATTTTTAGCATTAACCGTTTTAATGTCGGTTTTTAGTTATGGAGCCTACTCGCAGATTACTTATGGCAAACCTATGTCTCGAGCCTTTGCGGGTAAAACACAGGGAGGCAAAACAGGATTGAAACCTTCTGTGAGCAAAATTTCGCAGGGTAACGCCACAAACTCTAACTCAACCACTTCGTCTTCAGCACAGTTTACTAATGAGCAGATAGCTAAAGCCAACACTGCAAAAGACGCATCTTATCTTACTCAAGCCGAAAAGGATGTTATTTTATATTGCAACCTTGCACGCTTAGACGGACCGACTTTTATCAATCAGTATCTTGGCAAGATGAAAGGTTCGTCTAATTCTTACGAACAATCGCTTCTTGAAGATTTGGCAACCATTAAGAATTTGCCAATGCTCAAACCCAACAGCAAGTTGGCAAGGGCTGCCAAGTATCACGTCGATGATATAGGTCCTAAGGGTTTGGTTCAGCACGAATCTTCTGACGGCACCAACTGCGGCAACCGTGTGCGTAAATATTATAAAGGTGGCTATATCGGCGAAAATATCGATTTTGGTCCTTCGGCAGCTATGGATATTGTTTTAGACTTGCTTGTTGACGAAGACGTAGAGGGCGCTGGACACCGCAAAAATATTCTCAACCTCAATTTTACCCGCATAGGTGTTTCTATAGGTGCTCACAGTGAGTACAGAAATTGTTGTGTTCAAGATTTTGCCGATTCAGCCGGTGATACCGAAGACAATAATGTAAAACCTGACAACAACAATAATAATAATGTAACCCCCAACCGTCCAAGCAACGACCGTCCAAACAACAACCGTTACGATGACGAGGATGACGACGATGATAATTACTGTGATAATTACGGTGATGATGACGACGATGATCTCTATGATGATGATGATATTGATCAATGGATTTCCAGTTTGTTTGACGACGATGATTATTGCGACGACGACGATGATTATTACAGCGATGATTATTGCGACGAAGAGGAAGACTATTTCGACGACGACGATTGCAACTATTATGACGATGATGAGGATTACGATTATTATGATGGTTGGGATTTTTAAATAAAACTCTATGATTATAAGGTATTTATCATTATCACTCCTTTTAACAGTTTGCGCATTTACCCTTAATGCGCAAACTATTGAGGAGAAAATAGCCGAATGTGAAAAGTATTGGGATCCCGAAGTGCTTAAGCGTGCCAATACTGCCAAGGATGCCGATTATCTCAGCGAGATTAGCAAACAGAGTATCTATTTTGCCAACCTTGCCCGTTTTGACGGACCGCTTTTTGCTAAAACCTTTATGGCTACTATGTGCAGCGATTGGGAAACCAACACAAGTGAAAATTTCAAGACATTGAAAGAAGACCTTGCCAAGTCGGTGGGATTATTTCCTTTGCGTCCCGATCCTGGTTTGACTGCTGCTGCTCAGTCGCACGCCGAAGATGACAAAAAAAACGCTCATACTTCTGGCGACGGCACTGGCTGTACTCAACGAGTGGCTGTGAAATTTAAATGTCGCAACTATGGTGCTGAAAATATAGCTTGGGGCAGATACACAAACGGTTTGCAGCCCATTATTCAATGGCTTATCGACAACGGCAATGCTCCTCACTACGGACACCGCCGCCATATACTTGGACCCGGATACACCAATTTGGGCGTAGGGTTGTCGTGTAATCCTTCTGATGGTGGCTGCTGTATGGTGCAAGATTTTGGACGCTATCGCGACGAGGAGGTTATGGATTACATATACAAAAATTTTCCCGAGCGCCTGATTAAGTTGGCAGATGTGGCGCGTAACGTTGATTATATGAACGAGAAGGAAAAAGACCTAATTATGATAGCCAATGTGGCAAGGCTTGATCTTCGGTTGTTTAATCAAAAGGTGATGAAGGAACTTAATCCCGAACCCGATACCGCTATTATTCATTATATTGAATCAAAATATGATGTGCCTATGTGCCTCCTGTATCCCGACCGTAGGGTGCAGAATTTTGCTTACGAGCGCGTATCTTCGGATGATTTTGTGCCTTTTGAACCTGTTTTAACTGATACTCAAGATAAAAGATGGAGTTGGAGGCAGTCGTATGGTTGGAACTGTACATTGTGGACTATTCTGTTTTCGAGGGCTCTTTACGATGAGGTTAACTATTCTGTGGGATACAAGTTTGCATATAGTCCCACAAAAGGATATGCTTTTACGCAGTATGTTTGGCATACCAAATCAGACGAAGGTTGGGATTATAAACTCACTTCCGAACTATATCAGCCATCAAATAATGATAAGCCCAATCCAAATAGTTTTCCTGTAAATGATTCTGTAGAACCTATTGTGCCTGTAGAACCACCTTCTAACGGCAACAAAGTTCGCCCCATTTTAGACGCTGTATACGAAGAGGGCACGGCTGTTCCCGCCAAAGAAGAAGAAGAGTATAACGATGACGACGACGATTATTACGATGATGAAGAATATGACGACGACGATGAAGAATATGACGATGAAGAATATGATGACGACGATGAAGAAGATGATGAATATCATCACCATCCCGGTCACCATCCCAGTCACCATCATCACCACCATCACCATTACAACCATTATTAATGAATAAATAATTTATTAAATATTATAAATTTATGAAAAAGTATTTAATGTTTTTCTTTATGTCTGTGCTGTGCTTTGCTGCTAATGCGCAGACGTTTTACGAAGTGCAGTACTACGATGTGTACGAAAAAGAAAATTATCTCGGTTTAATGACCTATTGGGACACCGAAAAATGCACTATGAGATGTATTCCTATGAGCGGCGAAGATGTTTATTGGGAATGTTCTTATTCGGTTTCGTTTGAAAAAGATGAAGGTATTAACTATATGATTTTTAGCCCTGTTCCCGAAAAAGGAAAGGAAAATCTCGCTTATCCTTACTTTGCTTGGACATGGACAAAAAGCAACGCTTCTGACCAATCGGATACTCCTTTGGTATTTTTCGATGCCGATGACGAAGATGAAGAGATGGTAGAGGCTAAGTATTTTGAAGAAATCGACCTCGCTGATATGGACGAAGAGTATATCGGACAGTTTTACGACAAATCTGAAAGAATGTACACTGTTATTACACAGGCTTGCAATCTTGTTAACAATCAGCGTCCCGAACCTCAGAAACCGTCTAACAACGATAACAACAACGTTAATCCAACACCAACACCGACACCAACCCCCTCTCCCTCACAGCCAGTCAACAACAGTACCGCTGTTACAATGCACTTTGTAATGGTGGCTGCCACCAAAGACGAGAGTATTGGCGAAAGCGTTCAAACCGACCTCAATCTTGCTCAACCTAAGTTTCGTGAGTATGCCAACAACCTTGGAATCGAGTACAAAGAGCATATAATTTCGGGTAACTCGTTTAATAAGAACAACATAATGAACACCCTCAATGGTATCAACGCCGCCAAAAACGATATTATAGTGTTTCTCTATTCGGGACACGGTTTCCGTTTCGACGACGATACTGATGCCTATCCACGTATGTATCTTGCTTACAATGAGGATGTTAATGCCAATAATTATCTTGGTGTAACTGATGTTTACAATCTTCTTGTTAAGAAAAACGCCCGCCTTACAATAGTGCTCACCGACTGTTGTAATTCTAATTATGGTGCTACACGTCAAGAAGTGGAAGGTTCAGGTCTGCGTTCGCGTGGTCACAACAATTACGATGTAAAAAAACTCGAAAAGCTATTTATCACATCTTCGGGTAGCGTTAAAGCCACAGCAGCAAAAGCCGGTCAATATGCATTGTGCGATACTCAGGGCGGTTTCTTATTGACATCGTTTCTCAACAACATCAATTCGGCTATAAGCGCAGTTTCGAGCGAAGTGCCATCGTGGCAGACTATTCTCGACAATGCAAGTGATTATGTAAAAAACAAAACATCAAATGATTACGGCGAAGATGGCAATTCTGGTCCACAAGTTGTGGTAAAAAGCGTTAATATTAAGTAGTTTTTTTTTCAAAATGAAATCCCGAGTAGCGATATTGTTATTAGTATTGTCGTTTTCGCAGTCAATGGCGCAAGAGGATGCTATTCAATTAAAAATGGATAGCCTTCTTGCGCTTATTACGCCAAATACTTCCGACACAGCCAAGGCAAATATTTATCATAAAATTGGTATGATATCAGATAATATAGACACCACAATTAAATACGCCTCGCTTTCCAATGCCTTGTGCTATGAAAAGAATTATTATCTTATTGCCGACAACTATTACAATATTGGCTCGGGATATTATTTACAAGACCGTTCGCGCGAGGCATTAGATTATTTTTTTAGATCTCTCGACTTTTTTTACAAGGTAGAGTCTAAAACAATGATTGCTTACAACTATATCGGCATCGGACGTTCGTATGTAGACCTTAATTTGCAGGATAGTAGTTTTTTTTATCTCGTTAAGGCGTTGGATATATTTATTGAACTAAAAGATTCATCTAATATTGCTTACACTTATCAGTCGATAGGTATTGTGAATCAAAATGTGGGTCTTTATTCCACCGCTGCAGAATATTTTCTCAAGGCTATAGAGATAGATTCGCTATCGCACAATTATCTTGATATGGCATACGATTATCAGTTTCTTGGTTGTATTAATCAACAGTCGGACAATTTAGATTTGGCTATAAAACATCTGACCAAATCGGTATTTATATTTGATACAATACCCACATCCGACCAATATTACGTAAGTGCGCGTTATGCTTCGTATTCCAATCTTGCTGATACCTATATGGCAATGGCTTCCAAAACCAACGAAAGGCCTTACGCCGATTGCTGTCTTGCTTGTCTTAATAAGATAGGAAACTATTTTCTTGATAATGCTAATTATAGCAATCAGTTGTCGGTGCTACTTTGTTATGCACGTTACTATTTGTTTTTAGGACAAAACCGCGAGGCGTTGACTTATCTTCTTGATTGCGAACAATATTTGACAGAAGATATGCGTCAATTGATTGCTTCGGATTATTATTCTCTTCTTTCTAATGTATACCGAAACCTTGGCGATTATAAAAACGCATTGGAAGCCTCTGACAAAATGCACGAATACAAAGCTTCGGCAATTAACGATAGCACAATGAACGCCGTGGCAAAGTTTCGTGCCGAACAAGAAATCAAGATTCACCGCTCCGAAGCCGAAGCCAAGCAAACCCGTATGCGGATTATTATAATTGCACTCTTTGTGGGATTGGTGCTTGCTTCGCTATTGGTTTTCTATATTATAAAGGCGTTGAACATTAAGCGCAAGGCAAACGAAGACCTCACTTACAAAAATCAAATGCTCGACCAACAAAAATCGGAGATTGAAGCTCAGCGCGACGAAATAGAAGAAGGTAACCGAAAACTATACAGCAGCATAAATTATGCACAAAAAATTCAATCGGCGGCCATTGCGCAACAGGCTGACGTAGACGCACTTTTCCCTAACAACTTTGTTTACTACAAACCTCGCGATATTGTTAGTGGCGATTTTATCTATGTGGCAAGTTGCGGAAGATATAATGTAATGATTACCGCCGACTGCACAGGTCACGGCATTCCTGGAGCGTTTCTGTCGATGCTTGGCATTTCGGCGTTAAAAGAGTTTTGCGTTACCGAGCAAGATGCCGCTAATCCCGGAACTATTCTCGACCGTTTGCGTGCTTTTATAAAATCTACACTCGTATCCGACCAAAACCGCATTATCGACGACGGTATGGATATGACAATCTGTTCGTTTGATTTCGACAATTTGGAACTTCGCTATGCCGCAGCCAACCAAAATGCAATTGTTGTACGCCGTGGAGATGTTATCAGACTAAAAGGCGACCGTATGCCTGTGGGTAGATATATTCTTGAAAAAGAGCATTTTACCACCGATTCTCTATCATTAGAATATGGCGATATGGTTTATACTTTTTCTGACGGTATTCAAGACCAGCCTGGCGGTTTCGACGATAATCCTTTGGGTAAAAAATTTCTTGTAAAAAATCTTGTGGATTTTCTTGCCGAAAACTATTCAAAACCGCTTTCGGAGCAGCGCACGCTCATCGACCGCCGCATTACCGAATGGCGCAACGGACGTCCGCAGGTAGACGATATGACGCTGATAGGAGTGAGGGTGTAAATAATTACCCGATTATTTCACAAATCCAGTAGGATTAGCCAAATTTTCGTACGAAATCAAATCCACTTTTGCCGAACCTACCAAGAGGCTCATTTGAGCGCGGATAGGAATTTTGTTGTTGTCGGCTGATATCCAAAGTTTGAGAGCGTCTTTGTCGGTAAATACGCCCGAAACCTCTACCACAGGCACAAACTTGTAGCATTTTATCTTGCCGAGTTTGCCCATTTTTAGCGTTTCTGTTTCAACGTATTTTACTTGCAAAGGCCATTCTTCATTACCAAACCAAGTGTTTACCGAAATTACCTGACCCTTGTAGAGTTTGCTCAAATCCAATGTGCGGAGGTAATATGCCGCAGAAACAATGTCATAGCAGTTTGCTTTCACCTTGTGGTCGCCCGATTTGGTGCTGTTGATAGAGTTGTTCTCGTGATCGAAAGTAACTGTAATCTTGCGGTTATATGATGAACCTTCGTGAACATCTTCTAACGATTTGTAAGGCAAGCACTTGTTGTTTGGATCCATCCACGATTGATAATCCTCGCTGATTTTGTAGATTTTGTCTACAAGTCCCACAGTTTTGCCAAATGCCTTAACGTGCATTATCTGTTTGCCTTCGTAGGTCATTGCACGAGTTTCGAGACTCATTTTTGCACCTGTTACAAAGGCGTAATAGATTTCGTAGGTGAGTTTCTCTTTTGGACCAAATGCAGGTGGAATCTGCGCCGATGCAAATAGTGCCGATGTCATAATTAGTGCGGTTAATAATATGGTTTTCATCAGGTTAGTGTTTTAAAACGTTTTTATTTGATATAACTGCAATAAAGTCTTTCAAGTAAAACGGCTCAAAATATGCCACGTCTACAAATTGGTTGTTAACATACTGATTGTAGGTTAGTTGAGCCATATATTCGGCAGACGGCGCAATTTCGGTGGCAAATACCGCTTTCGGGTTTTTGATTATGCCGCTTATCTTGGCTGCCGCATTGCCTGTAAATACAACGTATTTGTCTTTAAAATATTCTGTGTAACTTTCGGGGGTGATAATCTCGGCTTGACAAGCACGTAAACAATTGTTGTTCAGGTCAAAAACCTCGGAATATACCTCGTTTCTGCCAGCGTCTAATGTGGCGCAGACCACCGTCTCGGGGCTCTTGATAAACTCCTTATTATTAACAACTTTTAACGCCATTGCTTGCAAAGTGTCAACAGCAATTAACTTTATGCCCGATTGGTATGCCATTCCTTTGGCGGTGGACGTGCCTATGCGCAATCCTGTGTACGAGCCGGGACCCTTGCTGATGGCTACGCCCGATAGGTCGCTCACTTTTAAGTTGTTCTCTTTTAATATGTCCTCTATATATCGCGAAACTGCCGAAGCGTGATTGCGTTCGTGGTTTTCTTTTAGCGTAATGGTTTCGGCATTTCGGCTGAGCGATACCGAACAGATGTCGGTAGAGGTTTCTATATTAATGAAATAGTTTAAATCCATAGTTTTAACTTGCTGAAAATGTTATTCTTCTTCATCGTAGTAAAATTGGTAAAACTTCATTCCCGTTTCGGGGTCAACACCTCGGCTGATGCGGCTTTCGTCGCCGTGGATATAGATGTGGAAGTTTTTGTCGAGTTTTATTACGCTCTTCATTTTGGTCTGCTGTTTTTTGGCAGCGTTTTCCGATACTCCGAAATTATCTTCAAACTCTACGTTCTTTTCTTCGGCGTATTGCTGTTTGTATTCGTTAAATGCCTCAATTACTTCGGGTTGCGAAAGCACGTTCTCCTCAAAATCCTGCTTGTCGAATTTCTCGTTTTCTTTGAAATATTTTTTCGACTTGTTGAGCATAGCAATCTGTTCGGGTTTCTCCACCTCGTGCTCCTCGTTGTAAACCTCCTCCACAAAGTCTTTGCAGAGTTCCATATATTTCTGAGTCTGATAAAAATCGTCTTTGCGCTGCTCTATGCCGAGAAAGTCGGTGCGCCAATATTGCGCCTCGCTCTGCTTGTTCACATTGTCGATGATATTGATTTTGTAACCAAAATCCGGCTCTGTGTTATAAATAAGGCAGGCTTTGTCTATTTTGTTGAGGTTGATACCCTCCTCAATCTTTATGTCAAAACGGTTTCCGCTGATGTCGATACGCAAGAAATCCTGCTTGGTTTCTGATTTGAAAATTCCCACTGCGTCAACAAGTTCGTCGTCTACCACAAGGTCGGAGAAAGTGGCAATGTAGAGGTCGCCCGCCTTGATTTTTGGGTGTGTGCCTGCGTCGTAGAGTTTGGCTGCAATGGCTTTGCTTTCGGGAATAAAGTATTCCTCGCTACTGAATATGTTGTTGATGGCGGTGTACACCTCGTTGCTTTCGGGCTGACCCTTGGGCGTAAAATTGTAGAATGCCTCGTTGCTGAAATGTCCAAGAAAAAAGCCTTTGAGCATCTCCATAATCGAGTCGTTCAACATCAATTCTGTGTCGGAGAGAACCAACTGTTCTTCACGGGCTTTGTTGCCTGTTTTGTGAAGTATTACTTTATTTAATTTTGCGTTGCTGAAATCGAGCATTTTAATTCAAATTTTTGTTGTTACAAAGGTACATATTTTTTTTAATTAATAACGTATCTTCTCGAAATTCTCGCCAAACACGCCAGCCACTTTTGCCACCGAAATAAATGCGTGAGTGTCGGTTTCGTCTATAATCTTCATTATCTTAGAGTAATCCATCTTGCGGGCAATCACTATTATCACCTCGATAGGCTGTTTTGAATAATATCCGTGACCGTCAACAAGTGTTACTCCACGACCCACTTCGCTCGAAATTCTTGCCGCTATCTCGTTGCTGTGACGGCTAAAAACTGTGAATTGATACGATTGTCGCCGTCCATCTAACAA
Organism: Bacteroidales bacterium; assembly: GCA_017394445.1. Lineage (GTDB taxonomy): Bacteria > Bacteroidota > Bacteroidia > Bacteroidales > UBA3824 > UBA3824. The sequence continues at coordinate 736 of JAFPYT010000342.1, read as the reverse complement.
TTGGTCAAGCACATACGAGAATACAAACATTACCACATAGCCATACACTATTTTTTCTACCGAATGAAATATCAAAAACGATGAGGCAATAACTATAAGGTCGTGATAGAGAATTACTTTGCCCGGCGAAATATTTTTGCGTTTGGTAATCATCAGGGCGACAATGTCTACACCGCCCGTGTTGCCGCCATTTACAAAGGTTATCGACGTGGCAAAAGCCGAAAGTCCTGCGGCTATGAGCGAACACATAAACGCATCATCTACAAGGGGTTTCTCAAACCATCCGTCCATCAGCATAAAGAACGCCGCAATGCCCACAAACCCAAAAACCGAGTTGAGAGCAAATTTCAGGTCGATAATCTTGCTTGCCGCCAACACTAATACCGTATTAATAATAATAATGGATATACCAGTGGGGAAACCGCTTGCAAAATATATCAAAGCGGCAATACCCGACACACCTCCGCCCGTTATCTGCGAAGGAATCAAAAACGCCGACCACGCAAACGCGTAGAGAAACAGCCCGAATGTTATAAACACGTAGTTTTTAGCGTGTTGCTTAATTAAAAGTCCGATGTTCATACCATATAAATTATACAACGAAGGTAGGGAGAATTTTTTTATTCCTCCAAATATTTTTGCATTATTCAAAAACCTTTCTTATTTTTGCGTATGAGTATATTTTTAGAAATTGGATAATAAGATTTAATATATGCCAAAATATCTTGACCCGAAG
>JAFPYT010000341.1 GCA_017394445.1 Bacteroidales bacterium | reverse complement strand
GAGATTACCAAAAATCTTCACGGACTTGCCACTCAATCTGATTATCTGCGTTACTGCAAGGATATCAAGGAGTTCGGACTGTTTTCAAAGATAGAAAAAAGCCGTTACACCGACGACAAGCAAATTACCGACCACTACGCCATTATCCCCACAGGACAAGGTTTTCAGGCTCTGTCGGGATGCTCGCAGACGGCGCAGGGTGTTTATGATAGAATTGTAAGACGCTTTCTCGCAATATTTTATCCACCTGCCGAATACAAAAAAATGGCTGTTACTATTGCTTTGGGCAGCGAACGGTTGTTTTCAAATTTCAAAGTGCTTGAAAATAAGGGTTATCTTGTGCTTTACGAACAAGATACTCCCGAAGAAAAAGCCGCTGAAAACACCGACAAAAACGCAGACACCGAGCAAGTTGTATCCGAAGCATCGTTTGAAATGGTGGCGGCATTAAAAAAAGGCACAAAACTCAACGTTGACGGCTACGAGTTTAAAGAGGGCGAAACATCTCCGCCAAAACGCTATAATTCTGGTTCTCTGATACTTGCGATGGAAAACGCCGGACAGTTTATCGAAGACGAGGAACTCCGTGCACAGGTAAAAGGCAGCGGCATAGGCACAAGCGCCACACGTGCCGAAATTCTCAAAAAACTTGTCAATATCGGCTACCTTCTCCTCAACAAAAAAACGCAGATTATCACGCCTGCCAAACTTGGTGAAATGATTTACGAAGTGGTGAAGGGTTCTATAAAGCAGTTGCTAAATGCCGAACTTACAGCCTCTTGGGAAAAAGGACTCTCGATGGTGGCACAGGGTTCGATTGTAAAAGACGAATACCTCACCAAACTTGAAACCTTTATCACCAAAACCACCAACAGCGTAAAAGGTTTGAGCAACTATATGCCTCTTACAGTGATGTTTGGATTGGTAGATCAATGTTATAAAAAATAAAATATCGCGAAGAGAGCATTTTTTCGTTTCCCTCTTCGCGATAACAAAGGATAACAATTAATTGCTTAGTTGTAGCAAGCCTCGCCGTGTTCGTAAACGTCAAGTCCTTCTTCCTCGATGCGTTTTTCAACGCGGAGGCCGTGAGTTTTCTTGATTATGATGAACACTACATAACCGATTGCGAAAGCAAATGCGGCTACTGCAACTGCGCCAAGTGCTTGAACACCAATTGATACCTCGCTACCGTTGATTGCTGAGTCGCAGAATACGCCGGTGAGAACTGTTCCGATGATACCGCCTACGCCGTGTACCGAAACTGCACCAACGGGGTCGTCGATGTGGCATTTTTTATCAAGGAAAGATACTGAGAAACACATAATTACAGATGTTACCACGCCAATTACAGCGGCAGCCCATACCGGAACGCAGTCGCAACCTGCTGTGATACCAACCAAGCCTGCAAGAATACCGTTGCAAACCATTGAGAGAGAGGGTTTTCCATCGATAATCCAAGTGTAAATCAATGCTGCGATACCGCCTGTGGCAGCCGCCATATTGGTGGTTACAAATACGTGCGACATACTTGTGGCGTTGTCAAAACCTGTTGCAGCCACAGTAGAGCAGGGGTTGAATCCAAACCATCCTACCCAGAGGCAGAACACGCCTAATGCGCAGAGTGTGAGGTTGTGACCGGGGATAGCCTTAGATTTGCCGTCCTTGCCGTATTTGCCAACCCTCGGACCTAAAACTATTGCGCCAGCCAATGCCAAAACGCCGCCGCAGAGGTGAACAACAGTAGAACCTGCGAAATCGTGGAATCCAAGTTCTGACAGCCAGCCGCCGCCCCAACTCCAATGTCCTTCTATCGGGTAGATTATCAATGAGATAACAATCGAATAAACAAAATACATTGAGAATTTTGTACGTTCTGCCATTGCACCAGAAACTATTGTGGCAGCGGTGGCGCAGAACACCGTCTGAAAGATAAATGTTGCCTCGGCAGGTACGTTTGAATCCGAACCAATAAAGCCGAATCCTTCCCAGCCTATAAAAGCGTTGCCCGCGCCGTACATTATCGAAAAGCCTGCTATCCAGTACAATACCGAACCGCACATAAAGTCGCAGAAGTTTTTCATAAGTATGTTGGCGGTGTTTTTGGCGCGGGTAAGACCAGCCTCCACAAGTGCGAATCCGGGCTGCATCCAAAATACCAACATTGCGCCCAACAATACCCAAAGGGTGTCCAATCCGTTTACATAGTCTTTTGCCTCCTCTACCACAGGGGCTATATCTAATAAAATACTTTCCATAATAATTCTTATTAATGATTACTAATTATGAATTGTCAATTGTCAATTGTGAATTGTCAATTATTTCTTGTCTCTCAGCACAGTGTCGCCGTGTTCGCCGGTGCGTATCGACCAGCAGTCGATAACGTCGCTTAGAAATATGCGGCCGTCGCCAATTTCGCCGGTGTTGGCTGTTTTGAGAATTACATTTATGGTGTTTTCTACGCAAACTTCGCGGCAGATAATGGTAATTGCCACACGCTCAATCATATCGGTGTTGTAAACCACGCCACGGTATATCCTTTCCTGACGCGACTGACCGATTCCGTGTACATCGTGATACTCAAACCAGTTGATGTCTGAGTCTAAAAGCGCCTCTTTAACCTCGTCAAACTTGGTTTTGCGGATAATTGCTTCAATTCTTTTCATAGTTTTACGATTTTTACTTATGGCTCTATACGTGTGATACGTATTTAACTATAAATATATTAAACTTTACATTTATTCTAAAAAAATTTAGTTAGAATGCGAAACCTACGCCTGCTGAGAAATAAGCCTCGCCGTGATCGCCAAAACCTGTGGGATTGCACATTATGTTTACATTAGGCGTTACGGTGCAGAAATTTTTGAGATTGTAAGTTTTTGACACTCCGAACTTTGCGTTGCAGACGTTGAACCCGTCTTTCTTGGTGTACATCAGAGCCGACTCTTCGCCTTCCAAAGCCATACCTAAGGCAATGTCTAAATCAATTCCGCAAGCGAGCGACGGGGCAAAACATATCTCTATGTAAGAAGAATAGCCTTGTTTGTCGTCGGCGGTGCGGTTGGCGCCGGCAAGCATTACGTTGTAACTTATCGAAAGCGGCAGGTTGGTGATTTCCGAAAAATCGTATCCCACACCGAGTTCAAGAAAATGGTACTCTTTGTAAGGTCCGAAATATTCAAATTTGTCCATCGTCCACGAATAATCGGTGAGCGAAACAAAAGCACCCTTAAACTGATAACTTATATAAAAGTCTAACTCATTGTAGTCGTCTTTGCCGATAGCCGAGATAGCGTCAACACCTGCGCTGAATCCGGCAACTGAGTAATTGATAATGCCTTCGGCTGAGAGACCTGTAACGTGTGTTCCACGCCAAAGTGCATTTGAATTTAAATTTGTCTCAAATGTTAGCGGACTTTCTACCGCTTCTTCCTCTTGTGCGGCGGCCGATAAAACTGCTGCGGCCATCATCGCTGTTAAAAATAACTTCTTCATTTTTTTTCTACTTTTAGTTATTACTATTTCTTGTTTACGGTGCAAAGATAAAGCAGCCGAAACCCCTTTTGCAAGTGTTTGTGAGGGGTTTAAGCGAAAAACTTAGTGCAAAACAGAAAAATACGTAACAGCGGTTGCGTTTTTTTCGTACATTTGTAGGTAGTTACATTTATTTATTAATCACTTATAAATTATGAAGTTATGAGAAAATTTCTATTGTTAATAACCCTATTGGCGTTATGCACCACCGCTTTTCCGCAGAGTAGTACCATTTTGCCATCAAATTTCAAACCCGGCAATTTTACGTCAGATCAAATAGCCAAGGCCAACACTGTGGGCAATGCGTCGTATCTTACCAACGAGGAGAAACTTGTAATTATCTATTGCAATCTTGCCCGTCTCGACGGTGCAACATTTGTGTCGAGTTACCTCAGCGATTTGCGCAATTCTTCTAATTCTTACGAACGTTCTCTGTTAAAGGAACTTCCTCAGGTTAAGAATCTTCCTATGCTTTATCCCAACCAAAAAATGTACGATGCTGCCAAATACCACGTCAACGACATCGGACCGAAGGGCTTGGTGCAGCACAATTCGTCCGACGGCACAGGATTTGCCAAACGTCTCCGTGGATTCTACGATGGCGGCTCCATCGCAGAAAACATTTCGTTTGGTTATGATGGCGCGTTATATATTGTACGTCAGTTGCTTATCGACGACGGAATTGAGGGCTGTGGACACCGTCGCAACATCTTATCTGAATTCTACACCCGCATCGGCACCTCTATCGGCTCACACAAGCAATACGGCGATATGTGCGTGCAGGATTTCAGCGATAGCCAAGGGGATTAGATATGTTGAAACACATATCATAATTATTTTTGTTATGTCAAAACAATTCTCTATTTTTGCACATAACATATAACCAAAAAAGTTATGAGCGACTACATAGATTACGGCAACAGCGATTTCAAGAGGGTTATCAACAGTAATTTTGTTGATAAGTCGGGATTGTTGTCTTTTTTAAACAGCAATCTTGATACAGAACAAAGTTTTATCTGCATTTCCCGTCCCCGCCGTTTTGGCAAGTCGGTGGCGGCACAGATGGCGTATGCTTATTACGACCGTTCGTCAAAGTCGGAAGAACTGTTCGAGGGCTTGGAAATCACCAACTCTCCCTACTATGAAACACATCTCAACAAATATCCCACGATATACATCGATTGGAACAGGTTTGCCGACATTCCCAAAAACGAGATATTGAAAGAGGCTCAGAAATGCTTTGTTGCCGACCTGAAACAATCATATCCATTTTTGCAAGAACAAGAATCTTTTGCCAAAGCCCTTGCAGAAATCAACCAAAAAACCGGCGACCGCTTTATCCTCATAATCGACGAGTGGGATATGCTCGTGAGAGATGTGGATCAAGATATTCAAGACGAGTATGTTAACTTTCTGCGTGCTATGTTCAAATCGAACAATGCTAAAAAGATTTTCCTCTTGGTGTATATGACTGGTATACTGCCCATTATCAAGATAAGGACACAGTCGGCGTTGAACAATTTTGTGGAATACAGCGTGGTAAATCCGGGCATCACTGACAAATATTATGGTTTTACCGAAGACGAGGTAAAAATACTCTGTGCGGAAAACGATATGGACTTTGAACTTATGAAACACGCCTACGATGGCTATATTATAGGTCGCGAAAAATCTATGTTCAATCCGTTTTCGGTAATGCAGTCGATTCTGTTTCGCAACTACAATAGTTATTGGTCGAAGACGGCATCCTTTATGGCTATCGAAACCTACCTCCACACCGACGCAGACAATGTAAGGTCAAAGATTATAGGTATGATGAACGGAGAGAGTGCCACAGTGAGAGTGTCAAGTTTCCGCAACGATATGAAGAATATCGACAATTGCGACGACGTTCTAACCCTTCTCGTTCACCTCGGATACCTTTCGTACAATCCTGAGACCCGTAGCGTAACAATTCCTAACACAGAGGTTTCCGAAGAGTTTGAAAACGCTGTCAGTGTGGCAGGTTGGGGCGAACTTTCAAAGGCAGTGAACTCGTCGCTCAACCTTTTGGACGACACTCTCAACTTGCGTAAAGATAAAATCGCCCGTGCATTCGACTCCTACCATTTTGAGGCATCATCCCTTTTGGAGTTTAACGACGAAAACTCAATGCGTTGCGCCATAGTCCTTGCATATTACGCCGCCAAACCGTTTTACAAGATATTCCACGAACTACCTACTGGTAAAGGCTTTGCCGATATGGTTTTCATACCCCTGCATAATTCATCACATCCTGCCATCGTTGTAGAACTCAAATACGACAAATCAGCCGACTCTGCCATCGACCAAATCCACCGCAAAGAATATCCCGCTTCGCTAAAAGGCTTCTCCAAACGCATTATCCTCTGTGGCATCAACTACAATAAATCCACATCCAAACACGAGGTGGAGATGGAGGTGATTGAATAAAAAGAATATTGTTTGATATGAAACATACACCTATACTATTGTTCATATTGTGTTTTTTGTTAGGCAATACCGCCTCCGCCCAGCGCAACTACCCCGTCCGTGCCACCGTGCAATACACCCCTCCATACAGCCTCTTTCTCGGCGACTATGCCACACCAAAACTCATCATTACCCTTACAGGTCAAGACCTCTTAGACGCCAACTGTCCTTACAAGCTATCCTTCTCGCTTGAATGTCAGAATGTTAAAGTAACTACAAAACCATCGTTCAACCCCGCACCTTTATATATTAACGGCGGACAAACCATAGTGCTCACAGGCGCCGACCTTGCAAGATATTTCGACATACAAAACCTTGACTTCCACGGCATCACCGCCGCCAAATACCTCCAAGACGGTCAACTGCCCGAAGGTTTTTATAGAATGAACGTGAAAGTAATCCACTACCGCGAAAACCGCGTAATCAGCAACACCGCCTTCACCATGTTCAACGCCCGCATGGGCAAGCCGCCAGTGCTCTCGTTACCCAAAAACAAAACATTGATACCGCCCGCCCAGCAGCAGTCGCCAATAGTGTTCACGTGGATACCCAAAACCGTGGGAGCGTTTAACTACAAGTTTGAACTCTGGGAGTGCGCAGTGCCAGGCATTCCAGTACAGACTGTTGTCAGCACCGTAAGACCAATATATTCACAAACATATACCACATCGCAGATATCGTTCCACCCCGCCACCGTAAACATGAAACCTGGCATGGAATACGCATGGCGCATAACCGTAGAAGACCCGCACAACCAGCAGAAATTCGCCAACCAAGGACAGTCCGAAATCTTCACCTTCACCTACAAACGCAAGCCCGAACCCGTAACGGGACTTAGATTCACCAATCGCGGACTAAAAATCACTTGGACATGGGACATGGACCCCGCCCACACAAAATACTACTTTGAATACTACGACCCTCAAACAGGACGCACCATCGACCCCGTAGCCTGCGACTACGCCGAGTTTGTCCGCAATATGCCCCAAACAGGCTACCACCTTAAAGTCCGCGTAAAAGCAGAATGTTACGGCGACCCAACCCTGATGTCGGACTACACACCATACTTAGATACCTACCTCGAACCCATCCCCGTACCCGAATACGAGTGCGGCAAAGTATTTGAAGACAGGGAGATAACCAACCTTGAATTAAAACACACCTTTGCCCCTGGCGAGATAGTGGAATCAAAAAACGGCGACACACGTTACGAAATAATTTTTTCGGAAGAAAAAAATGGTTATCTTAGCGGACAATTCTATATGATTATGGACTGCTGGGGCGGAGCAAAAATCAAGTGCGAATTTTCAAAAACTCAGATCAATACCGACAACATTGTGCTGAACACCATCTTCCACAACGTGCCGGACAGCACCCTCTATGTCAAGCCCGAAACCATCCGCAAAGAAGTAGAGCAGGCCTTCTTCGATGCCGCCACCGTGCTCACCGACTTTTCTATCAAAGACACCGTAAAAATCGACAAACCCTACACTTACCTTTATATCAACGAATCGGGCAAAGTGGTGGCAGTATCAGTAAACAACAACGGCAAAACCGAGGAGAAAACCACCGAGATTTCCGCCACCAACCTCAAGGAAAACACCCTGATACAAGGCAAAAACGGCGAAGAACTCGTCCTCACCAAAAAAGGACAAGTGATGGGCAAAACCGAGTTCAATGCCACCGGCGGCAACTCCGTATTATTAAAAGAATACCACCGCAAATCCGACTCCCTTGCGCAGTGGCAAATCAACTTTTCAAAATACGACGCCCAAACCTACGCCTTCGACCACATTGCTTCCGGCGACCACGGAATCTTCTCATCATCAGAATATTATCCTCAATCTGGCAGTTACGATTTCCGCTACAAATCGGTAGAGTGTGGAAAGAACGACAAAGTAAAAGTAGAATTTGATACCTATCCCGAAAAAGATTCGGTAGTATTTAAAGATAAATACGGCGTAACATACCCTATAAAAGACCGCATCCTCACCTTCACTGGTGTATCCAAAGCCGACACAAACTTTATCTATGCTTACCGTGGCGACAAGAAGATTGGTAAGCTGTTTTTGAATACCTATAAACAGAAGACTTACAAGGTGGTGTTTGTGAAAGTTAATGGTGCGGCAAAAAAATTGAACGAAAAAGAAATCACAAAATATTTAAACAAGGTCTACAATCAGTGTGCGGTAAGTTTTGAAGACTCAATCGACAATATTTCCATCGACGATTTAACATCCTTCTCCCACGGCGGCAGCGGCATCCTCACCGTCTACAACGACGACCAGAAGAGAGTGTTACAAGCATACGAAAAGGAGAAAAAGATGAAAGACGGAGTCTTCTATCTTTTCTTCATTGACAACGTCACCGACAAAAAAGACGGCAGCGGCATCCCCGTCTCTGGCTATATGCCACGCGGCTACAACGCTGGTTTCATCTACGACGGTGGCTCCGAGCGCACCATCGCCCACGAACTTGGGCACGGCATCGCAGGCTTAGAGCACGTGTTTGAAAACTCAAACAATTCTGGTAAGACTGCCAACCTTATGGACTACGCCGAGGGTGACGAACTATGGCACTTTCAATGGGATCAAATCCAAGACCCGAGCAGGGTGTGGATGAAGTGGAATAAGGCGGAAGAAGAGGGGGAGAATCTTGAAGAACAAGACTTAAGAAATCTCTTTCGGTACACAATACCAGATTATCCAGTATCAGGCATTTTTATTGCTCCATCAGAATGGCCTATTTGGATAGATGACGTAATGACTGCTTTTGTCCTTGTTCCTTCTGGTTATGGAATATCATTGAGCAATAGGCAAAGACCTGACGCCGCTATTTATGGTTTTATAACAACTGATAACGAAACTTTTATGGCAAAATTTTCTGAATCTGGCCATTTTGAAGGATTTTACAATACTGATGGTGATGCACTTTATGTTGACAAAGATAATGTAACTTTGACTAATTACCACCGAACCGGCTCTCCTGTTTATTATTGGGATATTCAAAGCCGTTCGTTTTACAATAATTTGTATGTCGCGCCAAATGAACCTGTTGGTGACGAATGGACACCTTATTATTATAGTGCAGTTATTCCTGATTATATGGAGGAGGCTCGCCAACGTAATTTGGAAAAACTTCTTAAGAAAAAGGCAGACGGACAGAGCCAGTACTGGTTTTATGATGTTAAAAATAATAACATTGTTGTCATATTAGGCTACACTGGAGGTCGAGTATTAAGAAGAAACAATGTAAAGTCAATCATCACCTTAGATGAATTAGAAAAGAAAAATGCCGAAATAAAGAAATTCGAATCAATGGCAGCCTTTGCCGGGTCTGAGTACAACTGGCTTGCAAACGACGTAAGATCCACAATGAACGAGGCAGGCGAGTATGTGATTGCAGGATTAACTATTACGGCGGCAGCACCGTATTTGTTGGAGGCTGCTCTGGTAGGAGAAGGGGTTTCTGGTAAATTTGCAGAAGGATTCCTTTCTGATTTTGTAAGCAACTCTGTCGCTAATATGGTTACTTATTTTATTGTTGAACACTGGCTTAATGACAAACCCAAAAAAGGGTGGAATGAATACTTCGACCTCAAAGAAATGATTCTTGATGCCTCAATCGCAGGCGCTAAGAATCTTTATGCGCCGGCATCTTTTGAATATAAACTTTTGTATGATGCTGCAGTAGATGGCATTCAAGCAGTGAATGTGAGAGAATTATTAGATAACGAGACTACTTTCTTAGACCAAGTTGTTAATTTTAGTATCGGAGCGGGCGTAGCCGTGATTGTAGATGCTATTACTCCTAAACTTACACAAAAGTTGGCTAAGCATTCTTTTACTAAAACGTTAGATTTTGTTCAGTTGCGTAGGGCAGTGACCTCAACAACCTTTGCCAAAAATGAGAAATTCGTCTCCGTTATCAACCAACTATTGGCGGGTGTTGCCGTTCCTAAGGTCTTCAAATTTTCAGCCAATATCGATGAGAAGCAATTAAGAACAGTTGTCGGCAACTTGTTGAATACCGACCAAGGCGCTCTGTCATTAAATTTGATAAGGCGAAGTTCAAAAGAATTTACAAGCGTAGAAGAGTTCGAGAGGTTGGCTGACAATTTGGTTTCTAGTTTCGCAAACGTAAATATCAGCAATTGTAGCGATATTATCAACGACATTTCACCAAAAATAATAGATGGTATTGTCGATTTAAGCCTTTCTCCATACCATTATGCCACTACTGACGTTTTTTTGAATAAATTGTTTATGTCAAAACTCAGCAACAAGACAGATATTTTAAATGTTTGTTTTACACACCAACATTCAGCACTGTTAGTCGGTGATTTGTGTCGGCGCATTGATGAATACGATATCGGTGATTTGGTCAAGAGAATATCTTCTGTTGATAGTTATGTAAATATTTATAGCGCACTTTCACAGCAGTTGACAAGAAGATATGGTAGTAGTGAACAATCAGGCAAACTTCTATTCGATTTTTTGTTCAGCCATCATTTCGATGCAAACGAAATAGATGAATATATGTCAGGAAACAATCAAATGATAGATGAAATAATCAAAATGCTAACTTCTTCAGGAGGTGTTGAATTGATGGATTTGTTAAAAGAAGCATCTGTCCGTATTGACAAAGACATTCTGTCCGTGTGCACGACATTTTATTCTTATTTCGAAAAAGGAATTCAATCAAAAGATTATAACTATTTAAAAATCATATTAAATAAGTATAATAATCCGATGTCGCGAATAAAAGATATCAAAGAAGTCTACAAAGTTTTTTCTCCATCAGACGTTACTGGACATCTTAAATTATTGGCTGACGAACAAATATCATCTGTTCATATTGGCTCTAACAAAGCAAATATCTCTTATGCGTCTGTTGCAATGTCCGACACCGGTCCGTTCAGGGCTTCTTTGCCTGGACAATATCAAAGAAATAAAATAACTCACGTATTGTTAAAAACCGACGACAACAAGCCAGCATATGTCAAAGTTATAGAAAATGTTACAGACAATCAAAGTTGTGCTGTTGTGGTGACACCAAAAGATGAGAAAGAATGGGTGATGTTTCAACTTGCATTGGCGAGTGTTGTCGGTGACGTAACTAAAAATTCTGATTTGCGGGAAGCAATTATAAAGGCTATTAAAAGTGATGAAGAAATTGAAAAATAGAGAATAATGAAAAGGAGGTTAATTTATATATTGATTTACTGTTTTATTATGTTCGTATACTATTTTTTTATATACGATATGAGATGTAGCGATTTGAATGTCACTTCAATTAATATTTACAAGATTCTTCATTTTTTTATTTGGTTTTTCCCTATCGTTATGATTATCTTGTTTTCAAGAGATTATTTATGGTATAATTTGTTTGTTTGTATGATTAGTCATTTTATTGTTTGTACGTTAATATCCAAGAAGATAAACACTAATTTAATTGAAGAACGACCATCGATGGTAATCCCAACCGTAATTATACAAAAACAAAATCACACATCCCGTCATTTTACGTCACAAAAAGTATGGCTCAAAGGTACAGGTAATATTTATAATAAAACATACGAGATTATTTGTGGATCG
>JAFPYT010000340.1 GCA_017394445.1 Bacteroidales bacterium | reverse complement strand
GCTTAACTTATTAATGGTGTAGGCTCTGGACAGCCCTGCAAATATATAAGTGCGAAATAGTCCACGCCTAATAATATTACGGCGTGAACCTTATCGCACTTATTCAGATATTTGCATTGTAAATTGTCCAGATTCACACACATTACCGAATAAGTGTTTGTCTATATGTCTTTTATGTCGTTATCTTTTTTGTTATGCCATAGGCTGATGTGTTTTTAAGTTATTACTATTGCAAATATACGTATATGGAAAGATAATGTCAAGCGCAAAGGAAAGTTTTTTTGAGAAAATTTTATAATCCCCCAAACTTGCTTTTTTTAGCCAAATTTGGGGAATTATATCAACGAAATCGGTCGATAAGCCTCGATTTTTTGATACTTAGCGACCGATTTCGTTAAAATGATTATTATTTAAAATAAATGCTACAAATTCTCAATCGCCCCTTCTTCGTTGTACTTGATGAGTTTTTGCTGCATTGCGAGGGCGGATTTTTTGAAGCCGGCGTAGGTGAGGCCGCCGGAGATTAAGCCGCCAAGAAGGGGAACCGCCTTGCCAAGAAGGTTGGCTGCCGAACGTTTGGTGAGATTTTCGCCAAGCAAAGTAACTATCTTTTTGGCTACTTGAATGATAACGGTTTTCATAAGGAACTCGATAAACTCGCGTCCCGATTTTTTCCAAGCATTATCGATAATGGTTTGCACCACCTTGTCGGTGTCGGAAACGCCAAGCATAAAGCCAAGGCAAAGAAGGACGCTGCTCTGACGGTATTCGTCGTTGGTGTCGGCAAGTCCGTGAAAATTAACACCGTATAGATAAGCCAACTTTTGCGACAGGGCAATGTAGTAGCCGAGATTTTGGGCAATGTCGGGAGCGGCAGCCACAAGTCCCCACGGACCACCGGGCAATCCCGCAGCAAACGAAAGTGCCGATGTTTGCCAAAGGTCGTTGGTGATAATCTTGTCGGCAACAAAGTTTATCTCGTTTATACCAAGTGCCTTAACGGGATTTGAGAGAAACAAAGCCTGCTGTGCCTCGCTCGCATTTTTTTTGTAGTTGAAGAGCACGTTGCGAAGAAACGCCTCGCGGTTGATACGGGTTTGCGGATTGTCTACCGCTTTGAGAATTATTGATTTTATATCCATAGTGCATAAAGTTTTATCGATAGTATAGTTGCAAATATAATCAAAAAATGTACTGAGGAGGATGGATTTTTTTGATAATTTTGTGCCGTAATTGGGCAAAAATCATTACATTTGTAGGAAAGAAAAAGGGCAAATATGTTTAAATCTATTGTAAAATGCGGGGACGCTAACCCCGTTTCTATGGTAATGCCGTCGGCGGGAGATATCAAGGGCAATCCCGACACTATATTTTCTAACGAAATGACTATCCGTGACGGTTGTGCATTATCCACAAGGGTGGCTATCCACAACCAAACTTTGGTGATGTACAATAGTTACTATGCCCGAAAGGCCTGCACGATAGAAAACAGCCGCACCGACCAAAAGGCTCTGGTGTTTTCGGTGATAACAAGCGGCAAAACTTGCGAGGTTATCAACGGACAGCAGGTAGAGCACGGCGTAGGGTCGGTGAATATGGGCATAATGTCGCCCGAAAGCATTCACATAATGCACCTTGCCGAGGAGTGCAGGTTTGAGAAAATTAGCGTTATGATGTCAGAATGTGATTACCAAAAGTACAACGAAATGTACCCGGTAATTTTTTCAGGATGGGCTAAGTACTTTGCAGAAGCCAAGCCGTATGTTAGCGAGGTAGACGATTCGGAGGGCAAAATTCTCGAAGCCGCCCGCGAACTGCAAAACTCAGTTTTTTCGCACTCTATTAATCCGCATTACGTTGAGGGATTGATTGTTGAGTGTATAGTTAATTCCTACTACCGACGTCACCACAAGCCTCTGCCCGATAGTTACTCCGTATGCCGCAAGATTTTTAAAGCCAGAGATGTGCTCACCGAAAATTTTCAAAACCCTCCTACCCTGCGCGAACTTGCCGCATCTGTGGGCACCAACGAATGTACGCTCAAAAAGGTGTTTAAACAGATGTTTTCGATAACGGTTTTCGACTATCTCAACGACCTGCGTATGAACAAGGCGGCACGTCTGCTTGCCGACAGCGACAGTGCTATCAACGACATTGCCCAAGATTTGGGTTTTTCGTCGCAAAGCCATTTTACCACCTCGTTTCGCAAACGTTACGGCCTTACTCCCAAAGAGTTTCGCGAAGGCAAACGCGAACTTATCGACCTGAAAGAAAAATAAAAAATGCATAACTCACATAGCCATAAGGCAATTATGAATTATGCATTATGAATTATGCATTAAATCTATCGTGAAACCCTTCCTGATGCGTCGCCCGACATAAGTTTTTCCACTTCGGCAACGGATACACGGTTGTAGTCGCCATAGATGGTGTGTTTGAGGCACGATGCGGCAACGGCAAAGTTGAGGGCTTTTTGGTCGTCGCCGGTAAAGGTTTGAAGACCATAGATTAAGCCGCCCATAAACGAATCGCCACCGCCCACACGGTCTACAATGTGAGTGATTTGGTATTCGGGTGATTTATAGAGCGTTTTGCCGTCGTAAAGCACGCCTGCCCAATTGTTGTGGTTGGCATTGATGCTGCTGCGGAGTGTGGTGATAACTTTCTTGGCGTTGGGGAAACGTTTCATAATTTGCTGAGAAACCGAAAGATACGCTTCGGCAACCACCTTTCCACCTTCGATGTTAACGCCTTCGGGTTTAATGAGGAGGGCTTTTTCAGCATCTTCCTCGTTGCCAAGGATAACGTCGCAATATTTAACGAGTTCGGGCATCACCTCGTCGGCACGTTTGCCATATTTCCAAAGGTTTTTGCGATAGTTGAGGTCGCACGAAACTGTTATGCCGAGTTCTTTTGCTACTTTGAGAGCCTCCAAGCAAACATCTGCCGCACCTTGCGAAATAGCCGGAGTAATACCTGTCCAGTGAAACCAACCTGCGCCGTTGAAAACTTTTTTCCAATCTATCATTCCGGGTTTGATTTCCGAAACAGCCGAATGAGCACGGTCGTAAATAACTTTTGAAGCACGGCTAACTGCGCCTGTTTCAAGGTAATAGATACCCACACGGTCGCCACCGAAAATTACATCGTTTACATCCACGCCAAAACCGCGCAATTCTCTCAGGCACGCCTTAGCAATGTCGTTTTCGGGCAAACGGGTTACAAAACTAACGGGCAAACCATAATTAGCAAGGCTAACTGCCACATTGGCCTCGCCTCCGCCGAAAGTGGCATTGAAGGTGCTTGTTTGCAAAAACCGCTCATATCCCGGAGCGGCAAGGCGAAGCATTATCTCGCCAAATGTTACTGTTTTTGTCATTTTTTATATTTGTTTATAAAGTATTTTCCTTTTTCGGTTAGATAGTATTTTTGTGTAGGACTGTTTGGAGAATTGGGTTGTGTCATTGATATTAGACCTAAATCTAATGAAGGCATTAAATATCTTAAACGAAACGAAGGATGATGTTTCAATCCTAATAACTCTATCATTTCATTAACTGTCATCTCTCCGTTAATTACCCTCAAAAGTCGCATTACTTGGTCGCTTACTTGGTCACTTACTTGGTCGCTTACTTGGTCACTTACTTGACCACTTACTTGACCACTTACTTGACCACCATTCTGATTATCATCTATTTGTACATTCTTAACTTGGTCACTAACTTGGTCGCTTACTTGGTCGCTTACTTGGTCGCTTACTTGGTCGCTTTTCCAAGCCGTTACCACAACGCCGCCAGAATTTTGCTTCCATTCGGGGGCAGGTAATCCGTAATCAGTAAACATTTTCACTACTCGGCGAATACCTGAACCATATTTTTCTATATCACCCATTTCCTTAAAAATGTCAGCAATTTGCTTGTTACGGGGCAATGAGCGATAATTATTTGTAAGCAAATCTGTTATAGATATTTCATCGGGCAGGGTTCCGGGGTTATAAAATTCTATGCGATTTGGGAAGATTTTTACAATAGAATCAGCACTTGAACGATAATCACGATGGACAATCATATTCAAAACAATCTCTCGAATGGCATCCAAAGGATAATCCCACCGCTGAACGTTTTCGGTTTGGTAAGGGACTATCTCAATTGCCATATTGATATGCTTTTTTACATAATCCATAACGTCATCTACCTGCGACACAAGGTCGTTTTTAAGTCGCGCCGAATCTTTGATGATTATACCGTCGGAATCTTGAAAAAAACCGAGTTCCACAGTTGTCATTATGTCTTCACGAGCCTTAAACAGCAAATAACCGCCAAATGTAACATTGTTTCCCACTACAAAATCTTTTTTTCGCAAAAAATCAATGGGAGACTCTTCGATACTGATGCCCCGGCGTTTCATCTTGTGGATACAAACCTGAACTTTTGCCAAGTCTATATCATCAATAGTATGCTGGGGGTCGGTATAAAAATCCCAACTCGAATTTTTAGTCTTTAATATCAAATTAGAGATTTCAAATGGAGTCATCTGATGGTTGCTGTTGGCTTGCCTTACATAATACCTGCCCTTAAACGAAACAGGTTTTACAGGATATTCTTGAATTGACAGAATTACAACTACACTATCCTCATTTTCAATAATATCCACATCGGGAATAATCGATGGTTCAGTTTTCTGCTTTATATCATTGAGCCATTTTTGAACAGTCTCTTTGCCCAATTGGATACCGCACACAGAGCCATCGTCGCATACTCCAACATAGACATTTCCACCCTTAGCATTGGCAAATGCAACAAGCGAAACTATCACCTCGTCGGAATACGACTGTTTAAACTCCGTTTTAATATCCTCCTTTGTGGGCAGCATCTCCAAAATCTATTACTCAATCATCGAAAATGGCATTGCGGGAAGGCCGTCTTTGTTGTAGAAATTGAGGTTGCCGGGGTTATCTGCCCAAGCGTAACGAACTGCTATCGGGTTCTTTACCTTTTTGGACGAAACCTTTACCTCGTTGCCCGAAATCACTGCGTCGGCCCAGTAAAACTTGCCGTCCTCGCCGCTGAGGGCAAATCCACGAAGAGGTTTGTTGTCGCGCGATACAAGTCCGCTGCCAATATTGTCGAATGTGATTACGGCAGTGTTGCCAAATACCGAAACATTGTTTGCCACAGGACCTTGCGCCACAACGTTTTTGCCGTAAGCATATTTTTGAGCCATAAGCGAAATGCGCTCTGCCACAGGCTGTTTGGCAAGCGGGTGAATATCGTTCCATTCGCCAAGGTCGATGGTGCATACGCAATATGTGTTGGGAGTGTCGTCGGCAATGCGTTTCTGAATTTCGCGCATATTAGCCCAACCACCGTTTGAGGGGTCTTTCTCCTGCTCCAAAAAGAGCGGCAACTGAACAATCATAACGGGGAAATCAAACCCGAAACGGTTGCGCCAATCGCTTATAAGTGTCTGCATCAAGAAATAATACTCCTCGTAACGCTCCACATTGCTTTCGCCCTGATACCACATCATACCTTTGAATTTGTAGCCAAGCAGCGGCGCAATCATAGCGTTGTAAAGACCTGCCGGTTTGTACTGGAAAAAAGTTGTCTCCTTAGGAGGAACGCCCTCGGCACCAAGTTTGAAACTCCATTTGCCCGAAATATCGAGAGTGTCGCCGCTAAAATCGATGATATAATCCTTGTCGGCGACAAATCCGCCGTTAGAGCCATTGCTAATCATACGCACGGCAATGGTGTTTTCGCCCTCGTGGAGCACGCCGTCGGGAATATCGTAGCGGCGCGGAGGATATTGATAACCAGTGGTTCCCACCTGAGTGCCGTTGATATAGATAATGTCGGAATCCACAATCACGCCCATAATCAGCATCGCTTTTTTGGCGGCTTGCTCGGCGGTCAACTTAATTTTGCGTTCAAACCATACGACGCCGCTCTTAAACTTCAATTTGGTGTCGGCAATGCGGCAGGGAACGTTCACAGTCTTCCATTTTTTGAGGTCGGTGTCGGGATTTTTCCAATCTTCCTTAACGCCGAGGTCGATGTTCTGATAATTGTCGTACCATTTTTGCTCAGCCTCGCGGTCGGCTTTCTTGATGTTGTTTACGTAGTTGTCGTCTTTGCAACGCTGCAAATCGTCGTAATATGGCTTAAACTCTTTGAGGCGTTCCTCGCTAATCCAAGCCTCGGCGGGCGAACCTCCCACTGCCGAAACTATCATTCCCACAGGTACATTCAGTTTTTCGTGGAGGTCTTTGGCATAAAAATATGCAATTGCCGAAAACTCGCGGATATTTTCGGGACACGCCTTCTGCCATTTGGGACTGCCGATAAGGGTATCCAACGGATTTTTGAAATAAGGCGTTTTGGTAACTTGGTAGTAACGGATATTGTCGTTGGCGGAGTTTTCGATAACGCCCGGATATTTCCAGTAGACGCGTCGGATGGGCAGTTCCATATTGCTCTGACCGCTGCACAGCCACACCTCGCCTATCATCACATCGCGCACGGTGTCGGCATAATTATACCAGAGCGAATCCACCTTGTGCGGACGGTTGTATTTGATAGCCAAATCGTAAGGACCGCCGGCGTCTTGCTTAGGCAGAGTCACAGTCCATTTGCCGGTGCTGTCGGTAACGCCCGAAGCCGCTGAACCGTTGAGCGAAACTGTTACCTGAGAACCTTCGGTGGCAAATCCCCAGATATTGAGGTCGGTATCGCGCTGCAAAACCATTCCGTCGGAAATCAAGGCGGGCAACGCATATTTAGGATCCTTGTGAGGAGCATCGGGCTCGTTGCTGCACGCTGCCAACAACATTGCCGATGATATTAAAATAATTGATGATGCTTTCATTTTTTTGTTTTCCTTATAAATAATGTTATAATGATTCGGTTTAACACAAAAGTTGCAGGGCAAAGATAGTGTTTTTTTTGATTGGAGTAACAATAGATAAAAAAAACTGTCAACCGTGTCCGTACGAAAAACCCCGGACACCGTCACCGCACGAGACGGCTTGGTGTCCGGGGATACAGAGATACCGTCTTCCAGACGGGTTATAGGGATACCTTATAAGATTTGCCGTTGATGATTACAACGTAGATACCTGAATTGTTGATATTAACTTCTTCGTATGATGATTTTGTTGTTGCTGATTTGATTGTGCGGCCTTGGAGGTCGATGATTTTGTATTGGCTGTCGGGGGTGGTGGCGATGTAGATGGTGTGGGCATAGCTCCATACTTTTACATTGTTGCCGCCATTATCT
>JAFPYT010000339.1 GCA_017394445.1 Bacteroidales bacterium | reverse complement strand
GCGGAATGTCTCTAATGCTGCGTTTGTGGCAAGAGTGTCGCCCGGACCTGCAATGCCCGCCACACGTATTTCTGGGCAGAGTTTTAATGCTTTTTTGAGTACGTCGATGCTCTGTTCGGGAGTGATTACCTTAGCCGTAACGCCCGGACGGTTTTCGGTGTCGTTTAATACCCTGTGGCAGAATCGGCAACCGATATTGCAAGCAGGACTTACTGGCAAGTGAATACGTCCGAGGTTGTTGGCATTAGGTCCAAAGCAAGGATGATTATTTGATAATTCTTTATTCATTTTCTTCTGTTTGTTTAATTTATTTACCGGTGCAAAATTGCGGCAGAAGTAAATTATTTCCAAACAGAATAAAAAATATGGTAATTATATCTAACCCGAATGGGTTTTGTAGATATAATTACCAGAAGATGTGGATAAAACTCGTTTTAAAAGAATAAACATATTTGCTACCTTGCTCCGCGCGAAATCTTGTCTAAGGCGGTTACAAGTGCATCTATTTCGTCGCGGGTGTTGTATACTGCAAAGGTGGGACGAACACTCATTTCATAGCCCAACGCCCTGAGAGCGGGTTGTGCGCAGTGGTGTCCGGCACGAACGGCTATTCCCTCCTTGTCGAGCATCTGTCCCACTTCGGGAGCGGGAATGCCGGCGACATCGAGCGAAACCACGCTTACACGGTTTTTGGGATTTCCAATGAGCGTAATGCCCGGAATCCTTGCTATTTGCGTGCGGGCGTATTCGGTGAGGTCGTACTCGTGATGTTCGATGTTGTGTATGCCCACGCTTTTAACAAAGTCTAAGGCGTAGCCCAAACCCACAGCGTCGGCAATGTTTGGCGTGCCTGCTTCAAAACGCGCCGGAGGTACGTTAAACTCGGTTTTTTCGATGGTAACATCCTTAATCATATTGCCTCCGCCTTGCCACGGTGGAAGTTTTTCGAGCCACTCTTTTTTGCCGTAAACCGCGCCAATGCCCGATGGTCCGTAAATCTTGTGTCCCGAAAAAACAAAGAAATCGGCGTCTAATTCCTGCACATCTATCTTGGTGTGAGCCACCGACTGCGCACCGTCTAACAGCACGGGAATGTTGTGCGAGTGGGCAAGGTCGATTATAGACTTTACATCGTTGATAGTGCCGAAAGTATTGTTGACATGACCAACGGATATAAACTTGGTTTTGGGAGAGATAAGGCGTTCAAACTCAGTGAGATTGAGGTCGCCATTCTTGTCGATAGGAATTGCACGTAGTTCGGCATTGTGCTTAAAACACTCTTGCTGCCAAGGCACAATGTTGGCGTGGTGGTCGAGGGTAGAAACGATCACGTTGTCGCCCGGAAGGAGGTATTTCTCCGAAAAAGTTTTGGCAATGAGATTGATACCTTCGGTTGTACCGCGCACAAACACAATGTTTTGAGCATCGGGGGCGTTGATAAAGTCGGCTACCTTTTGGCGAGCCTCCTCGTATTTATCGGTGCTACGGGCGGCAAGGGTGTGCGCTCCACGGTGGATATTAGAGTAGTCGGTTTTGTAAAACTCGCTCAATCCGTCGATTACGCGCAGAGGCTTTTGCGTGGTGGCACCGTTGTCGAACCAAATGAGGTCGTGCCCGTTTACCTTTTGATTAAAAATCGGGAATTGCTTGCGGATTTCCTCAGAGTTGAGAGTATCCACCTCGTCGTAATGGAGGTTTTTAATCAACTGAGTTTCAGGAATTCCGATACCAAACCCGTCGTCTTTCAAAAGGCATTTTCTGCGTTCGGGCGGCTTTGTAGCCGACGGCTTAGAGGCTCGGTCTTCGGGGAAATATTTTGAAATCACCCCGTCGAACAAAGCCCTGTCGTCGGCCGAAAGTCCTCCGAATTGAAAAGCATTCAAGTCAATACCGTTCATTATTTTTCAATTTGGTTTCTGTGTTGATAATCGTGGTAGTATCCCACCTCAACGTTTTCCAAAACTGCGATAGCGTCGTCGGTGAGGCTTGCGAGCGAGAAGTATTTCGTGAGCAGGTAACTTGCCACGCCGTATTGGTCTAAGCCCATCAAACGAGCCGAAAGCGAAGGAGCAATTTCGCCCGGAATGCCCGACTGATGAAGTCCCACAACGCCTTGTTCTTTTTCGCCGGTGCGCACAAGGATAATTTCGGTGGTGCCAACGCCGCGGTTGGTGAGGTACTGACCTTTGATTTCAACCTTGTCGGAGGGGATAATCGGAACGCCACGCCAAGTGATAACCTTAGTGCCAAAGAGGTCGATAGCCACAGGGGGAACGCCTCTCCAAGTGCACTCACGCTCAAATGCAGCAATGGCGCGGGGGTTGGCGATAAAGAATGCGGGCTCTTTCCAAACGAGCGAGAGCAGTTCGTCGAGGTCGTCGGGAGTGGGTGCGCCGTAACGTGTGCTGATTTTGTAGCCGGGAGCAGCCTGAGCAAGAAG
>JAFPYT010000338.1 GCA_017394445.1 Bacteroidales bacterium | reverse complement strand
TTTCCTCACAATGGATAACCAATTTGAACAATGAAACACATCTTTTTAAAAAAAACACTTAATCTCTTAGTAATCACATTAATATCAGCGGCGGCAACGGCGCAAAACTTTTTTCCCGTTAGGTGGAAAATCCAATCTTCCGACAAACCTTTGGAGGCGGATAGTATCGACTTCAACCGCTCGTGGCAAAGTCAAGGACTTTGCGATCTTAGCGGCGGTGCGGTGTTTGCTGCCAATTTCAATGTCAACAAAAAACAGCTGAAAAGTCTTGCTGGTAAAGACCTTACGCTTACACTCAATATGCAGTGTCAGATAGATTCGCTTGTAATCAACAATAGCAAAGTGGTGGAAAACATTGCAGGTCAGGCTGGTCGCAAACTTATCAATGTGCCTTTGTCGGTGTTTGTGGCGGGCGAAAACCATACTTTGATTTATGCACGTCAGTTTACTCGCACAGCAGGCGAGGGTAGCAATATATGTCAGTTAGAGGGCAATGTGTCTACATCTGAAACCGAAATTGAGATTGCACCCAAAAACCATCTTTTTGTGGATGCCGTGCCTGAGTTTACTGTAAAATGGAACTCCGCAGTAAAACAAAATCTCGAAATTGCTGTGTTTAACGAGTTTAACCAAAAGGTTTATTTTCATCACCAAAAAATCAAGAAGCCTGCCGAGGGTGTTGTTCCTGTAAAATTAGACGGACTTGCGCCAGGATTTTATCAATGTTGCGCCTATCTTACTGGCGGCGACGAGGCTGGGGCAACTCAGTGGATTGCCTATAATCCTGAGCATATAACCTGCAGCAGCCAATCTGTGGAGGGTTACAATGATTATTGGCAAAAGGCTATTGAAGAGCTCGACCTTATCGACCCGTATTACACTATGCGCAAAATTGACAGTCTCAGCCGTGGCGAAAAGGATGGTTTTGTGGTTGAATTTCAGTCTATCGGCGAGGTTACAATAAGGGCATACCTTTTCCTTCCGCGAAACCGCAAAGAAAATCCTGTGATAATTCATCTGCCCGGACAAAACGAAGATTTTGCGGATGTGGCAAAATGGTCGTACCGCTATCCCGATATTGCAGAGATGGCTCTCTGCGTAAGGGGAGGACAAGTATTTGATTTGCAAAATAATCCCTATCGAGGTATTTATATGGATTGCCTTCGTGCTGTTGATTTTATTACACAAGATTATCATTTTGATAATAAGCGCATTGCTATAATGGGCAGCGGATATGGCGGCGGATTAGCATTGGCAACGGCGGCATTGTGCAAGGGTAGGATAGCGGCGTTGGCATATTTCAATCCGTTTTTGTGCGATTTGGAGCATTTTCTTAAAACACGCCCTATGTATCGCATCAAAATAGATAGCTATCTTGAATCTACCAACAACATCCATACATTCGAGGATGTAATGGCAGTGCTTCACAAAACCGATGTGCTTGATATGTGTAGCAATATTGATTGCAAAACATTTTTTGTGAGCACATTGTTTGACGACGACTGCCCACCTCACGCAGGATTTGCAGCTTTTTCGCTTATCAATGCGCCCAAAGAGTATGTGATTCACCTCAACCGCAGCAGCCTCAACGCCACTTATAGCGAAGAGATGATAAAATATTTGGTAAACGAGTTGCAAAAATAATTATCGCTTTTTCTTTTTATCGGGTTGCTCTTCTTCCACAAAAGGTTGAAAATTATCTATTTTTAATGCAACTTCGATGTTGTATTTCAAAATAGTGGTTTCGATGGTAACGTCGTTAGATTTTTCTGTGATAACTTTGGGCAGGTTGTATACGCCATTTTTTTCGTAAGTGTAAGATATGTCGGTAATTACTGAGCCGTTAGATGCTAATACTTCCGATTTGGTTTTTAATCCGTCTTTAATCGAAAAATAATCGCGATAGTCGTGTCCCTGAGGGTCGGTGATTTCAAGGCGGTAAATTCCCGCACTGTCTAAATCGTAATCACAGGCAAAACGCACACCGGCATTAAGTTCGGTGTAATACATCTCTATCGGAAACGAAGCTTTTTGACGTAATTCTTTGTTGCGTAGTTCGTTGGCTTGTTTCATTCCAAATAGTTTTGTGCTGTCGTTGCCAATTGTGCCGTTAAACATTTCGATGTAATGGACAATAAGAGTGTCGGGAGCGTGTTCCACATAATTTTCCATTTTGTACATCAAAGGATATTTTCGGTAAATTTTGCCAACGCATTTGTAAGTGCCGGCTGAAGGGAATGTGTAGATAGATTCAAAATCTTCTATGAGGTTTTTGGGCGGGTCGATAAGTCCTGTGGCTGTTAAATAATGCTCCAAAATGGTGGCTTCGCCAAAGCCTTTGGGTATAACGCGCTCTTTTTCAAGCTTGGTGGTCATAAAGTCAACCTCGCGGTTTCGTGCAGCGTTAAACAGTTGGCAGTGAATTGTTTTGCGCGGACCTGCCACCACCATTACACCGCGTCCGTTTTTGGCAATGGCGTTAAAAAAACCAGAAAAATCGTTGGTGGCAATATTGTTTACCGTCTGTTTGTATTGTGTAAAATAGTTTTTGGGTAATTTGTAAATCAGTAGGTGCGAGGCAATTTCGGCTGCATATTCGGGACGAAGCAACATTTTTTCGTATTCTTCTATCACCTTTGCCTTTGCCTTGTCACTTGCAGCACCAAAATCAAAATTGGGATTTAACGGTGCATAAAGTTCTGCTTGAAATGAATCGAATCCTTGAATCGGTAATCGTGTGTCGATGCTGTAACTTTCTGATTTTAACGACGCACGGCGGTATCCATAGTCGAGACTATCGGTAAACATTATTTTGTATGCCACATTGCCAAGCGCATAGTTTTTGGATGTTTTTGCAAACGGAAAATTGCAGCGGTAAGCTACTGTGGTTTCGGGTTTTAATACGTCTAACGCATAAATATAGTCGCCACTTTCGGGACGTTTGGCGTTGGGTTGATTTTTGGGAGGAGTTTTTGTGGCTTTGCCAAAATACTTCTTTGCCGATTCTTGAACTGTGGCAAGGTCTACATTGGCTACCACTGTGAGGATGCATTTTTCTGGTGTAAAGCATTGCTTTATAAATGATTCCACATCTTTGTCGCTGATAGTGCGGAGACTTTCGGCTGTTAATATTTTTTCTCCTGCAGCTTGGGCGGCTATATTTTGATATTTGAGGTCGGGATTGTTTTCTAATATACTAATTTTGTTTTGTTTATATTCTTGATAATTAGTGTATTTCGACCCATAGATAACTTCTGCCATAAATTCAAAAACTGAGTCGAGGGCATTGTCGTGGCTCACCATTTTTTTTACTATTAGGTCTTCGGGCAAAAATTCGCAGCCTGTAAGGTCGGCCACCACGTGTTTTATGCCGTTAAAACTGCCTTCGCCCACTGCGCTTACATCGGCGGTTAATCGGTAGGTAAAGTGTTGGTATTCTGAAGTCTTTACCACCTGTATCTTCATGCCGTTTGATAGGGTTGCCACCGAATAGGCTTCAATGTTGGCAAGTATGGTGCTGCGGTTTTGTGCTGATAATGCCGTGGTTAGCAGCACAAGTATTATGGTGTAGATATGTTTCATTTTAGTAATAATTATTTGTGCGTAAAAGTAAGCATTTTGCGCGTTACACCGAAAGAAAAAAACAAAAAAGGTGTCGAATTTTTTTCGACACCTTATATATTATAGTTGTTTAAAATTTTTAAAACCAGCCAAAGCGGAAACCAAGAGAGTAAATCATTCCGTTGAGGTCTTGTTTGCCAATGATTTCGCCTTGGTTTTGACGGTAGTCGAGACTGAGCGAACCAACCATGCGGTACGATACGCCGAGGGTTATTTGAAAATGCTTTAACATATTGAAATCAACGTTGAAGCCGGGTTCAAACACAAATACGCCACATTCGTCTTCATCATCGTCGTAATAATTGTGGTGATGGTAGTAATAGTCGTCATCGTCCCAGAAGTGTTCTGAAGAGTAGTAGCCTATTTCGCCACCGCCAATGCGGATAGGAATAGAAAAATGCACTGGCGATGTGGGCATTATAATCGGTTTGATAAACAATCCGCCGTAGCCGCCACCTATAAAGTATTTTTCGTCGGATGTGATTTTGTAGTCGGTATGTGTTTCTGAGCCAAATCCTTCGAGAAAAATACCGAACTCCAAAGAGTGGTTGCGTATGGCACCGCACTCAAATCCGCCGCCGCCATAAAAACGGTCGTTAAACGAGGCTCCTGTGCCGAAAAATGTAAATTCGCCTCCCCATTTAGCATTGCCTTTGTTGAATAATGTGCGAACTTCTGAGTCGTCTTGCGCAAAAAGCGAAACTGATACCGCGGTAAGTAACGCGGTGAATAACAATTTGATTTTCATAATTTAATTACTTAGTGTTAAACTTTGTTTTAGTTACTTTAATATGTAATGCAAAATTACAAAATGTGTTCCCTTTGTTATTATAAAAAACGGAAAAAATACTATCTTTTTTATTTTAGAGGGAATAATTTTGGAAAAATCTTGCCTTTGCACTACTTTTACACCAAAATTAATTGCGAAAAAAATGAAATATTTCCTTATAGCGGGCGAGGCTTCGGGCGACCTTCACGCATCGAACCTTATGGCCCAGATAAAAAAAGAAGACCCTGAGGCGGATTTCCGCTTTTTTGGTGGCGACCTGATGGCTGCCCAGGGTGGCACTATGTTGCTCCATTACAGAGAGATGGCGTTTATGGGTATTTTTGAGGTGGTGGCTAATCTCGGCAAGGTGAAACGCAATATGGCTCTATGTAAAGAGGCTCTCAAAGAGTATATGCCCGACCTTTTGATTCTTGTTGACTATCCCGGTTTCAACCTCCGTATGGCTAAGTTTGCCAAAGAGTTAGGATTAAAAGTGTATTATTACATATCTCCCAAAATATGGGCGTGGAAAAAGAAACGTGCCTACACTGTTAAAAAACTGATTGATAAGATGTTTGTGATATTCCCCTTTGAGGTGGATTTTTACAAACAGTTTGATTATAAGGTGGAATACGTTGGCAATCCGCTTGTGGACGCTATGAAGGCTCGCGAAAAGAGCATTATCCCTGCCGATGAGTTCCGTAATCGTTTTAACCTTAGCGATAAACCATACATTGCCCTTGTGGCAGGCAGCCGACGGAACGAAATTAAGAAACTTTTGCCCGAAATGCTCAAAGCGTCGGAGAGTTTTCCTGATTATCAGTTTATTATTGCTGGTGCGCCGGGTATCGACCACGATTTTTACAATGAGTTTATAAGCGGATACACAAATGTTAAAGTGGTGTTTGACCAGACCTACTCGGTGGTGAAAAATGCTGTGGCTGCGGTGGTTACAAGTGGAACAGCAACCCTCGAAGCAGCTTTTCTGCGCACTCCTCAGGTGGTGGTTTACAAGCTGCAATATGCATCGTACCTTGTGGGCAGGGTGCTGGTTAAAATCAACTTTATTTCGTTGGTAAATATTATTCTTAACCGCGAATGTGTCAAGGAGTTGATTCAAACCGACCTCGCCAACCGCATCACCGCCGAAGTGTCGCACATACTTACCGACACCGATTACCGCAGCCGTATGCTCAAAGATTACGAAGAAATCAACACCATACTCGGCGACGGCAGCGCATCGGCACAGACGGCTAAGATTATTGTAGAAGATATACGCAGATAGTGCTGTAATGCCAATGCAGCCTTGCACGGGCACTTCTTTTTTTGCGGAACTACCCGTGCAGCCTTGCACGGACACTTCCGCAACTGCGGAACACCCCGTGCGACCTTGCACGGACACTTCCGCAACTGCGGAACACCCCGTGCAGCCTTGCACGGACACTTCCGCAACTCCGGAACACCTCGTGCAGCCTTGCACGGACACTTCCGCAACTTCGGAACACCTCGTGCAGCCTTGCACGAACACTTCCGCAATTCAAGAACTATCCGTGCAGGCTAATTTAGGTATTTTTTTATTTGCAAATCCGAAACAAGATGATTATCTTTGCAGTAACAAAATAACATCATTATGGTAAACTATCCGCTGAGCATACAGAGTTTTGAAGATTTGCGTCTAAGCAAATGTGTATACGTAGACAAAACCGACTATGTGTACAACCTTGCCTATCATGGCAAAACATATTTTCTCGCCCGTCCGCGCAGGTTTGGCAAAAGCTTGTTGTGTAATACATTACGTGCTTTTTTTGAAGGTAAGAAAGAGTTGTTTGAAGGTCTCAAAATTTATGAGTTGGAAAAAGATTGGATCAAGTATCCAATTATATACCTTGATTTTGTTAGTGGCGATTATACCTCCGGGTCTATGACTTTAATTGATAAAATCAAAATCGCTTTGCAAGATTATGAAAATCAATATGATGTAAAATTTGATGATAGTTTTTTTCAAATTCAAGATGGGGAATCGTTAATAAAAAGCGAAAGCCGTAAACTATCGTTCCGTTTGGAGCACGATTTACAAGCCGTATACGAAAAAACAGGCTTAAAAACCGTAATGATTGTTGACGAATACGATAACCCACTGATTAAGAGCGTAAATCTTGAAACAGACAAGGATATTTACCGTGGATTTTTCTCTGTGTTGAAATATTCCGACAAATATTTGCGCTTTGTTTTTCTCACCGGCGTTACCAAATTTGCCAAAACGTCAATTTTTAGCGGAACAAACCAACCTGATGATATTTCGTTGGATCCAAATTATTCAGGCATTTGTGGTATCACACACGAAGAACTCTTGACAAATTTTAAAGACGAAATACAGGCCTTTGCTGATCAGGAAGATGTTTCATTCGATGAGATAGTTGGCAAACTAAAAAAATGGTACGACAGCTATCTGTTTCACGAACGTGGTGAAAAGGTAATCAATCCTGTAAGTTTGTTTAACGCACTAAAAAAGAAAGATTTCCAAAATTATTGGTATAGTACTGGCACTCCTACTATATTGATGCAACGGATTAAAAACTCAACATTTGACATCAAGACCCTAAAAAAGGATGTGATGTATCCAAAAGATGCTCTAAAAGATTATAAAGACGATGATATTAAAACTGCAATTGTTCCATTGCTCTATTATACTGGGTATCTTACAATTAAGTCGTATGATAAAGAAGACCGATCATATCTGTTCGGTTTTCCTAATTACGAGGTGGAGATGAGTTTTTTTAATTCGCTTGCCGAGGAGTTTTACAGTACGGTTGAAAATCCGAACGGTTTAGATTACCTCAAATTTAAAGAAGATTTCCGCAATGGCGACCTTGAAAGCGTAATTGAGCGGCTCAAAGCATTGTTCTGCACACTGCCATACGCCAACGACAAGAGTGCTAAACTTATAGAGCGCGATTTTCAGAATGTAATCTACTTGGTTTTCACTATTTTGGGCGAATACATTGTTAGCGAGGCTCATTTCTCAAAAGGTCGTGCCGATAGCATACTTATTAATAAGGAGTATGTTTACATTTTTGAGTTCAAAATCGACCAAGATGCCCAAACCGCCCTCAATCAAATCAACGTGAAAAACTACGCCGGACGTTTTAAAATGGACAACCGCAAGATATATAAAATAGGTGTAAGTTTTTCGAGCGAAGAAAAAAATATTGTGGAATGGGTATCGGAGGAAGAATAATTACACCTTTTGAAATGAGTAGACGATAAATTCGCTTTTGCGGTCGAAGGCTTGACGGTGCGGAGCGGCAAAAGATATGTATGCTGTAATGTCCTTGTGCGTTGTGGCACTGCCTGCAACTATTTTCCCTTGAGCGTCTTCCACATAATCGGTGCACGAAAAAGAAATCTTTGCAGTAATGCTTTCAAAAAAGTTGTCGGCTATGTAGTCGGTTACCTCAATGTCGTAAATATCCAAATCCTTGATTTTGGGAGAAAGTAGTATGTTGCTGAGGCGGTCGTGATGATATTTCAGCATATTGGCAATGTTGGCAGACAG
>JAFPYT010000337.1 GCA_017394445.1 Bacteroidales bacterium | reverse complement strand
GCCACAATCCTCAACCTCCACACACGTCCTCAGATGGCTACTGTTCGCGAAGGCGTGATGAAAAAAGAGGTTTTCGACGAAAATTACAAAGGCGAAATCAAAAAAATCGATTGGCAGAAATCTGTTACCGACCTTGACTTTGCCGTAGAAATAATCTCGCGCCATATCGAGAAATCTAAAATCAACCTCAAAGCCGCTCCTGTAATTGTAGCAGGTGGCTACGGCGTTGGCAGTAAAGAGAATTTCCAACTTCTCCACGAACTTGCCGAAGTACTTGGCGGACAAGTAGGTGCAAGCCGTGCAGCCGTTGACGCAGGATTCTGCGAGCACGAGCGTCAGATTGGTCAGACAGGCGTTACAGTACGTCCCAAACTCTACATCGCTTGCGGTATCTCAGGACAGGTACAGCACCGCGCAGGTATGCAAGAATCGTCGATAATTGTATCTATCAACACCGACGAAAACGCTCCTATCAACGCTATTGCCGACTATGTGGTAACTGGCGACGTGGCTACCGTTTTGCCCAAAATGATAAAATATTACAAAGCAAACTCTAAATAATCAGGAAAAATGGCAAATTTTTATAACGATAACGAAGATCTTAAATTTCATCTCGGACATCCGTTGATGAAACGCATCATAGACCTTAGAGAAGACAACGACTATTCCGACGCCCAAAAATACGACTACGCCCCCAAAGATTTTGAGGACGCTATGGACTCGGTAGAAAAGGTAATGGAAATCTGCGGTGAAGTTTGCGCCGACGTGATTGCGCCCAACGCCGAAGCCAACGACCTTGAAGGCCACTCTATCGAAAACGACCATCTTAAATACAACCCCTACACCACAGCCGATTTTCAGGCACTTTTGAAAGCCGGCGCTTGGGGTATTACAATGCCCCGCAAATACGACGGATTAAATATGCCCAACGTTCCCTACATTATGGTAGGCGAAATGGTGTCGCGTGCCGACGGCGGATTTGCCAACTTCTGGGGATTGCAAGACTGTGCCGAAACCATCCTCGAATTTGCTTCAGAGGAAATCAAGGCAGAATACCTTCCCAAACTTGCCAAAGGCGCAACTCTCTCGATGGTGCTCACCGAACCCGACGCAGGCTCCGACTTGCAGGCTGTTCAACTCAAAGCCAAATACGACGAAGAATCAGGCATGTGGCTCTTGAACGGTGTTAAACGCTTTATTACCAACGGCGATGCCGACATTCAGTTAGTTCTTGCCCGCAGCGTAGAAGGCACCACCGATGGACGTGGTCTTTCGCTCTTTGTTTACGACAAAGACAAACATTGCGAAATTGTACGCCGTGTGGAAAACAAATTCGGTATCCACGGTTCGCCCACTTGCGAAATGGTATTCAAAGATGCTCCCGCAAAACTTATCGGCGACGAACGTCTCGGCCTTATCAAATACGTTATGAGCCTTATGTACGGCGCACGTCTTGGTGTAGGCGGACAGTCGGTAGGTATCTCTGAGGCAGCATACCGCGAGGCTCTCAAATATGCTCACGAGCACGAACAGTTTAAGAAACCCATCATTGAGTTCCCCGCTGTATACCAATTGCTTGGCAATATGAACGCCAAAATCAAAGGTATGCGTTCGCTTCTTTACGAAACAGCACGTTTTGTAGATATGAGCAAGCTTCTTCAAGAGAAGAAAAAACTCGGCACCCTCCCCGCCGAACTCCGCAACGACCTCAAATATTTTTCAAAAATGGCCGACGCT
Organism: Bacteroidales bacterium; assembly: GCA_017394445.1. Lineage (GTDB taxonomy): Bacteria > Bacteroidota > Bacteroidia > Bacteroidales > UBA3824 > UBA3824. The sequence continues at coordinate 22,011 of JAFPYT010000337.1, read as the reverse complement.
TACACCCCGCTGTTGAAACTCTTCTCATCAGAATGGTGTAACTCAATTTGTTACGATGCGCTCCAAATTCACGGAGGTTCGGGCTATATGAAAGATTTCCCCATCGAGCGTATGGTTCGCGACGCACGTATCACCACCATCTACGAAGGCACATCGCAGTTGCAAGTAGTAGCCGCTATCAAAGGCGTTACCACAGGAGTATTTGCTGAGCGTATGGCAGAATACGACAAGATGTTGGAAGAATCAGGCAAGTTTGCCGCACAGAAAGCCAAACTTCTTGAACTCACCGAAGATTACAAGGCAGCTATCGAGAAAGTTACCGCTCCAAAAAATCAGGACTACCTCGATTTCCAAGCTCGCAACCTCGTAGAAATGGCTGGCAACATCATCATATCATACCTTCTCTTTACCGACGCCCTCCGTGGCGAACAATTTGAGAAACCCGCCAACGCCTTCTTCAAACTCGCCTACGCCGACAACAAACAGCGCAAAACCTACATCGACAACGGCGAAGAAAGCGATTTGGATAATTACAGATAGTGTAGTATTTTAGCATATTACGGCGTCGCTCGGGAGGTAGTGTATCCGGGCGGCGTTTTTTTATTTAGAATTATATAGTAATGTGCTTGTTTTTGTCGACTGTATTTGGACGCATTTTACCGCTTAAATCCGCTTCTCCTAAATGATTTTTACCTGTTTTGTCAAAAACTTCGTAATGGTCTTTATGAAAATTATCCAAATACCAATAATATCTTGTATTTAAATCTTGATATACAGCCTGTCCTTGAACGGGTGCAATGGTAGTTTTGCAGAATGTTTTTTTATCATCAAGACAGAAGGATTTTACAAGCCCTTTTTCTACGCCATAATTAACAATATCTGCATACGCACTGAAAACCGGAAAGTGATAAAATCGGCATGGGAGATCATTACAATGCGAAGCATCAAGGAAAAGAGATTTACGTCCTTTGGGATATGTTTTATCGTCCAAAAGAACAAAGTTTTTAAAATCAGAATGATTAACCAACAAAACGAAAGCGTCATTATCGCAGAAAACTTCGGTTTTGTCAATATTCCAACAATAAGAATTAATTCCTGATGTTGAGCCTTTTAAAGATTCTACATCCTTCCATGTTTTTATTTCACTTGACTTACGGACATTTTCATCAAAAAACAACTTTATGTCTTTAAGTCTATGTTGACGAGCAATTCGTAACTGTTCTCTTACCGCATCATTGATATTTTCGACAAATACGTTCAACATTTTTAAAATAATTAATAAAGTTGATTGAGACTATATTCTATTGTATCAAAGAATCCTTTGGGTTGATACTCCACTGAACCGTCATCTTGAATTTTAACCTGCTCCGATTTGGCTGCAAGACCTTCGTTTCTTGAACCAAAGTAATGAATGGCAACATTGTTTTTTGAAATACCATTTTTACCATCAGTATCGTGAAATTGTTTGCAGGCAATTTGTGCAGCATTAACAATGTGGTCGCTGTGGGTTTCAATTATTATCTGAACTCCGTATTGTGCAGCCATACAAATAAGGTTGCCGAGTTCCAACTGAGCATCGGGATGAAGATGCGCTTCGGGATTTTCAATGATTATCAAGTCTCCTTTCTTAGCCGACAATATCGCGACAATTACAGGTAGTGCATATGACACGCCATATCCGATATTTTCAGCACGTAAGTTCTGAATTGGTCTACCCCCTTCCCATTCGTATCCATACTTTATTACATAGCGGGTATAATCAGACGATTGTTCTACGTTAATAGTAATACCTTTGCTTATTTTCTGTTCCCAATATTTAACATGCTCTATTAGCGGTATATCTTCTGTTCCACCGATAAAGTTGTGCGTAGGCATATTTTGATATTCATAGAGGAAATGTCCAACAAGTTCACCATCGCCCATCTCAGAAGAAATCTGATGTTCCTTTGTTACGGCAATCGTATTTTTGCCAAAAACACTATGACCTCCAACCCGTAATGCACTAATATATTGAAAATTATTATTAAACAACGATTCAGATGTATATTGTCCGTCTCCTATATGTTCTTTTAAAGGAATAAAAGAATCCGTCATTCCTTTTTCTTCTGCGAAGAAAACAAATTGGTCTCGTTTGCTTTCTCCGTAACAGATAGAAAATTTGATAATAGGTTCCGATGCAAATTTATAAAGGGCATCATCAACAATACCAATATTAACCAAAGGTATATTTAAATCAATACCGTTAGGGAGAAGCCCTTTTATATGCGATTGTCTCAGCAATAGTAACGACTGAATTACAGAAGACTTACCAAAACCGTTTATTCCTGTTAAAATTGTCAAAGGTTTCAGTTCAAGGTCTGTATGCTGATGACATTTAAAATTATCTATTGTAATGTTGTTTAACATATTAAATGTATTTGTTGATTATTTTTTGAGTGATTGAAAAACGTGTTTTGACAGAATCTTTTCTTCCTGTACCTCCAGAAAAAGAATTACTGTAGGTGGGATTTTCTTTAATGGTATTCCAAAAATCAACTTTAAAAGCATCTTTTTGTTTAATTAGATTAACTGCTTCATTGTTCGATAATTTAGAAAACAAAACTGTTATTACCTCAAAAACCGCTTTATTAAGAGGGCGTTTAATTTCGTTTGGTGCAGTTTGCTTACGAAATGCCATATTTCCAAAAATTTCTTTGCACAACAACAAACTTCGATGGAAATCATTCTGCATTTGAGTTGTATTAACTTTACCCGCCTTGATAATTTGCATCGCATTGTTTATAAAATTATCAAGATCAGGCTTATAGTTATTATAATCTGTTACATAAAAGGCAACAAATCTTGAAACAAAATCCATATCCAGTTTTCTTTTGGTAGGAATTTTGTGGTCTGTTACATCTAAAAAAGCCGTATCCTTCGCCATCTCTGCCACAATGTCAATGGCAACTCCTATATAAACTGCATTTCTGATTTCTTGTGCGGTTAATTCAATTCCACCTGTGTTAAGCCGTCTAAAAAGGATATATTTAACATCGTCAGGTGTGCCTTTATCTAACAAATTTACAGTTATAGGTAACATTCTAATATCACGTTTTATTTCAAACGAGAATTGGTTATACAATTTTCCATCAAACTTGTCTTCAAGGAATTCTAAACCGCATAAAGACAAAGTTTGGTCAACGCAAAAATTCCTTATAGCACAGCATCTTTGCAATCCGTCAATAATATTCCATTGACGTTTTTCAACGACTTCAAAATAAAACGCTGGTAACCTTAATCCCAACAAAACAGATTCAATAAGTCTGCTTTGCTGTTCAGAAGTCCAAAGATTTTCTTCTCTTTGGTAATTTGTACCAAAATTAATCCATCCGTTTTCAATCATGTCAATCAAATCCCCCATATTCATTGGCGGAGTTGATATGTTGATATCCGAAGGTGAAAACGGATTTTGTATGTTCTCGCCAGAACTTTTATCTTCGTCGTCTATATCTTTAGACAAATTATTGTTTTGAGATTCCATTGATATGTATTTATTATTGTGGCAAAAATAATCATTTTTTTAATAATTAAGCAATCATAGTAAATAAATAATAAAAAAATGATAACATCTATAACATAAAAAAAATTCGCATTAAGGAATATTTTTTGTATGTTTGCACCCTGAAAAAACTAATATTGTCTATAATTGGAAAACCGTAACAAACTCATATACATCGACTCTGTGATCAGAGATTTTAACCCAAAGCTGCACAAGCGGCTACCGAGGTTTGTTATCCGCCTAATTGAGCGCATCATTAGGCAGGATAAGATAAACCGCGTGCTGTCGCTTTACGGACATTTAGACGGTCCTGAGTTTATCGAGGCGGTTTTCAAAGATTTTAATGTGGACATTATTGAACACGGCGTTGAGAATGTAGAAAAAGGTCAGCGTATGATGTTTGTGGCAAATCACCCTCTTGGCGGACTTGACGGATTGGCGGTAATACTATCAATCTGCAAAAACTTCGGACACAGTCGCGCCATCGTCAACAATCTTTTGCTCTTTATCGAGAGTCTCAAAAGCGTGTTCTGCGGAGTAAACGTTTACGGACACAACACCCCGGAGATACTCAAAAACATACAAGACCTTTACGAAGACACAAACGAAAACGTCTGCGCTTTCCCCGCCGGATTGGTTTCGAGGCGTATCAACGGCGTTATCACCGACTTGGAATGGAAAAACAAGTTTATCTCTATGGCTGTGGAGCACAACCTGCCGATAGTGCCGGTGTATGTAGACGCACGAAACAGCAGTTTCTTTTATTCGGTGGCAAACATACGCAAAAAACTCGGCATCAAATTCAACTACGAACTTGTGCTTCTGCCCAGCGAAGTATTTAAATATCACGACAAGCCAATCAATCTGTATTACGGCGAACCGATTATGCCACAAATACTTGAAGAAATACCTACACCTGCACAGCGCACTCAGTACGTCCGCAGGATGACATATATGCAAAAACCACAATAACACTTTTGAACCCCGACAAATGGAAGATATAATAGAACCGATAGACAAAGACCTCTTACTTAGCGAACTTACCGACGATAAGTTTGTGCGCACCACAAACTATGGCGGCAACAAGATATACATCGTCAATGCTCACAATGCGCCCAACACCATGCGCGAGATAGGACGTTTGCGCGAACTTGCATTCCGTCAGGCAGGCGGAGGCACAGGCAAAAGCTGCGACATCGACGAGTGCGACACCCGCGAAACTCCTTATCAACAACTGATTGTTTGGAGCGAAGATATGGGCGAAATACTTGGAGGATACCGTTTTATTGATTGTTCGCTACCCATTATCAATGCCGATGGCGAACCCGAACTTTCCACAGCCGAGATATTCAATTTTTCGGAAAAATTTATCAAAGAATACCTTCCTCACACCATAGAATTAGGACGCAGCTTTGTGCAGCCAAAATTTCAAAGCCGTCAATATTTTAAGCAAGCCATCTATGCGTTAGACAACCTTTGGGACGGTCTTGGGGCAATATATATGCTCAACCGCGACCACATCAAATATTTTTTTGGCAAGGTAACAATGTACACATCGTTTAACCAAACCGCCCGCGACTATATCTTGAGTTTTATGAAACTCTATTTTAAAGACCCTGAGCGGCTTGTTATACCAAAAGACGAAATTATCCCCGCATTATCGCAAGAGCAAATATCCGAGGCATTTCCCAATGGCACTTACCGCGACGACTTTAAATGCCTCAACCGCATTGTTCGCGACCTTGGCGAAAATATTCCCCCGATGTTCAACGCCTACATGAACCTATCGTCCACCATGAAACTCTTTGGCACAGCACCCAACCCGTTTTTTGGAGGCGTTGAAGAAACCGGCATTTTAATAACCGTAGACGATGTTTATCAAGATAAAAAGGCAAGACATATCGACACCTTTACATATAAAAAATAACAGAATATGAAAAAGTTAGATATATTCACCATAAAAAGCTACATAGGTCCGCTGATAGCCACATTCTTCATCGCGCTGTTTGTGCTGTTGATGCAGTTTTTGTGGAAATATATCGACGAACTTGTGGGCAAAGGACTTGGATTTTCGGTAATAGCCGAATTGCTGTTTTATGCCTCTGCCACACTGATACCTATGGCGTTGCCACTTGCAATACTCTTGGCAAGCATCATGACCTTTGGCAACCTTGGCGAAAAATTTGAACTTACGGCAATTAAGGCAGCAGGCATTAGTTTACAACGCGCTATGCGTCCATTAATAATAATGAGTGCGTTAATCAGTGTGTTTGCATTTATTATAGCCAACAATGTAATACCTGTGGCAAGTTTAAAAATGCATTCGCTATTGTGGAGCATCAAGCAGCAGCGTCCCGAAATGAACATCAAACCGGGAATATTCAACAACGACCTTGGCGAAATATCCATACGCGCCGCCCGCAAAAACCCCATTACCAATATGATGTACGATTTTAGAATCTACGATCATCAATACGGCAAGGGCAATTATATGGTAACAATAGCCGATTCGGGCAGCTTAAAAATGACCGACGACAACCACTACCTTGTGTTAACTCTTTACAGCGGTGTTACTTACCAAGAAGACGAAGACAAATATGGAGTAGCCGAAAAAAAATACGCTCACCGTATCAACTCGTTTGAACAGCAAACCATTATGCAGAATATGACCGACTTTGACTTTGACCGCACCGACGAAAGTCTATTCCGCAACAACTATCAGGTAATGAACCTCAAACAGTTGAAACACTCCGGCGACTCGCTCTACAATGATTTTATCGATAATACCGATAGAATGAGCAGCACACTTACCAACACATTTTACCTCAAAAACGCTAAGCACACCCATTTGATATATGCCGATTCGCTTAGAGCCGACCTTGCTCAGCACCACCCTCATCCTCCTACATCAATAATCAATGTTCCCGACCTTTACGGCACAAGCGATTTAAGCAATACCGATACAACATATCTACGTCAGGATTCGATTGTTAAAGCAATGATTGCCAACCACAGAGACAGCTTGCGACAAATCTACTCTGTACCTACCGACCAAATTAAAGTGATTATTAATTTAGACAGCTTGCTTCAAACACTTCCCGACGACAAGTATAAGCAAGTGCAATCTAAAACTAAAGAAAACGTCAACGAAACACGTCAGTTTATATCGCGTAATGCCGAAGAAATACTCTCAAAGCGCAAAACCACAGCCAAATACCTCAACGCATGGCACCAGAAACTAACCCTTTCGATTGCCTGCCTGATATTCTTCTTTATTGGCGCACCACTTGGAGCCATTATCCGCAAAGGTGGATTTGGATTGCCCATTGTGGTGTCGGTGCTTGTGTTTATCATCTATTACATAATATCTACCGCTGGCATGAAAATGTCGCGCGAAGGTATTTGGGAACCATGGCAAGGCATGTGGCTCAGCACTATAGTAATTTTGCCGTTGGGTATTTTCCTCACCTACAAAGCCACAGTTGATGCGCAACTATTCAACAAAGAAGCCTGGACACGAGTTTGGGACAAAGTTGCAGGATTCTTTAAGATATTTGGCAAGCTCAGCGACACAGGAAACGATACCGGCAATTACCCTGTGCGTTCTTACTGCCTCAATATCGGCATAATAGCCTCCATTATTGCATTGGCATTTTCGTTTACACCCACCAAAAACGCATCGTTTATCTTTGGAGGATTGGCATTAGTATTAGCCGGTGTAACATTTATCATCAACAAAAAACACGGATTTAAACATAAGTTTGTAATCTTGACAGTAGCATTAGCATTGGCAGGAATTATCATTGCAGCTGTTACTTATAAGAAAAAAGTGCATAAATTTACTACCAAACCTGCCGCCACATCTGCTATTATGCAACCACAACACACTAACATAGTAACCACATTATAACAATGGATATAAAACTAAACACAATAGAAGAAGCAATTGAGGATTTCCGCCAAGGAAAGATAATAATAATAGTGGACGATGAAGACCGCGAAAACGAAGGCGACTTTATCACCGCCGCCCAAACCATCACCGAAGAAAAGATAAACTTTATGCTTCAATACGGACGCGGTGTGCTCTGTTCGCCTATCACAATTTCGAGGGCAAAAGAATTAAAACTGCAACACCAAGTAGAAGACAACACATCGGTACTTGGCACACCGTTTACCGTAACAGTCGACAAAATAGAAGGTTGCACCACAGGCGTTTCGGTTCACGACCGCACAGCCACCATCAAGGCACTTGCCGACCCAAATTCAAAACCTGAAACATTCGCCCGTCCCGGACATATCAATCCCCTTTATGCGCAAGACCGTGGAGTGCTTGCCCGCGCAGGACACACCGAGGCTTCGGTAGATATGGCACGTTTGGCAGGTCTTTATCCCGCCGCTGCATTAATCGAGATACTCAACACCGACGGCACAATGGCACGTTTGCCGCAACTGTTGGAAGTGGCCAAGCAATACAACCTTAAAATAATAACCATCCGCGACCTTATAGCATTCCGCCTGAGAACCGAAACCACAGTAGAGGCATCGCCACAAGTGAATATGCCCACACGTTACGGCGAGTTTAAGATGACAGTTTTCCGCCAGATAAACAACGGATTAGAACATTCGGCACTTGTAAAAGGCACTTGGGAAAAAGACGAACCTGTACTTGTGCGCGTTCACTCATCGTGCGCCACCGGAGATATATTTGGTTCAATGCGTTGCGACTGCGGCGACCAGCTTCACCAAGCCATGATGCGTATCAGTCAGGAAGGCAAAGGCATACTCCTATATATGAACCAAGAAGGACGTGGTATCGGACTTTTCAACAAAATAAAAGCCTACAAACTTCAAGAGCAGGGTTACGACACCGTTGACGCAAACGTCCACCTTGGATTCGACCCCGACCTACGCGACTATGGTATTGGCGCAGAGATACTCCGCAAACTTGGCGTAACAAAAATGCGCTTACTCACCAACAATCCCGTAAAACGCGTTGGCTTAGAGGCATACGGACTTGAAATAGTAGAAAACGTACCGATAGAAATACCGCCAAACCAATACGACAAAAAATACCTCATCACCAAACGCGACCGTATGGGACATACATTAAGCAACCTCTAAAAGTCAAAACAATGAAAAACCTGCTGTTAACCATATCGTTTGTAATGATTGCCGCCATAGCCATGGCACAGTCTGGCACCAAAATCGAGATTGTAAACACCAACACACTCGAGGTTAACGAGTTTTATGGTCCCGACATCAAAATTCTAAAAGGCGATGTAGTGTTTTATCACGACAGTGCTTATATGTATTGCGATAGTGCACTCTACAACAACAAAGAAAACTTTTTTCAAGCATTTGGCAGAATACATATCGAACGCCTAATGTCCGACAACGATACAGTGCACCTTTGGAGCGATTCGGCATCGTACAACGGCAACTCAAAGCTTGCCACCGCCCGCCGTAATGTAAAAATGACACGCGACAGCATGATTATGCTCACCGAAAACCTCGATTTTAATATGGCTGACAATGTGGCATATTATTTTGATGGTGGAACAACATTTTCGGGCGAAGACACCTTGGTATCTGATTTTGGTCATTTTTATCCCAACACCAACGACCTCAAATACACCAAGGATGTAGAAATACGCAATCCCGACTATCTAATGCGCTCTGATACGCTCACTTACAATATCAAAACCAAATTATCAAACTTTATAGGTCCTACCGAAATAATAGGCGAAACCGATTATCTATACACCGAGCGCGGATGGTACAACCACCTTTCAGACCAAGGACAGCTTACCAAAAACAGTTACCTAACAAGCAACGAACGCCGTTTGGATGCCGACACTCTGTTTTACGACCGTGGGCGCAAATATGGCTACGGACGCAGCAATGTGATTATCACCGACACTGTGCAAACCATCAAACTGCTTGGAGACGAAGCCCATTACTACGACCAAGACCAAAAAAGCCTCCTCACCAAAAAAGCGTTGATGATATATTACTCTGACATCGACACGGTGTTTCTTCACGCCGACACAATCTGCTCGTACAACGAACGTTACATCAAAGACAATCCTGATTCGCTATACCGCATAGTTAAAGCTTATCACCATACCAAGATGTTTCGCCGCGATATTCAAGCTATGTGCGATAGTATGGTTTACGATTTTAGCGACAGCACCGTTACAATGCACACCAACCCCGTTATCTGGCACAACGAAAACCAAATTACTTCTAAAAACATGAAGTTTTACACATCTAACAATCATATCGACATGGTAGAATTGTTGGATAATGCCTTTGTAATATCGCAAGTAGACTCGTTGGAGCATTACAACCAAATCTATGGCAAAAACATGGTGGCATACTTAGACAGCAACAAAATACAAGAAGTGGAGGTAATAGCCGATGCCAACACCGTATATTACACAGTAGAAGACAGCATGGCAACAGGAATGAACATCATATCAAGTCAAGATATGAACATACACTTTAAGAAAGGCAAAGTAGACAAGATATGGTTTTACAAAAAACCCAAAGGCACACTTTTCCCATTAAAAGGACTTACCCGCCGTCAGCAGTTTATAGATGGCTTTATTTGGTACGACAAGCACCGTCCACGCAAACGCGAAGATGTATTTGTTTGGGGCGAAATAACAGAAAAACCACTTACAGCTCAGCAACTTGAAGAAGAAGAACAAGCCGCGAAAGAGGCAGAAGCAGAAATGGAAGAATTTTAAAATGATATTAAATATGGATAGATTTTTAAAAACGGCAACATTATTGATAATAATATCGGTAGCGTTATCATGCACAAGCACCGAAAAAGCCAACGTAGACAGCTCAACAGCCGATTCGCTACGCAAAGATTCGCTTGCCCAAGCAGTTATCCGCATCAAAGATTCGATAGCACGCGCCACCGCAGAAAAAACCGCATCAACCAACTGCGACACAACGCTTATCGACGAAATTATTAAAACGTTTAAATAGACACCTTATAACAATAGTAAAAAGTGAAAAAGATATTTGTTTCAATAGCCGCAGCAATGTGCTGCACTGCCGGAGCAATTGCCGCTCCAGCAGCCGACACACTCAGACACGACACTGCCATCGATTCTTCTCGCGTAAAAACTGCCATCGACACACTCGCCACCGCCGACAAATACCGCAAGGTAATACTCTACGACGACAATACTTGGGCTTACGTTGACATCGACCGTCCCGCAATTTCCGACGAGGATTTTGCCGACAACTGGGACATCGAGAGCATCCATATCTGCAAAGACATTCCTGTATCATCATTACCAGAAGAGGTAGACCTCCTGCTTGCCGACAGCACTCACGGCTGGTGCGCTCCTATCACAGGTCGCATAAGTTCAGGATTTAAATTTCGCAAAACCCGCAACCACAACGGAACCGACATTCCTCTAAATGTAGGCGACACCATCCGCGCAGCATTCGACGGCAAAGTTCGCGTGGTGCGCACAGTGGGCAACGCCGGTGGATACGGCAACCTTATGGTTATACGTCACGCCAACGGTTTGGAAACATACTACGCACACCTTTCGGGATTCATTGCCAAAGAAGAAGAACTTGTTAAGGCTGGCGAACCAATCGCTCTCGGAGGTAACACAGGACGCAGCACAGGGCCTCATCTCCACTTTGAGGTAAGATATATGGGAAAACCGTTTGATTCTGAACGTCTTTTTGACTTTACCACAGGCGAGCTCCGCTGCACCGAGTTTACACTCAAACGCCACTATTTCAATATCTATTCGCACTATGGAATGACCGATGCGGAATCAGCAGCCACCCAAGAGCGCGTTTACCACACAGTACGCAGCGGCGACACTCTCGGAGCAATTGCCCGAAAATACAACACCACAGTTGCGCGTATCTGCAAACTCAACGGCATTAGCCAAAATAAAATTCTTCGTCTTGGACAAAAATTAGCTGTAAGATAATTACAACAAATAAATGGTATTTCAGATCCTTACATTTCTCGGAGGATTAGCCCTATTGATGTTCGGTCTTAAAAACATGACCGAAAGCCTCCAAAAATTAGCCGGCGACAGTCTCAGCAAGTTTCTCGGCATAATGGGCAAAAATCGTTTCACCGGACTACTCTCCGGTGCAGGCATTACCGCCGCCATACAATCGTCGACCGCCACCACTCTTTTGACGGTGACATTCGTAAACGCGGGACTCTTTACCCTCAACCAAGCCATTCCCATCATCATGGGCGCAAACATAGGCACCACCATCACAGCGTGGATTATGAGCCTTGGTTTTTCGTTCGACATGGGCAAAATTGTTTACCCAATTTTTGTAATTGGCATCGTTTGTATCTATATGAAACGCAGCAAGGCACGCACCTTGGGCGAATTTGTTTTCGGTCTTGCGTTTCTGTTTTTTGGATTAACCATTCTCAAATCTAACGCCGAGGCAATGGATTTGGGACACAACGACACTGTAATCAACTTTTTTAAAACCACCAACGGACATTGGTATTCAGGATTGTTATTCTTGTTGGTTGGCGGAATATTAACATTTTGCGTACAGTCGTCGGCAGCCATTGTAGCCTTTACGCAGTTGCTCTGTGCAAGTGGAGTATTGCAAATAGATCAAGGCATTGCCCTTGTGCTTGGCGAAAACATCGGTACCACGCTCACATCCAACATTTCGGCAATGAAAGCCTCCACATCGGCTCGAAGGGCTGCATTGGCTCACCTTATGTTCAACCTTTTTGGTGTAATTTGGGTGTTTGCATTATTTACACCGTTTACCAATTTTGTAGCCCGCATTTGGGGTTTTGGCGCATTTGAAAATCTTCAAACCGAACAATTGCCAAAATATATTGCTGCATTCCACACCTCGTTTAACGTTTGCAATGTATTGTTGCTCATTGGCTTGGTTAATTATATGGAAAAAATCATTGCCAAGATTATCAAAAAAACCGACGAAGACGAAGCCGAAGGCAAACTCAAATATATCGGCAGCAATTCTTACGTGCAAATTGGTGACACCGGTATGACCGCCGCCGAATTAGAAACCCTCGAAATGGGTCGCCGTATGCAAAAAATGTTTGGTTTTGTGGAGCAACTTATTCAAGAGCCCACCAACAAGAGCAAAGAATACGAGGCTCTCTACAACCGCGTGCTCAAATACGAAACCATCAGCGACAATATGGAGATTGAAATTTCGAAGTATCTTGCCAAGATAGGTAAAAACCACCTTAGCAACGATGCCAAAGAAAAAACTCGTGTAATACTCAAAGTAATCTCCGAACTTGAATCCATTGGCGACAGCGGTGCCAACATTGCCCGAAGCATTCAACGACGCTACGATAGCAAAGCCGAATGTACCGATTATCAAAAAGATAGCATTGTAAAAATGTACACCATTGTAAGCGATGCTATGGCGCAAATGACTTACATAATAGAAAAATTCAGCACCATTCAACGCAGCGAAATCGAAAAATCGTTCCAAATTGAAGACCGCATCAATCGTCTTCGTGCTGAACTCCGCGAAGAAAACATCGAAAATATCACCACCAAAAAACGTTACGAGTATACCAGCGGATTGTTCTATATGGAAATAATCAACGGTTTAGAAAAAATCGGCGACTTTATTATCAATATTGTTCAAGAATATAAACGATTGAGATTCAAGAAGTAAACAATGCGCACAGCACACAAAATATCATATTTGATTACAGCCATAATTATGGCTGTGCTTGTGCTGTGCATTCCCGTTGCCAAACAATATCACCCTGTTGTGCACAAATGCTGCCACAACGAGGGCGGCGAACATCATTGCGACTGTCCTGTATGTTGTTTTCAACTATCTACATTCAGCGTTCAGGAAGATGTTGATTGTGAGCAAACCGCCGATATTGTTTGCAACATATACTTTCCCCCTACACTTTGCGGTTATAGTCGCAACTATCATCGCAGTATCATAATTCGCGGTCCGCCAATAAATTAAAAGAAACAGGCAAAACGTTTATCCTCATTTTCTTTTAATTTTAACACAAAACCAATGCAAAGCAAAATATGCGCTGCGGCAATGGTGTTGTGCGCATTATGCATTATATCAAACACATACGCGCAAACCGACACTATGCCAGCAGTACGTCTTGGCACAGCCGTTGTAAAACGCGCTGGCACCGAGCGTGTGCGCAATACAGCACAAACCGTTGTAACCGCCGACCGCGATTACATAACCCGAAACATGGGCGGAAGTCTTTCGGAAAGTCTTGAAAACCTTCCGGGCGTATCGTCTATCAATATTGGCTCGGGACAAGGCAAGCCCGTTATCCGCGGACTTAGTTTCAACCGTGTGGCTGTAATCGAAGACAACATCAAGCATCAGGCGCAGCAATGGGGCAGCGACCACGGTTTAGAGATAGACCAATACGCGCTCCAAAACGCTCAAATAATAAAAGGTGCGTCATCGCTCGAATACGGTTCCGACGCCATAGGCGGAGTGATAAGGCTCTCAACCGCACGTGTGCCGATGCAGCACTCAATTATGGCAGACGCAATGCTCACCGCCAAAAGCAGCAACCGATACTTTGGCGCAACGGCAGGAGTAAGCGGACGAAGCGACAAGTTTTTTGCATCGATCCGCATCACAGCGCAAGACTATGCAGATTTTTGTGTTCCAAAAGATTTTGTAAACATCTACTCGTACCGCATCAACCTCCACAACGGACGATTGCGCAATACGGCAGGCAGAGAATACGATGCCAACGCTTCGTTTGGGTATATAGCCAATGGATGGAGACACCGTGTAATTGTTTCAGACGTAAACTCTTACAGCGGATTTTTTGCCAATGCACACGGTTTAGAACCGCGCAACGTTGACCAAGAGGCTCACGACCGCAGCATACGCGACATTTTGCAGCCGTCGCAGCGTGTAAACCATTTTCGCGCAGCATACAACTTAGAACGGTGGACATCGGAATACAAACTGTCGGCAGACCTCGGCTACCAAAACAACTACCGCACCGAAAGCAGTCCCTACGTTAGCCACGGATATATGCCCCTCACGTGTCCCGAAACATACAAAGGCGACCCAAACATCGAGTACGAGTACAACAAAGACGTGTACACGGCAGGCGTAAAGAGCAGCTTTATGGTTGGCAAAATTGCGGTCAAGACAGGATTACAGTCGGAATATCAAAACAATAAAATCGGCGGAAGGGGATTTATCATTCCCTCGTTCAATAGTTTGCAAAGCGGAATATACGCCTCAGCCGACTACCGGCTCTCAAATGTGGGCTACCATATCAACAGCATCATATTAGAAGGCGGCATCCGCTACGATTTAGGACACCTTGAAACCGAGCCTTACAGCGATTGGTTTAAATCCGAAGGCGAATATGTGCAACGAGCCAAAGCCATCAACCGTAATTTCAACGACATATCGTGGCTCTTAGGCGCAACAATCCAAAGCGGAAAATTCACATTCAAAACCAATATCGGCAAAAGTTTCCGCATTCCGTCGGCACAAGAATTAGCTTGCAACGGTGTTAACTATCACCATTTTAGTTACGAAAAAGGCAATCCCGACCTTCATAGCGAATCGTCGTATCAAATCGACGGCGAAATATGCTATTCGTCACGACTTTGGATGTTTGTGTTTTCGCCATTTGCAGGTTACTTCGACAATTACATATTTCTAAACCCATCGCCAAATTTCGACCGTCTATATGGCTGTGGAAACCAAATTTACAACTATCAAGAATGTAGCGTAATGCGTCAAGGTGGCGAATTTACCATAAAATTCTGCGCCGACAACCGCGAAGTTCCCGGGCACAACGGCAAGATAGAGGCAGAAGCCACAATGGAATATGTAAAAGCACGTCAGACATCGGGCAGCAAAAAAGGATACGGACTGCCCTTTGCCCCTCCCCCGTCAGTAAGACTATCTACTGAGTACACAAGGGTGATTACAAAAAAAATGGAAGCTTCAATCGGCGCTGAAGGCAAGGCTGTGGCAAAACAGAGCGACATTGTGCCGCCCGAAAACCCCACCGACGGATATTTTACAACAGGTATTTCGGCTGGCATTACTTTAAAACAAAGCAACCGTTCTATAGCAATCTCTATGAGGATAAACAACCTGTTAAATACTGAGTATTACGAACATACATCGTTTTACCGCTTAATCAACCTGCCAGCACAAGGCAGAAACATAATTATCAATTTATCTTTAAATTTATAATAATTTATAAAACAATGAAAAACATTTTAAAACTTACTTATATTACATTAGCACTTTCGACACTTACATTCACTGCTTGCAACAAAGACGACGACGAAATAGACACAGAGAAACCCACCATCGACATTTCGTTTGCCGAAGCATTTCCTCAAAACGGCTCAGAACTGCATTTTGGCGAAAGTTTTACACTCAACATCCGCCTTGCCGACAATATGGAACTTGGAGCATACAGTGTAAACATTCACAGCAATTTTGACCATCACTCGCACTCTACCGAAGAGGAAGAAGAACACCATCACGAAGAGGGTGAAGAACATCATCACCACGAAGAAGGCGAGGGCGACGGATTTTTCTTTACGCAAGATCACACAATTCCCGCAGGATTAAAGGAATACAATGTTACCAACACCATTGAAATACCTGCACACGCACCCGACGGCGACGAGTATCAATCAGGCGACTATCACTTTATGATAACAGTTACCGACAAAGCTGGATTTTCAGTGTTCAAATCAGTAGAGATTCATATTCACGATGAAGATAATGAAGAACACGAACATCACGATGAACACTAATCTTACTTAAAGTAATTGATAGCATTACGCAGATTGTCGGCCTGGGTAGCAAGGTTGTCGGCACTTGCGGCAAGCATCTCCGACGACGAAGCGTTGATTTTAACAGTGCCGTTGAGCTTCTGAATAATGTTATTAACCTGATTTGCACCCGCACTCTGTTCCATACTTGCATTAGTAATTTCGTTGACAAGAGTGCGGGTGTTTTCTATCTTGGGGATAGTCTGCTGCATCACAGTGCTTGCCTCCTCCGACAGTTGAAGGCTCTTTTGCGACATCTCAACAATATCATCGGCAGCATTCTTTGATTTTTCGGCAAGCGAACGAACCTCTTTTGCCACCACTGCGAAACCTTTGCCGTATTCGCCCGCACGTGCAGCCTCAACAGCGGCGTTAAGCGCAAGTATGTTGGTTTGGAAAGCAATTTCGTTGATAATAGAAATAGCCTCGGCAATAGATTTATTGTTTTCTAACAGGCTGTTGATTTTTACCACAACCTCATTAAACTTGTTGCAGGCATCCTGACTTACATTGTTGGTCTGCTTAGCGTTGTAGGTATTTTGTTCAATATTCGAAGTCATCTCTTGCATAGTGGCAGAAAGGTCTTCGATATTGGTGCTTTGCGACTGCGAACCCTGCATAACCTGCTGCGAAGTGGCATTAACCTGCTCGGAGTTGGCAGCAAGATTTTCGGAACCAGCCTTGATAGTGTCAACAATTCCGGCAAGTTTTGTACTCATATCGCGGATGTCGTCGCACATTTCGCCAATCTCGTCGTTAGAAGAATAGTCGATACGGCTTTTGAGCTGTCCATTAGAAATATCTTTAATGGCGGTAGACAACTGCCCAAGGGGATTTGAAAGCATACGTTTGAGGCATACAACCACCACGATGGCAATTATAGCAATCACAAACACAAGGAAAATAACCATAACTCGGAGGTTTTCGGTGGCAGCGCTTTTAAGTTCCGAATCTGGAAGGCTACCGATAACAAACCATCCTGGAGTGCCTTCGATTTTGCGGCTCATAGTGTAAAGATAATCACCCGAGGCGGCATCTTTGCAATATTTGATGCAATCCTCACCACGCAGCACAGCCTCGCCTACCTCCTCAAGACCGGGGTAAACTGTTTTGCCGTCGCTTATGAGGTTGAAATTCATAATCAAATCGTCGTAAATGCTGCCGATAATCACAGCCTTTTCGTCTACCATAAAAGTAACGCCATTATTGCCAAACTTACATTCTGACACCACTTTTTTAAGAGTGTTGAGACTAACATTGGCACAGAAAGCACCCACTATCTTGCCATCGCGCTTGATGGGCACGGCAAGAGTGTATTTTTTTTCGCCGGTAGATTTAGAAATGTCGGGACTTGTCATAGAAAAGTCCTTGCCAAGTTGAAAAATATTCTTAAAATATTGACGGTCGGCGATATTAGCCTTAGAAAAACCCTTTCCATTAATGTAGTAACTGCCATCGGGATATGCCACAAACATCATCGAAAAATACTCTTTTTTGTCTTTGGCAATAGCGTCAAGACGTTTTGAATACTGTTTTTCGTCCATTGATGTAAAAATCTGTTCTGAGGCAATCCATTTAAGCTCGTCGGTCATAGTGGCGAGTTTATCCGTTACCTCCTGAGCCGATTTAGCCGAAAGTTCCTGCATACAGTATTCGAAGAATGTTTTCTGAGATTTGAAATTGATATGATAACTTACCGCCATCATAACTATCAAAGTAACAGCCACAATGGGGATAATAATCATAAGAATCTTTGAGTATACCGAAGTTCTTTTCATAGGCGTAAGAATTAATGGTGATCGAGTGTATATCTACAAATAACGTGCCTTTTAACAAAGGGGTAACATTTGATTAACCAAATATACAAAAAAGGGAGAAATGTCGGAGAGTTGCAATGTTAAAAAATTATTAAATAAACAAAGGGGTACGCATCACTGCGCACCCCTTAACCTATGATTAAGTTAATTTAACAAAAAGTCCAGCGATATTATCCGCGGTTAAACAGCCTGTCGAAAAAGCCCGACTTTTGCGAATCTTCGGCACCAGGCTTAAACGAATCGGATTTTTGGAAACCTTCGATAACCTTTTGCTCATCTTTGGTGAGTTTTTTAGGAATCCAAACATTGACAATGGCAAGCAAGTCGCCACGACCGTAAGCACCGTAAGTGGGTAATCCTTTGCCCTTTAAACGGAGAACCTTGCCAGGTTGAGTTCCGGGGTCGATTTTTACCTTTACCTTGCCATCTATTGTGGGGATTTCGGCTGTGGCACCGAGTATTGCATCGGGGACGCTGATACTCAGGTTGTAAATCAGGTTGTTGTCCTCGCGGGTGAGTTGAGGATCTTGCTCCTCCTCAAAAACAACAAGAAGGTCGCCGTTTTCGCCGCCGTGTTTGGGAGCGTTACCCTTGTTGGAAACGGTCATCTGCATACCATCTGCCACACCTGCGGGAATATTGATAGAAATAACCTCTTCGCCGAGCACTACGCCATCGCCGCCACAATCTTTACATTTTTTGGCAATGATTTTACCTGTGCCTCCGCATGCTGTACAGGTCGACTGTGTTTGCATACGTCCAAGAATAGTGTTTCTAACCTGCGTTACCACACCTGTGCCGTGACAAGTGGGACAAGTGTTCATACTTGACCCTGCCTCTGCTCCTGTGCCGTTGCACGATTTGCAAGCGCAATATTTCTTAACCTTAATTTTCTTTTCGCATCCGTTGGCTATATCTTTGAGGCTGAGTTTCACCTTTACACGCAGACTGCTGCCTTTGTTGACACGCTGACCGCGTCCGCCGCCAAAACCGCCACTGCTAAAGCCGCCACCAAAACCGAAGCCGCTGAATATATCGCCAAAGTGGCTGAATATGTCTTCCATATCCATACTGAAACCACCTGCGCCACCTGCACCGCCCACACCTGCGTGACCGTACTGATCGTAGCGGGCACGTTTTTGGTCGTCGCTAAGCACCTCGTAGGCCTCTGCCGCCTCTTTGAATTTTTCTTCCGCCTCCTTGTCGCCAGGATTGCGGTCGGGGTGATATTTGAGCGCGAGTTGGCGGTAAGCCTTTTTAAGTTCGTCTTTCGACGCGTTTTTGCTTACGCCAAGCACCTCGTAATAATCTCTTTTTTCTGCCATTGTTGTAGTTTTATTTATTCACCAACCACGACTTTCGCATAGCGTATCACCTTGTCGTGCAGGTAATAGCCTTTTTCAATAACATCGATAATCTTGCCTTTGAGGTCTTCGCTCGGAGCTGCAAACTTGGTAACAGCCTCGTGAAGGTCGGTATCGAGTTCTTTGTTGAGAGCCTCAATCTCTTTGATACCACGTTTTTCGAGAAACTCAAGAAACTTTTTGTAAATAAGGTTGATACCCTCTTTTACAGCGTTGACGTCGGTAGCTGTTTCAAGACTCTTGATAGCACGTTCCATATTGTCTACTACGGGGAGAATGCCTTTGATAACATCTTCCTCGGCATATTTGGTAAGGTCCATCTTCTCTTTGAGAGTGCGCTTGCGGTAGTTGTCGAACTCAGCCATCAAGCGGAGATAGCGGTCGTTGAGTTCGTCGTATTTTTTCTGCAAATCGTCGCCCTTGTCAGTATCCTGAGCGGTGGTGTCAGTGTCATTTGCTGCCGTTTTGTCCTGACTGTTGTCAGTTTCTGACGTTTTGTCATCGGCATTATCACCTTCGGGCTGTGCTTTTTGCTCGTCGGTGAGTTCAGTGTTTTCTTGTTCTTCCATTTTAACTTCCTTATTATAAGAACTATGGTGTCTTTTTCTTTTACTCATATTTGTATATGTTTTTAAATTCTGCTTATATAGGTTCAAATAGTTTGCCACTCGGCTACAAAATGACAAATTGTCAGCCATAAAATTTGCTTTCAACAATTAAAATGCTTACCTTTACAATCGTAAATTAAAACAAAACCAATGAAAAATACACTTATATTATTAGTAGCCATATCCACAGCCCTTTCGGCAACGGCTCAAAAAGGATTAACATTTATAGAAACCAACCGCTTATGGTGTCCTGAGGTGCAAGACCAAGCACAATCGGGCACTTGCTGGTGTTTTTCTACACTTTCGTTTTTTGAGAGCGAAATGAAAGCCGCCGGAGCAGAGGATATTCCAAACCTCTCAGAAATGTTTGTGGTGCGTTATTCGTATCTCGACAAGGCTAAAAAATACGTTATGATGCACGGCAAAACCAATTTTTCGGAAGGCGGATTCTTTTACGACAATATTTACGCTATGAAAAATTATGGTCTTGTGCCCGAAAGTGCGTATCCAAACACTTTAAGAAAAGGCGCAAGTATCTATCACTTTGGATTTTCGGGCAAAATGAAAACCTTTATTGATTCGGTGGCTACCGACGACAACAAAACCATCGACCCAAAATGGTTTGAGATTTTTACCCAAAAAACCGATAATTTTCTTGGCACAGTGCCGCAAGAATTTGAATACAAAGGCAAAACTTACACTCCCAAAACCTTTGCACAAGAGGTTGTGAAACTCAATCCCGATGATTATGTGCAAATTACATCGTTTACCCACCACCCATTTTACCAATATTGCATTTTAGAATTGCCCGACAATTGGCGCTGGGGTCAGTTTTATAATGTGCCGCTCGATGATTTGGTGGCCGCCATTGACAGTTCGTTGGCACAAGGACACACTGTGGTATGGTCTACCGATGTATCAGAAACAGGTTTTAACCAAAGCAAGGGTTGCGCCACAATGCCACGCCACACCAAGGTAACGCAAGAGAGCCGTCAAGCCGATTTTGAAAGCCGACGAACCACCGACGACCACGGTATGCAGATAATAGGCACAGCCAAAGACCTCGATGGCAATAAATTTTACATTGTAAAAAACAGTTGGGGCAATTACAACAAATTCGGTGGATACCTTTACGCCTCAGAAGAATTTGTAAGGGCTAAAACTACGGGCATAATGGTAAACAAAAACGTTTGCCAATTTTTATTTCAAAATTAAAAATGCACCCGAAACTATAAGCGCGAGGCCTATCCATCGGGTAGGCGGAACGCTTTCGTGAAAAATAAAAACAGCAGCCAACATTCCAAACACATAACTGAAACTTATTAAAGGATAGGCAATTGAAAAATCCACGTGTTTGAGAATATAAAACCACAAAAGCGTGGCGGCACCCATACTGAGACCCGAAAACAATAGATTCCAATTAGTGAGATAATCTTTGATAACAGGCCAAGTAAACGAAAATTTGGGCGCATTTTTCATAGAAATTTTCAAAAAAACCTGTCCAGCGGCAAGGCAGGCAGATTGCGATAGGGATAGGAGAAAAAGTTTTAACATAAGTGTGTGTGGGTTACAACTATTAAATGCAAAGGTAGAGATTAGGTTACTTTTATCCAAATTTATTTGGGGTTCTTACACTCAATTTTTCTAACATTTGATAATCTTTTCAAAAAAATATATACCTTTGTATTTGTAACTTAATATCGTAAAAATATGGAAACCCGCAGATACCCTGTTGACACTCAAATATTTAGTAAAATTATCGAAGGTAATTGTGTCTATGTAGATAAGACGGATTTAGTCTATAAAATGACCCACGACTATGAATATGTATTCTTGTCAAGACCTCGG
>JAFPYT010000336.1 GCA_017394445.1 Bacteroidales bacterium | reverse complement strand
TTAAAACCATTCCTTTTAGCCGTGCCAAGATTACAGGATTTGATGTTACCAAATTAGGAGAGCAAGAGGTTACTGTGCAAATTGGTGGTCTTACAAAAACTCAAACCATACAAGTTATCGAACCAGCTAAAACTGTCAAGTCGATAGACCTTTCTGGTGTCAACAAGGAGGCTTATCAATACAGCAACCACTTGTCGGGAACTATGAAGATTACGTTTGAAGACGGTTCTGAGGAGGTAATTGATATGGCTACCCGTTATTTTCCACAATTTAGCGTATTGGGCGAAAAAAACTTATCGATATCGTTTTATCCTTTGACAGAAAATTTTACTGTCAACGTGGTAAAAAATCCTAACGAACCCAAGACTATTGACGGTGTTTATCAGATATCCAACGCTGATGAGTTAATGTGGTGGCTCAAAAGTAATTGTGATTTTTATGAAAATATCATTAATGAAACAAGTGCCGTGCTTACAGCCGATATAGAGATTAACAAAAACGTACTTAAAGCTGATGGCACTCTTAACGAAGAGTCGGTAGATACTTTTACTCCATGGTTTGGTAGTTTACGTATTTATGGCGTATTAGATGGACAGGGACATACCATTAGTGGTATTTATAATGGAAACAACTTCCAGGGTGGAATGGTTATGGAGAATCATGGCACTATCAAGAATCTTGGTATTAAGGATTCGTATTTCCAAGGAGGTGGTAATTCTGCTTATTTAGGTTCTTTTTGTGGTATCAATGGTGGTAAGATTATAAACTGTTGGAGTACAGCCACTATCGATAATGTTTATTATTATTCAACTGAAGAAGACCATGGTGGTTGTGGCGGAATATGTTATGATAATTCTGGCATTATAGCCAATTGCCACTATGCTGGGTTGGCAAAATTTGAGTTAAATGCTGAGTCTGGAGCTATTTGTGATAATACTTATTATGGCGTTATTGCCAACTCTTATTATTTGGCATCAAAAGCTAATGCCGATGAATACGCCCGTACTGCCGACGAGTTTGCCGACGGCACAGTTTTAAACCTTTTGAAAAACGGTGTTGCCGAAGTTGCCAATGGCGATATTTGGGTTCAAAAAATTGGCGTAGACAAAATTCCATCGTTTACTGAGGGAAAAGAAGAAGAACAAACTCCAGTGGCTACTGTAGACAAAAAATCAGATATCAACGTTTGGTCTTACAACCGCACAATTTACATCGAAAACGCTCCTGCCGACACCAAATACGAAATTGTTGACCTCAACGGTCGCATAATAACAACATCCAAAACAAAATCTACAAAAGAAGAAATCAAAATCAATCAAAATGGTGTGCTGATTGTTAAAATAGGTAACAATACTTATAAAGTGCTTATTTAAGCATTAGCTTACCTTAAAAATAAAAAATCCGGTAGGAAATTCCCACCGGATTTTTTATTTTTATGCATTATCACTACCACACTCTCACTCTCTTATTCGGAGCCACATAGAGTTTGCTGTTCTTTTTGATATTGAATGCCTTGTACCATTCGTCGATATGAGGCAGAGCTCCGTTAACACGCCAACGGGCATTTGAGTGCGGGTCGTTTTTCACTTGGTCGCGGAGGCTTTGTTCGGTGCGGTTTTCTGCCCAAATAAGTCCGTAGCTAAGGAAGAAACGTTGTGCTGGTGTTAAGCCGTCGATTGGTGCAAGTGGATGCTCTTTCATATAGTTTTGCATTGCACGAAACGAAATGTTGAGACCTCCATTGTCGGCAATATTTTCGCCGAGGGTGAGGCTGCCGTTGCCGTGTACGCCGGGGAGAACCTCAATATTGTCGAAAAACTTGCGCATTACATCGGTGCGTGCTTCAAATTGCAATCGGTCAGATTCTGTCCACCAATTTCGCAGGTTGCCGTTGAGGTCGTATTGAGCGCCTTGGTCGTCGAATCCGTGAGTCATTTCGTGTCCAACCACCACTCCTATAGCGCCATAGTTGCATGCTTCGTCAGCATCGGGGTTGAAAAACGGGGGCTGAAGAATACCTGCTGGAAAACAAATCTCGTTGGTAGGCGGATTGTAGTAGGCGTTGACTGTTTGAGGTGTCATATACCATTCGTCGCGGTTGGTTGGTTTGTTTACGTGGCGGTTGATAAAGTCGCGGTTGTTGAATTTAGCAATGGCAAAAGCGTTTTCTAAAAGAGATTTCTTTGGGTCGATTTCCAAACCAGAATAATCTTTCCACTTGTCGGGGTAACCGATTTTTACGTAAAAACTGTCGAGCTTTTGATAGGCTTTGGCTTTGGTGGTATTGCTCATCCATTGCGATTCGGCAATACGTTGACGGAGTGCTGTTTGCAAGTTTTTTACAATCTGCATCATACGGGCTTTGCTCGATTCGGGGAAATATTTTTCGGCATAAAGTTTACCAACAGCCATTCCGAGTTTTGAGTTGACAAACGTTACCGATCGTTCCCAGCGCGGTTTGTTTTTGGTAGCACCCGAAAGCACCTTAGCAAAATCAAAAGAGGCATTTTGAAAACGGTCGTCGAGCAAATCGTCGCAGTGGCATAGAATTGTAAACTTGGCGTATGTTTTAAGCAAATCAAGTTTGGTGTTGGCGTAAAAATCTTCCACAGCCTTAATAAATTCTGGCTGGTTTACGCTTACCGAATCCACAGCTGGAATAGCCGAAAACAAGAAAATATTGCCCCAGTCGATACCAGAATAATCGTTTACAAGTGCACGGTACGACATCTTGTTGTAGTTTTCTTTGATTTTGCGTAGCTGGGTATACGAACGGCTTTTTTGGGCAATACTGATTTCAAAATCAAGAATATCGGCGGCGTTTTGCTTGGCTTCGATAGTGTTGGTGCCAGCAAGTTCAAATAATGTTTGAATATACAGCTTGTAACTATTTCGGATTTTAGCCGAAATGCTATCTTGCAGAAGGTAATAATCGGGATTGCTCAACGCCAAACCATCTTGCGAAATGTAGATAAGATTTTTGGAAGCATCTTCCCTGTCGGCGTCGCAGTCGATATCAAACAGCATGATATTAATATTATAAAGCGATAGTTTTGCCGCTTCTATCTGGTATTCTTTGATGTTTTTAATTTGGTCGATGGCATTGAGGTAAGGCATTATAGGTGCTGCGCCATCGTGGTTTAGACGGACGCTGTCCATCAAAAGGTGGTAAAGGTCGCCAATGAGTTGCTGATTAGAGCCATGCTGGGCGTTGCTTGCCGAAATTCCTGTAATAAGGTCTCTAACACGCTCTCTGTTAAGCTTGTCGAGAAGAGTAAACTGTCCAATGCGAGGATATTCAGGGGTAATAGGATGTTTTTTTAACCATTCTCCTGCGGCATATTCAAAAAAATCGTCGCCTGGCTTTATTTTTGGATTCATGTTGCTTACGTCGAATCCATTGTTTGCATTTTGAGCCGAAACATTGATGGCAAATGCTGTGATAAATAGTATTAAAAATCTTATTTTCATATTGTTATGTTTTGGTTTTGCAATAATTGTTTTGTGTTTGCAAAAGTAAAATAAAATATAGCTATTGATATTAAATATGTGTCAAATATTAAATGATAATTAAATTTGCCAATAAGCAGTTGCAAAACGCCGTAAATGTGTAATTTTGACAAATTTTTATTAAACACATAACTAAGATGAAAGTAGCGATAGTAGGTGCGAGCGGAGCAGTAGGACAGGAGTTTCTACGTATACTCGCCGAAAGAAATTTTCCCATTGACGAATTAGTATTGTTTGGATCGCAGCGCAGTGCTGGCACCAAATACACATTCAAGGGTAAAGAGTACGAAGTAAAACTTTTACAGCACAACGACGATTTTAAAGACGTTGACATAGCCTTTACGTCGGCAGGTGCAGGCACATCAAAAGAATTCGCCACCGACATCACTAAATACGGAGCTGTAATGATCGACAATTCAAGCGCGTTCCGTATGGACGAGGATGTTCCTTTGGTAGTTCCTGAGTGCAACGCCGAGGATGCCCTCACCCGTCCCCGTGGCATTATCGCCAATCCCAACTGTACAACAATTATGATGGTTGTGGTATTGCAGCCGTTAGAAAAAATATCTCACATCAAGCGCATCCATGTGTCGAGCTATCAGTCGGCA
The DNA here is from genome assembly GCA_017394445.1 of Bacteroidales bacterium. Taxonomy (GTDB): domain Bacteria; phylum Bacteroidota; class Bacteroidia; order Bacteroidales; family UBA3824; genus UBA3824. The sequence goes on along the minus strand of JAFPYT010000336.1, from coordinate 5,501 downwards.
TCGGGCGCAGGTGCTGCCGCTATGGCAGAATTAGAGCAACAATACACCGAAATTATCAACGGCAAACCTGTAACGGTTAAGAAATTTCCTCACCAGCTTGCCTACAACGTAATACCTCAAATCGACGTTTTCCAGCCCAACGGATACACCAAAGAGGAGATGAAGATGTACAACGAGACTCGCAAAATTATGCATTCCGACGTAAAATGCTCGGCTACATGCGTGAGAGTATCGTCGCTTCGTTCGCACTCCGAATCGGTTTGGATCGAAACCGAAAAGCCCATTAGCGTAGAAGAGGCTCAGAAAGCAATTGCAGCAGCTCCTGGTTGTCAATTAAAAGACGACCCTGCCAACCTCGTTTATCCTATGCCTTTGGAAACCGCAGGTCACGATGATGTTTACGTAGGACGTATCCGCAAAGATATTTCCGACGAAAACGGACTTACTCTCTGGCTCTCTGGCGACCAGATTCGCAAAGGTGCGGCTCTCAACGCCGTTCAAATTGCCGAATACCTTATCAAGGTTGGTAATGTAAAATAAATTGTATTGAAATATCATTTGTAGAGACGCGTCATGGCACGTCTCTACATTTATTTTATTATGGGATTATTAATAACATATTTTCTTGCATCGCTTTTAATTTCGTTTCTGTGTTCGCTTATGGAGAGCGTATTGCTCAGCTTAACGCCTACATTTATAAAGATAAACGAAAATTCAAAGCAAAAAGGCGTGCGACGGTTGTGCCGGCTTAAACAGAATGTAGATAAGCCTCTTGCAGCTATTCTTTCGCTTAACACTATTGCCAACACTGCCGGAGCTGCCATGGTGGGAGCGCAAGCCGCTAAGGTGTACGGAAGCGAAAGTCTTGGCATTGTGTCCGCATTGCTAACTATTTTGATATTAGTATTTTCGGAGATAACGCCCAAAACCATTGGTGCAAAATATTGGGAAAAACTTTCGGGTCTTGTGGGTCACATGATTACCATTACGGCTGTGATTACATTTCCGCTTGTTATTATAATTCTGCAACTTACAAAACTTTTTAAGAAAAACACCACTTCTCACACCATCAGCCGTGAAGAAATTTCGGCACTTGCCAACATCGGCACCGAAGAAGGCGTTTTCAAAGAAACCGAAAATGCTATTATTCAAAACCTTATGAAACTAAAAAACTACCGTGTGAGCGACATTATGACTCCTCGTGTGGTAGTTTCGGCTGCCGATGCAGATATGACTCTTGGCGAATTTCTTGATAATAAAGATTATCTGCGGTTTTCGCGCATTCCCGTTTATATTGGCAACGACGAAAATATTGTAGGTTATGTGTTTCGTCAGCAGGTGATGGAGAGCCTTGCCGAAGACCATAACTTATTAAAACTCCGCGATTTAAAACGTAATATAGTGGTAGTTCCCAATACAAAACCTGTGTTTTCGCTTTGGGAAGACCTTCTTAAAAAGAAAGAACAAATTGCCCTTGTGGTAGATGAATACGGCGGAGTTGACGGCATTGCCACTATGGAAGATATAATCGAAACCCTTCTTGGATTTGAGATTATCGACGAAAAAGATACCGTTGCCGACATGCAGCAGTTTGCCCGCGAGCGATGGCAGCAACGGCAAATCAAATACAAGTATTTGGAAAAATAATTATTCCTTATAATCCACATTTTCAACGAGTTCCATTCCACATGTTGGACAGTCGCCAGGGTTGTCGAAATAATCGTTGCAAGCCACACACATATATTTTTTGTTAGTGTCTTTTGGGGCTGCTTGAGCGTTGTCGGCAGGTTTAGCCTCTTGAGTGGTTTGCTCAGTGGGTTGAGCGGCAGGCTCTTGATTGTTGTTTTCTTTCTTTTGTTCGCCGTTGCCGCACGACGACATTGCTGCAATTAATAAAGCGGCACTTACTGCGTAGAAAAATTTTTTTACCATTTTATTTAAGTTTAAGATTTATAACATTATTGTTTATTGTCCAACAGGTATTTTCGTGGCAAACGTATTTTGATGAACTAAGTCGCGCCTTTACAGGCACATAAATAGTATCGCTACCTTTTAGGTATTTTGCCATATATGTGTAATCGTGGTTGAGTTTTAGGGTAACGGTGCAAAATTGCTGTTCGGTGGTAATAGTGGTAACCTTATTATTGCGTTCTACATTGCCATAAAACACACTAACGGGCACTGCGGCGTTTTGATCGTTGATGGTAACTTTTATTGTAACATCGTATAATTCAGGTTCTTCCGAAAGAAAACAATCACAGTTCTCATCATCGTTGGTAATAGCGTCGATGTTGTCGTCTACCAATTTGTCGCAACTTGAAAATGCTATCAATAATTCAAATATTATTATATGAAGGTGTTTATCTATGGTCATTTTTGCTTTCGTTTTTGCGCAAATTTATAAAATATTTTTTTATTTTAAGATTTTTTTCACACCTTTGCTTTGCATTATAAAACGATGAACCGATTTCTTTTACTAACGGCACTTTTATTAGTTGCGCTGCAAACCACATTTGCTCAAATCGACAGCGTAGATTATTACTACAATCTCTTTGCCCAAAGCAAAGGTAACGACCGAATTGTAGTAGCCAACAAATTGTTTGCATACCTTGATAGTCAAGAATTTACCGACACCACATACGTTTATACCAACGCCGACACTTCAGATATGCAAATAGCTGTGCTCTCGTGGGTGGGAACGTGGTATTATTACGACAACAATTTTGATAAAAGTGTATATTACAATCAGATAGCACTCGACCTTTGTCGCGCTCAAAACAATACCACTTATCTTGGCGATGTGCTCAATACACTTGCCATAAGTTTGCAAGTAAAAGGCGATTTCCCTCATGCATTAGTTTATCAAACAGAGTGTTACAAGTTAGATTCAATTTCGGGCGATTTGGCAAATATTTCATCGTCGTTGAGCAATTTGGCAGCATTGTATCTTGCTATAGGCCAGCCAAAAGCCGCAGAAAGGTTTATTCTTGAAGCCATCGACACCGAAAAACAGCTCAACAGAGGCGACAAAATGGCAATACGTCTTGGAATGGCTTCGGAAATTTACATGAAAATGAACAATCCTCACGAATCGTATCGTTATGCATATCAGGCATATCAAATCGATAGTGCCGGTCATCGCGATGCCAAAGCTGCCGTTCGCCTTTCGCAATTGTCGGAAACTTACATTGCATTAGATAGTCTTTCAAAAGCCGAAAGAATACTTCGCAAAGCAATACCATTGATAGATTCTGCTCACAATTACCATTCGCTTGCTATCTGCTATATTCAGATGGGTAGAATACATCAACACCGTGGCGACAACGAGGAGGCTGCAAAGTTTTATGCTGAGGCTCTGCGACTTACCAAAATTACAGGTAATTCTTACAACGAAAAAAATGCCTGCCGAGGACTTGCAGCAAGTCTTAAAGAAACCGACCCTGCTCTTGCTCTTAAATATCTCGAACGTTACACTTTTCTTGCCGACAGTATGTATCGCGAAGAAACCGCCATTCAACTATCGCACTACAGCATCAAATACGAAACCGACAAACTGCAACTTATCAACGAAGAAAAGGTTAAAGAAAACCACCGCATTGTGATAACTACATTGGTGATACTTATATCAATGATTATCATTATATTGGGTCTTATCTACATAATAAAAATCAAGACCCGCGCACAGCAGCTTACCAAAAAAATTCAACAGTTGCGCGAGGAATTTTTTACCAATGTAACTCACGAATTCCGAACGCCGCTCACCGTTATTCTTGGACTTGCCCGCCGTTTGCAAAAAGACCAATCGGAGGCAAAATCTTCGGGCGAACGTATTGAACGTCAGGGTAATAGACTTTTAACGCTGATTAATAGTCTTTTGGATATTTCAAAAATAAAATCGGCAATCGACCCGCCAAAATTGCAACAAGGTGATATTGTGGTACATATTCGTATGATAATCGAGGGTTTGGATTATTACGCCAACGAAAAACATATTGCCCTCAACTATCGTCCGCGCGAAACAAGCCTTATCACGATGATTGAGCCCGAATATTTGCAAAAAATCGTCTCAAATCTTGTGGCAAATGCCATTAAATATACCGCTGAATATGGTGTAATTGATGTTACAAGCCATTTTTCCGACAAAAAATTTGTGCTCAGCGTGGCAGATACCGGCAAAGGCATTAAGCCAGAGCACCTTCCGCACGTGTTCGACACATTTTACCGCGCCGGCGAAACCGACAACACCACTGGCACTGGCGTAGGTCTTTCGCTTGTAAAAATCTGTACTGAGGCTCTCGGCGGTAATGTTACCGTTAGCAGTAGTACCAAAGGCACAGTTTTTACAGTAACGCTCCCAATTAAGGATGTATTTGAAAATGAGGACACTCCGCTTGTTGCCAATATTCTATCTACTCAGCAAACGCCTTCTGATCAGGACATTCTTGTAATAGAAGATGATTCGGATATTTCGTACTTTATTGGTAGCGAGTTAAATGCTTTGTATAATGTAACATACGCATTCAACGGCGAAGATGGCTACGAAAAGGCTGTTCAAACATTGCCAGATGTTATCATCACCGACGTAAAAATGCCAGGAATGGACGGTTTTGAATTAACTAAAAAAATCCGAGATAATGGACTTACGGCACACATTCCTATTATTATGGTAACCGCCAAGACCAGCGAAACCGATAAAATACGTGGTATTGAGGCCGGTGCCGATGCGTATCTTTTTAAACCGTTTAGCAGCGAAGAACTTTTGCTTACAATTCGCAATATTGTGGAAAAATACCGCCTTTTGCGTAAAAAATTTGGAATTACCAACGATACCAATCAGTCGGCAGAATTGCCACCCGACGAAAAAGCTCCCGAACTTACCGAAGAAGAAAAAGAGATTGAAACCGTTGTTACTGAAAAAAATCAGGAGTTTCTCACCCGTCTCAACGACAAGATTACAGCTGCTATGCGCAACGGTCGTCCCGATGTGGAAAGCGTGGCTTCGGATATGTGCATGAGCCGTTCGCAATTAAACCGCAAAATTATGGCTGTTACAGGTCTCAACCCCACGGCTTACATTATTAAACTGCGCATAGGTATTGCTAAAAAAATGTTAGATTCCGATTATTTTGCGCCCATTGGAGATATTGCCGCCAAGTGCGGATTCGACGATGTGTCGTATTTTTCGCGAGTGTTTAAACAAATTTGCGGCATAACTCCATCTCAATACCGAAAACAAAAATAGGATTTTTGTAACATTGATTATCAGTTAGTTAATACAAAAACCCGAAACAAAAATCCTAATTTACCATCTTTTTTTCGGTGCATTTTGCGCCCAAATTACCATTTTATAAAACCAAAATCCTAACAAAAAAATCAAAAATCCCCTTACTTTGTAATCAACAAAAGGAAATCATTTTTTATTGAGTTGTGATAACTCATAGTTTTAAATTTTTTAGTTAGCTTTTTTGTTTCAATTGCTAGCATTTTAATTACCTCCCTTT
>JAFPYT010000029.1 GCA_017394445.1 Bacteroidales bacterium | reverse complement strand
GTTAGAAATGTTATTACTTTGAATTTCAAGCATTTGCAAACCCATACTATGAATAGTTTCCCTGTTTTTATCGTACGACGATTTAAAGATATAATAATCAGAGAAAATAATAATCAACGCCACTATGGGAATTGAAATCAAAGTCAACTTTACCCAAAGACTGCGTCCTCGGTGGTGAAATATACCGGATTTTGCCATAATAACTATATTAAGTGGTTGTATTATTGTCGTTTATATTATTTTTGATATCAGTATTTTCAATAAAACTTCTTGCATTATATTCATCCTTGAGCCGTTCGAGCTCTGCCAAATGAGTTTCGAGTTGGCGTTTAATAGCCAACGCACGGTCAGATTCTTCGCTCTTGAAAAAGTTGACAACCTCAACAAGACCGTCGGCATACTTAGAAAATATTTCAGCCTTTTTGAGCATAGCTTCTGCAGCATTAGCGTTATTGGCAGCGATTTCGGCAAGTTGCTGAATAGACAACAATATCTGTTGCGAACTTTCCTCCTCTTCTTTAATAGTAGCGGCTATAGACGAAATTTTTTCGCCTGCCGCATTTACCGCAGGGAGTAAAAGTCCAAACTGTTTATAAGCACGTTCCGAAATTTGAATGTTATCGGCGCCGGCTTCGTCGATTTCTACGGCGGCAGCGCGACAGCGTTCTGCAAGTTTTTTAATTTCACCTGCCACCACAGCAAAGCCTTTTCCTTCGTCGCCAGCTTTGGCAGCTTCTACTGCGGCATTGATAGCAAGAAGGTCGGTTTTAGAGGCTATCTCGTTGATAACATGGATTTTTTCGGTAATCTGTTTTGTACTTTCAAGCGATTTGGCAATAACCTGCGATACCGAATTCATACTACCAACAATTTGCTCACTTGTACGCTGTGTATCAGACGCATACAACGAACTACGCGAAATAGATTCTTGCATTAATCCCATCACAGCATTAATTTCGTCGGCTGCCATCGACTGATTAGCTACGCTTTCTGAAATATTCTCTGCCGAGGTGTTGAGTTCGCGGCTATCACTCACAATCAAAGCTGCCTTGGTGCGTATATCAGAGGTTATCGACTGCAATTTGCGCGACATTTCTGCAATACCGTCAAGCATCTTACCTATCTCATCGTTGCGCAAAGAACGTATTTCGGACACCTTGTATAGTTTTCCCGCCGCAAAATACTCTGTTGCTTTCAATAGATATTGCACTGGTCTGTTAACATACTTAGAAACAAGCCAATAAAGCACCACAGCAAAAAGAATAATTGCCAACGGCACAAAAATATAAAACAACCTGATTAATATCATGTTGCGGTTTTTTAACGTTTGCACAGGCATCACAAATACATAGTGCCAGTTGGTATAATCGATTTTCCGCCAAAGCAAAGCAAACCTTTCGCCAGAAGGATGCTCAATATCCATAGGATATTCTAAATCATGACCTGCCGTTATCTCTTTGCCAATAATATCAAGCCCTTTGTAGATAGAAGAATCGGTAAGTTTAAATTTATTAATCCATTCAGGATGCACATTAGACGCTTGCACAAGTGCCGAATCGCTTGTAACTATCATTCCAACACCATCGCCAAGCACTTTTTTGTTGCACACCAAATCGCTAACCCGCTGCGCATCCAAAGCTACCGAAACAAGTCCTGTCATAGTATCTTTTTGCATAAACGGCGCATGAATAATAAAAACATCACCCTTACCATCACGTGCAGGACGACGATCGGATACAAAAAAACGATTTTTGGTAACCATCTTTATAATCTTCGGGGTGATTTTAAATGTATGGTTGGTGTCGGGAAGTGTGGTAATGGTATAACCTTCGTAATTAGAAAAGCCGCCGTAATGAAACCAACCTTCGCTTTTGTCTACAAGCAATTGCATCATACCAAGGCTGACAGTATCGTTAATACGCTGAGTAGAGCGAAACTCCGAAAGCATTTCCAGCTGTAATACAACGTTTTCGAAATGCTTAGATATATAATCGGCATTATTCTTGACCATTTCGTCCATCGCCTGACTCAGTGAATCCTTGTTGCTATGGCGAATAATCAAAAACAAAGTAAGGTTCACCCCCAATACCAAAAAGAATACCAGGGGTACAAGAACCTTCATCATATTGCCAATAATGGTCTCTTTCTTTGGGCTTTTGTCCATGATTTTACAAAAAATATCTGCCAATAAAGTTACAAAATATTTGCGTATTGGCAAACACAATTTTTTGACTTTTTTTAAAACAAATACACCTTATTTAAATAGTTTCTGTGCAAAATCGCGAATAGATTTACGCCACGGCTGCCATTCGTGATCGCCAGGGAAAGAGTTGAAAACCACATTTACACCTGCATCTTGCATTGTTTTAACAACGGCTTTGTTGTATGTGATGCGGGGGTCTTGCTCGCCACAACTGATGTAAACCACCTTGCGTTGGCTGTTGAATTTTTTAGTGTCGGTAAGTATTCCGGGGCACTCTTTTTCAAGGTTGAAATTAGCCGAACCCTGTATTCCGCCAAACATTCCAGTGGAAAAGATACCCACATTTGCAAACACTTCGGGCGTAAGCAATCCAACGTAAAACGACTGCCCCCCTCCCATCGACAATCCACACATGGCACGATTTTGAGCATCGGCTTTGGTACGGAAGTTTTTATCAACAAAGGGGACGATGTTTTCAACCATCTCTTGCTTAAAGGTTTGCATTCCCTGTGCAGAGTAAGCTGGATAACCCGGAACACGTTTTTTAACATTTCCATTGGCACATACCACAATCATTGGCACAGCACGACCAGAAGCAATAAGGTTATCCATAATATTTGCCAAACGCCCCTGTTGAACCCATCCTCGATGGTCTTCGCCGCCGCCGTGCTGAATATAAACTACGGGGTAACGCTTTTTAAGGTCATCGGAATAGCCTGCGGGAGTATACACCCACAGCGGACGCCATTCGTTATCTACCTTTGAATAATAGTTGTGGATAGATACTTGACCGTGGGCAACGTTCTGAATTTCAAAATCTTCGGTATTATCTTCGGGAATATCCACTGCGCTCATCATTTTGCCGCAACCATAGAAAGTTTCGGAGGCAGGGTCATTAACAGAAACGCCGTCTACTACCAACGCATAATAATGAAAACCAGGCACTTGCTCAGGAATTTCAACATACCATACGCCTTTGTCGTTTTTGGTCATATCATACTTTTTGCCACAGATATCCACTTGAACCATGTTGGCTGTGGGAGCATTAAGCGAAAATGCTACTTTTTTATCTTTTAATATAAAAGGATATGAGTTTGGGCTGATATTGGTAGCTAAAGGTTTAGCTCCATCGGGAATTTGTATTTGTGGTGCAAATTGTGCTTGTGCATTAATACTAAGCAACAAAGCAAAGGTTGGAATAAATAAAAATCTTTTCATAGGTGGTTTAAATAATAATGTAGAGACGCGCCATGGCACGTCTCTACAAAGAAATATGGAATAAAAATTATTTCAACAATGCCAAAGCCTTGTTGATACGTTTGAAAGCCTCGTCGATACGGGGGAAGTCAACAACGTAACTCATACGTATACAAGCATCTACGCCAAATGCGCTACCGGCAACTGTTGCCACGTGAGCCACATTAAGAAGGAAGTCGCAAAGATCGTCAGATCCTTTGATAACCTTGCCATTGTAACTTTTGCCATAGTAAGCCGAAAAATCGGGGAATGTGTAGAATGTGGCAGGAGGCACATTGAGTTTTACACCCGGAATTTCGTGGAGGTATTTTACCATAAGGTCGCGGCGTTTTACAAGCACCTCGTTGTTTTTAGCGATGATAGATTGGTCGCCATTAAGTGCTTCAATAGCAGCACGTTGTGTAATAGAACATGTTCCCGAAGTGGTTTGACCTTGAAGTTTTTTGCAAGCTTTAGCCACCTCAACAGGACCAGCCATATAGCCAAGACGCCAGCCAGTCATAGCGTAAGCCTTTGAAAGACCGTTGATTACAATTGTTTGATTGTAAACATTAGCAAACTGCGCAATAGATTCGTGTTTGCCAACATAATTGAGATGTTCGTAAATTTCGTCAGAAATAATAGCGATTTCGGGATATTTAGCAAGCACATCGGCAAGAGCTTTGAGCTCGTCTTTGGTGTAAATGCTTCCCGAGGGGTTAGACGGAGCATTGAGAATAAAGCCGTGAGTTTTTGGTGTGATAGCCTTCTCAAGCTGCTCAGGAGTAATTTTGTAATAATTTTCGGGTTTGCCTTCGATAATCACAGGCTTAGCGTTGCACAAGTGCGCAAGTTCGATATACGAAACCCAATAAGGTGTGGGAATTATCACCTCGTCGCCCTCTTGAAAAAGGCATTGCATAGCATTAGCAAGGCACTGTTTTGCGCCGGTAGATACTACAATCTGATTTTCAGCATATTCAAGATTGTTTTCACGTTTAAATTTACCTTGAATTGCCTTAATCAAATCTTTGTAACCCGGTACGGGCGAATAGAAAGAGTAATTTTCGTCGATGGCTTTTTTGGCAGCCTCCTTAACGTTGTCGGGTGTGAAAAAATCGGGCTGACCAACGGTCAGGTTCACAACGTCGATACCTTGCTCTTTTAGTTCGTTGCTCTTTTGGCTCATCGCAAGCGTCTGCGATTCGGCCACTCTGTTGATTCTTGATGATAATCTCATTTTTGATAACGTTTTATGATGTTTTAATAAAATTCGTTAAACAGGGTCAACATTTACAGCGGCTATTAATCCCGCGTGCGTTGCGGTTGACTTTACATATCCTATTGCGTCAGTGATAATCTTTTTGGCAGCGTCGCCATAATGGGTTCGGCTTATTTTTAGCATTATCTCCTTTATATATAGTGTTTGAATACGGCTTATAAGCGGGTATTCAGGGCCAAGCACACCTGCGCCAAACGAATTACGAAGAATTCCGGCAAGACGATCCGCCTCAGAATCAAGCAAATGCGGTTCTTTGTGCTTCAATTGTATCTTTATCAACCTTGTAAACGGCGGATAAAGAAATTTGCTGCGCTCGGCTATCAAACGATTATACATTAGCATATAATTGTTTGAAATAATATCTTGAAATACAGGATGTTCGGCGTTATTTGTCTGAATAAGCACCTTGCCTTTTAGTTGCGAACGACCTGCGCGACCTCCAACTTGCGTAATCAACTGATATGCACGTTCTTCGGCTCTAAAATCAGGATAATTCAACATACTATCGGCATTGAGTATTGCCACAAGTCTAAGCTTTTTAAAATCAAAGCCTTTTGAAATCATCTGCGTACCAGCAAGAATATCTATATTGCCATCCTCAAAATCCGAAATAATTTTTTCGTAACGCGACCGCGATGTGGTAACATCCGAATCCAATCTTGAAATACGGGCTTCGGGGAAAAAGAGTTTTATTTCGTCCTCAATTTTTTCGGTTCCAAAACCCATAGTCTTTAACGATACATCGCCACACGCCATACAATGATGCGGCATTTCGATGCTATAACCGCAATGATGACATACAAGACGGTTGTCGCGCTTATGGTAAGTAAGGCTAACGTCGCAGTTTTCGCAAACGGGAATCCATCCGCAAGTTTGACATTCAACGTAAGGCGAAAATCCTCGGCGGTTTCTAAATAATAATGTCTGTTCGTGATTTTCGATGCATGTTTTCACCTCGCCCAAAAGTTGCGGCGAAAACAGCGATTTCATCTGACGGCGTTTAGCAGCCTCTAATGTATTGACAATCAGATATTGCGGTTGTCCATGCTCCGAAAAACGCTTGGTAAGCTCCACAAGACCATATTTCCCGCTTTTGGCATTAAAAAACGATTCTAACGATGGCGTAGCCGACCCCAAAAGCACCTTAGCACCCATTATCTGCGCAAGCACAATAGCACAATCGCGTGCATGGTAGCGCGGTGCAGGGTCAAATTGCTTAAACGAAGTTTCGTGCTCCTCGTCCACAATTACAAGACCAAGGTTTTTGAAAGCCAAAAAAATCGACGAACGCACACCGAGTATCAGTTTTGGTTCGTCGCCCGAAATAATATTTTTCCAAATTTCGGAACGCTCAGCATCCGACATTTTGCTGTGATAAATACAAACCGAATTTCCAAAAACCTTTTGCAATCGCCTAATAATCTGCGAAGTAAGCACAATTTCGGGCAAAAGGTAAAGGACATTCTTTCCTTGTGCTAACAGTTTATCAATCAGTTTGATATATATTTCAGTTTTGCCGCTTCCCGTTATACCATAAAGCAACACGGTGTTTTTTTCGGCAAAATGGTTTTCAATTTGGTCAAAAGCAGTTTGCTGTTGAGGCGTAAGGTCGTGATAAAGTTCTATTTCGCCATCGTATTTTTCTATTCGGCTAACCTCTCGTTCGGTTTCAACAAAAACGGATTTTTGAATCAAAGCCGAAAGTGCGGCAGGCGAAAGGTCGGAATTGCTCAACAATTTTTGACGAGATATTTCGCCACGGCATTTAATTTCACCGTTTTCGATTTTTACACCTGCGCCTGCAAGATATGCCATTAGCACTTGCAACTGCTTGAGAGCACGGCGTTCAAGGTCGTCGAAAAGTCCTTTGAATTGGATTTCAAGAGTAAAGCTATCGTGAAGCGAAACAAACTTTTCGGTTTTTGGCTTAATTTTTTCTTCTATAATGCGGTCGGGCATCAAATAACCATTGGCTATAAGGTTGTTAACCACCGAAATATAGTTTTTAGCAGAAATAATCTTTCCCACTTTCGACATTGGTATTTCGGTAACCTTGTCGTTGAACGCGCCAAGAAGCATTAGTTCCTTAGGTTTCAACGAGTTATAATCAGCAGCTTTTGTAGTGCGGTAAAGGATGGTTTCGCTTTCTAATTTCATTCCCGAGGGCAATGCAGCGCGATACACCTCTCCTACTGTACACATATAATAATTGGCAATCCAATACCAAAACTTTAACTGATAAGGAGTTACCACAGGAGTTTGGTCTAAGAGCTCCACAATCTCCTTAATTTCGTACGAATCAGGTTTTTTATCGGTGATATTACAGAGAATACCCGAATACAATTTTGACTTGCCACACGGAACAACAACACGACATCCCGGTGTGCATTGCTCTATCATATTGTCGGGAATGACGTATGTTAGAAGGTTTGGCAGCGGAATCGGTAATATTACTTCTGCATATCGTGGCAACATCGCTTGTTTTAAATTTCAGATTCCGGCGTACCCGGTGCTTTTTCGTAATCCTTTTGGTAAAGCGGGTTGAGATACTTGTCGGGAACAGTGGTAAGCGGTCGTATCAACAGAGTCTCTTTAGAGCCCTGCTGTTTCATTCTAAACTCAACACGGCGGTTGTAAGCCTTGGATTCATCATCGTATTCGCCATTAATAATATTAAACGAAATTGGGTTTTCTTCGCCCAACCCATTAACAATCATTTGTTTAGGTTGAACACCATGCTGAAGCAGATAGTTGTAGACCACTTGTCCGCGCTTTTTCGACAGCTTAAGGTTAAATTCTGCACTACCTTTGGCATCGCAATAAGCTCTAATTTCTACAACGGCATCGCGGTTGTTTTTCAAATACTTAGCAAGTGTATCAAGACTTGCATTCGGTTTGAGAGCCTTAGCATCGCCAAAGGGGAACGAAATATCTTCGATTTCGGCAAGGCAATCGTACATTACACCATTTTCGTCGTAGAATTTACCAGCAATGTGTTCAGGCTCTTCTGATGGCACATGAGGCTCGGGACAATTGTGTTCGGGGTCGAGCTGAATTGTCTTATAAGTAATTTGATCGTCGGCGTTGGCGGCAATGTCGAAAGTTTCGGCATAAACTTGCTTGCCATCTACCGAAGCAGTGATAGTATAGTTGTGAGCGCGGCGGCCAATAAAGATATATTTGCCAGTAGATTTGTTGGGCACTGCGGTATTTGTTATGCCAAGGCTATTATCACGAATGGTGATAAGGCTTTCGGGCACTTTGCCTTCGCACACACCAACCAAACCTGTTACAACGGTAAGCTCGGTTTCCATAACAGAGGGAAGACCCATTACATAAATGTCGGACCTGCCGATGCCATCTTTGCGCTCCGATGCAAAATACGAACGCGCACTTGTAGGCGTAATAAAGAGGAATACATCGTCTTCGGCAGTATTAATTGGGAAACCTGCGTTTACAGCTCGCGACCAAGTGCCAAACTCGGTAGCATCGCTATAAAAAATATCGTATCCACCTAATCCTCTGTGTCCCTTGCTACTAAAATAGAGTTTTGAGTTGTCGGGCAAGATAAACGGACCCTCTTCATCTTCTGAAGTGTTAACAGCATCGCCAAGGTTAGTTGCTACGCCCCACGATCCATCGGGCTGACGTTGCGATACATAAATATCGTATCCGCCAAATCCACCAGGACGGTCGCTTGCAAAATACAACTTTTGACCATCGGTAGATAAGCACGCACCAGTTTCGCGGTATTTGGTGTTGATGTTTTCGTTGAGAGGAATAGGCTCTGTCCAATCATCGCCATTAAATTTCGACAGCAACAGAGTACCATTATCATCTTCGCGATAGATATAAAGTTCTGAACCATCGTAAGATAGCGACACAGTAGCTTCGTGTTCAGTGGTATTGATTTTATCGTTGAGCGGCTCGGGTGCCGACCATGTGCCGGTTTCTAATTTGCGCGACATGTAGATGTTTTCATCGTATTGGTCGTCGGCTTCAATCTCGTGACCTTTGTACGGGCGGCGCGAAGTAAAGAGCAACATCGATTCGTCGGCGGTAAGCACAGGGCTGTGGTCAGAAAACTCACTATTAACAATAGCGCCAAGATTCTGCACCTGAATTTCCACGGGATGGCTTTTCATTTCGTTGGTAAGGTTGCAGAGGTCGATTTCTTTGTCGATAATTTCAAGAAATCTTTTGTTAGAAACGCGGCGTTTCAGTTTTTCGAGAGTGCTAAGTGCCTGGTCGATAGAATCATTAACGCGATAAGCACGTCCAAGATAAAATTCGGTTTCGATACCTTGAGTACCCTTGCGCTGTTTTGGTTTGTAGGTGCTGTATGCTTTTTTAAACTCGCTTATCGAAGAATCTTTTTTAGCAGAAGTGTTGAGGTAACAGAAACCGAGTTGGAAATGGTAAAGACCATTGTCGGGCTCCATCTCAATCATTTTTTTATAGAGCGAAATTGCCGACGAAAAGTCTTCGTTAAACACCATTGATTCGGCCATTCCAATGTTAATATCGTCTTGAGCAGACGCCGTTTTGGTTAAACATAAAGAGCCCGCAAGTACCGCAATCACAACGATAAATGAAAAAAATGTTTTTTTCATACTGATAAACATTAGAATGTTACGTAATTTATTTTGCTACAAATTTATTAATTTTCTGTTACCTCAAAAAATTTATTCAAAAAAATATGCCTTTGCCAAATCTCTCAGATTGTAGCGCGAAGCCATAATTTCGCCGTATGCTCCCGCCGAACGGAAAGCAATTAAGTCGCCACGTTGAGTAACGGGCAGCTTGTAGCCCTGAGCAAATACGTCGGTAGATTCGCAAATAGGACCTACCACATCGTAAGTATCGGTTTCGTTTGAAGTCGAAGTTAAATTTTCGATTTTGTGATACGAACCGTAAAGAGCAGGACGAATCAAGTCGTTGAATCCAGCGTCTACTATTGCAAACGTGGTTTTGCTTGCCGGCTTGGTATACAAAGTACGAGCAATCATTGTGCCACATTGCGCAACTACGGCTCTACCAAACTCAAAATGAACTTTTTGACCTTCGCGAACGTCAAGATTTTGATGAATTGTATCTAACAAGTTTTCAAAATCGGGAATCGGATTTTGGTCGGGATTGTAATAATCAACGCCAAGGCCGCCTCCGAGGTTGATTTCAGGCAAGTTGAGTCCCAACAATTGCAATTTTTGCTGCATTTCGTTGCTGCGTTGGCACAAAAGGCGATAAGGCTCTAAATCAAGAATTTGCGAACCAATATGAAAATGAATACCCACAAGGTTGATATTTTTTAGCACCATAACCTCTTTAACCACATCTTCTAAGTAGTTGAAGTTGATACCAAACTTGCTGTCTTCCAATCCGGTGTTGATACATTTATTGGTGTGGGCATCGATACCGGGATTAAGACGGAGGGCAATACGCGCGATTTTGCCACACTGCAAAGCCAACTGATTGATTACCTGAATTTCTTGTATAGATTCGCAGTTGAAACAAAAAATATCGTGAGCCAAGGCATCGTTGATCTCCTTGTCGGATTTTCCAACTCCGGCAAATACAATTTTCGACGGGCTAAAACCACATTCAATAGCCTTTAAAACCTCGTTGCCGCTAACGCAGTCGGCTCCAAAACCATATTCGCAAATGGTTTTTAAAATTACTGGATTGGCATTAGCTTTTACGGCATAATGAATTTTGTAGCCATATTTGCTTGCCGCCTTAAACAGAGTGTCAAGCGTGCGGCGCAATAGCGACAAATCATAATAATAAAAAGGTGTGGGAGTAGTTTCAAACTTTGAAATTAATTCTTTGGTAAACATAATCAGTGTGTTAATAAAAAAATTGCTACATAATTTTTCGGGTTCAAAAATACGTTTTCAATTTTTTTCTGCAAAATTTTTTGTAAAATAATATATATATTAAACAATTTGTTAATTTTGTAACAAAACAAAGCAAGATAAAACTCTGCTCAAAACGGCAAGATGTTTGTTTTTATCTAATATATTTGCTACCTTTGTAATTGCAAATTATTAATATTAAGAAATAAAAAACGGCAAAATGAACACACCCGAACAGTTATCGGTAAAATTTAAATTCAGAATAATGCTCATCTGTTTTGCGGCATACGCCGTACTTACAGGACTGTCGTTTATATATCTGACTATCAACTACAATAAAATAGACGCAAGTTACAAAACCGAAACCACAATGAAAAACGAACTCGGCGAAATCCGTAACCTGCAATACGAGCTCTTTGGTCTTTACTCCTCTGCCCGAAACAAAGAGAAAGAAGACACGCTTATGTCGGAAATTAACAAGCTGTGCACCCGTATCGACAAGGGAATCAACACATTATCAGAAGTAGAGCCCGAGCTCAACCGCAAAACCGTTCAATCAATATCGATACTTCGCGAAGAGTTCGACAACTACCAAAGCAAAATTAAAGAAATAGCCAAAACCAAAGAAGACATCAACGCCCTCATCGAAGACGCCGGCCGCCTCAATACCGACCGCAACACTGTGCGCAAAACGCTATTTCAGTTTACAATCGCAGGCATGAGCAAAATGTTTGACGAAGCTTGCAAAAACGAAAAAGCATTCTTAGACAACAGCAGCATAGAGTATTACGAAAAATTCAACAAGCAAATCGACGGCATCAACAATATCCTAAAATCTACCAACACAGGCAATATTTTGATAAAGTATCAGATGTCGAAACTGATGGATCAGCTGTCGGAATATCGGATGACATTTAACCTTGTGTTTTCTAAGCAGTTGCTTCTTGGTCTTGCCAACAACGACGGATTCAAGGGCGAAGCTGTGGCACAAATCAAAACCATGCAAAACGATATTGATGAGCTGATTCTTGAATCCGACATTCTGCGTGCCGAAAAAAAGAAAAAAACCAACACTATAGTAGCTGTGGTGCAGATTTCGGTTATTATAATAGGCTTAACATTCTTCTTGATACTATTCTCGTCGGTAAACCACCCGATAGAAAAGATGAACGGCTATCTCGAAAAAATGCTCAAAGGCGACCTCACACCGCCCGACATCAACGAAAACAGCAACAGCGAAATGAACGTAATGGCTAAAAAATTAGCCCTGTTTATCAACAATCTGAAACAAAAACAGCTTTTTACACAAGATATTGGCAGCGGCAACACACAAAAAGAGTTGCCCTTACTAAGCGAAAACGACGAACTTGGCATATCGCTCATCAACATGAAGAAAAATCTTGAAGAGCAATACGAATCGTACAAAAAGCGCCGCGAAGCCGACGAAATTCAAGACAAAATCAACATCGGTCTTGCCGAGTTTGGCGACATTCTGCGCAAAAACAACAACAATATCGACACTCTCTGCGACGAAACCACTCGCAACCTTATACACTATATGGCAGCCAATTACGCAGCCATGTACATCTATGTGGACGACAATCCAACCGACATTCACCTCGAAATGAAAGCCACATACGCCGCCGACCACAAAAAATTTGTTCAGAAAAAAATCAGCCTCTACGAAGGCATTGTGGGAACATGCGCAGTAGAAAAAAATATTCAAATAATCGACGATATTCCCGCCGATTACATAAAAATTGGCTCGGGGTTTGGATTCACAAAACCGGGACACCTTATTGTAGTGCCGCTTATGCTCAAAGACGAAATTTATGGTATAATAGAACTCTGCCGCACCGACAAGTTTGAAGATTACCGCATAAAATTTATCGAGCACCTTGCCGAAGATATTGCAAGCACTATTTCGTATGTAAAAGAAAACGCCAAAAACCTCTTTAAACTACACGAGGAAGGCAAACGCCTCGACGATTATTCGCAACGGATTCAAAAACTCGAAAAAGAAAACGCTGCTCAAAACGCCGAAATCAAAAAATACAAAAAAGAGATTGAAAAGTTGAAAAGAGAAAACGAAAAACTCACCGACCAACAATTTTTAAACAAGTAGCAAACCATACCAACAATGGAAAACGACAAAACAAGAAATAACAAACTAAACACTATTAGATGGAAAGTAGTAATGTCGGCATCGATTGCCGCTATACTGCTGTGTGCCGCTGTGTTGTTTGTGTTTCACAAAGTTGTAGACCAAAGACTGTCGGATTACAGCCGGCAACAAAACAATATCACCACCGATAAATATACTGTGTTTTTTGAAAAACAACTCAACACCACAATATTCAACCTCAACGCTCAAGCCAATGCTCTTTCGGCTCTTATTCAGCAGACAGGAAATGCAGCAAGAGACATATCGGTAAGCACTCTGTCGTTGTATCTACAAAAAGATCAGACCATTAAGTCTGTTTTTATAATTTCCGAACCGTATATTCTCACCAATAGCGACAGTCTGCTGGTAAACACAAATCCCGGATTCCCTATTGGATGGTATGGCAAAATTACACGTCACGAAAACACCGACACACCAGAAATCACCAACGACTTACTCGCCACATCCACAGAGGTTTACGACCTTTATCGCGACACCAAGCACGACCTTGCGTCAAAAATTCTCGCTCTCGACATCGATGGAGAAATCACCAACACGCTTGTGTGCCTTATTCCGTTTTTTCACAAAGATAAATTTGCCGGTGTAATTGGCGCCGACATCGACCTGAAATATTATCGAAACATACTCGACGAGCTGATACCGTCAGACCAATACGTAATTATCGCCGACAAAAACGGCAAAATATTCTACTCGCGCAAAAAAGAGTTTCAAAACCACTATATAACAGAAACTCTGCGTTTTACCGAGGAGCAATATAATATTATGGAAAAAACCGGCGAAAATCTTTCAGCTGATATTGAAACCAATCTTGCCGAAAACGACAATCAGAGCGTTTATATTCACAACAAACGAATCTCGATACCATCCACAAACGATTTTTTTGCACAGATTACTATCACCCCATCAATATCGCTCAAAGCCGACCAATTAAAAGCAGAAGGTTCGGCTGTAATAATTTCGTTTTTGCTGCTCACTATCTTTATTTTAGCAGTTATAATTATTTCGGGATACATAACCAAGCCTCTCACCGCACTCCGCGATATTGTTAAAAAAATTGCCGGAGGTAATTTTGAAATAGAAACAAGCTCTAACACTCAAGCTTTGCACACCACAGAATTTGATTCAATATTGCGGTCGCTCCACTCGCTCACCAACTCGCTAAAACAAACCGCCGAATTTGCATCCGACATACGAGACGGCAACTTAGACGCTGAATATAAGGTATCTATAAAAAACAACGCCATAGGCACAGCCCTTGTTTCGATGCGCGACAGCATGATAGAAACTCGCGAAAAAGAACAAAAACGTATTGCCGAAGAAAAACGCACTCAGTGGGCTACCGAAGGACACTCTATATTT
>JAFPYT010000335.1 GCA_017394445.1 Bacteroidales bacterium | reverse complement strand
AGGCGGGCGAACTGCTCAACACCGGCACCACAACGCTTTGCTTTGTCAATACCAAGACTGGCCGTCCGTCGCTGCCACCGCAAAGGTTTCAAGATATTTTAGACAAATATTTCGACTAATGGCTAACACTCAAAAAAAATCTTCCACACGGGTAAAAGAAGGCACGCGGCTGCGCAAACCTCGTAATTATAAGGTGATTATGCACAACGACGACGTTACCACTATGGATTTTGTGGTAGAGGTGCTGATGACCGTGTTTTTTAAGCCCAAGCAAGAAGCGCAAGACCTGATGATGAAAATCCATATCGAAGGTCAGGCAGTTGTGGGCGTTTACCCTTACGATATTGCGCAAAGCAAAACATTGAAAGCCACAGAGTTGGCTCAAAACAACGGTTTTCCGTTAAAAATAACTTGTAGCCCAGAATAAAAATGGAAATGCTCAATAAATCAGACGATACAGAAATGATAATGCAGGCTACATTTATGCTTGCAAAACAACGGCACTTGGAGTTTGTTACCCCCGAACTTACGCTCGCCTCGCTCACCACGTTAGAGGAGGTGGAGCATCTTTTCCACGTGCTTAATCAAGACCTCAAAGCGTTTAGAAAAGAACTTTTGGGATATATCGACACTTTGGAAAAAGTGCCAGAAGGCGTTGATTATCAAATAACTCCGTCGCAACAGTTTGGCGTTATGCTCGGCGTGGCAGTGCAACTTGCCAACTCTACCGGCGCACACGAACTCGATATCTACCACCTGCTTTTGGGTATGATAGAACTGCCCGACAGTATGGCGTCGTACCTGCTGCACAAGTATTCGGGCAACGATACAGAGATTCTTATGTCGGCGATTGCGCTCACATTTGGTCTCGACGGCAGCCTCAAACCCGAAAATCCTAAAACCGAGGAAGAGGAAGAGCCAGAACAGAGTCAAATTCCGCCCGAATATCAGGATACCTACGACGATGAATGGAAACAATACGTTACCTGCATCAACGACAAACTAAAAGAACATAACCAATTGATTGGCAGAGAGAAAGAACTCGACCGCACTATCCAAATCCTCTGCCGAAAACAAAAAAACAACCCTGTGCACATTGGCGAGCCGGGCGTGGGCAAAACTTCGCTCGTATACGGTCTTGCTCAGCGTATAGAAAATGGCGACGTACCCAAACGCTTGAAAGACTGCAAGATATACCAAATCAATTTAGGTTCTCTTGTAGCAGGAAGCCAATTCCGTGGCGACATTGAGCAGCGTCTGCAATCGGTGATGGACGGCGTAAAGCGCGACAAGGCTGCGGCTATTGTCTATATCGATGAAATTCACAACATTATTGGCACGGGAGCAAGCGCCGAAAGCAATCTCGATATTGGCGACATTCTTATTCCGCATATCGACGAGGGCATTATCCGCTTTATAGGCAGCACTTCGTTTAAGGAATACTCCAAACATTTTGAAAAAAACTCTGGACTTGTGCGCCGTTTTCAAACTGTGGAGGTTAACGAACCCTCTATCGATGAAACAGTTAAGATTCTCGACGGACTTATCGAAAACTACGAGAGTTTTCACCACGTTAAATATAATAAAGGTGTAACGCGCTACGCAGCCGAAAAAAGCGCAAAGTATATCACTGGTAAGTTCTTGCCCGACAAGGCGATAGACCTTATCGACGAGGCAGGGGCATACCGCGAACTGCATCCGCTTATCAATCCAAAGACTTCAAAGCCTAAACGTCCACAAACTGTTGATAATGCGCTAATTGCCGACGTGCTTTCTAAAATTTGCAAAATCGACAACATAGCCGAAAAGGAAGACGAGCAGTCAATCTTGAAATCGCTTTCGCCGAGGATTCTGAGCCAGATTTACGGTCAGGACGAGGCAGTTAAAGCAATAGTTCAAGCCGTGCAGATGTCGAAGGCGGGACTTTTGGACGACACCAAACCTATCGCCTCGCTCCTATTCGTGGGTCCTACGGGCGTGGGCAAAACCGAACTTGCCAAGGTGCTTGCCAAAGAACTCGGTATCAGTTTCATACGTTTTGATATGAGCGAATACACCGAAAAACACACCGTGGCAAAACTCATTGGTTCGCCCGCCGGATATGTGGGCTACGACGAGGGTGGTCTCCTCACCGACGCCATCCGCCAAACACCCAACTGCGTGCTGCTTTTAGACGAAATCGAAAAGGCTCATTCCGACATCTACAACATTCTTTTGCAGGTGATGGACTACGCAAGTCTCACCGACAACAAGGGCAAAAAGGCTGATTTTAGGCACGTTATAATAATAATGACCTCAAACGCCGGAGCGCAATACGCATCGCAGGCAAATGTAGGTTTCAACGGCGGCTCTACCGGCAACGCAATGCTCAGCCAAGTGAAGAAAACCTTCAAGCCTGAGTTTATCAATAGGCTAACAGCCACGGTGGTTTTCAACGACTTAGACCGCAATATGGCAAAACTCATCTTCGACAAGAAGATTATGGAACTGCAACACCGTTTAGAGGCCCGAAAGATTAAACTCCAACTTTCGCCCGAGGCAGAAAACTTGCTGTTAGACAAAGGATTCTCTAAAACTTACGGCGCACGCGAACTTGAACGCACAATCAACTCGATGCTCAATCCGCTGCTGATGAACGAGATTCTATTTGGAAAACTCAACAAAGGCGGCAACGCTCAGGTTAAAGTAAGCGAAGATAAAAAACTGACTGTCAGCGTAAAATGATATACCTTCTCCGCGACGACGAAATTATGTTTCCCGACCCGCGCAATGGCGAGCCAGATGGACTTTTTGCCGCCGGAGGAGACCTTTCGCCCGAACGTCTGATACTTGCATATCAACACGGAATTTTCCCGTGGTTTGCTTTCAAGCCCGAGCACACGCGTTTTGTAGACAACCAAGGCAAGGCGATGATTACTTGGTACTGCCCAATGGAACGGTTTGTGATTTTTCCAAACAAGATACACATATCGCACTCTATGAGGCAGTTAATAAACAGCAAAAAATACAGCGTAACATTCAACAAGGATTTCAACGGTGTGATAGAGCATTGTTCCGACCTTCGCATCCACCACGAATATGCGTGGCTCGGACCTGAAATGGTGGAGGCGTACAAAAAACTCCACACTCTCCACTATACCCACAGCGTAGAGGTTTGGGATAATGCCACCGGCGCGCTCGTTGGCGGACTTTATGGCGTGGCTGCCAACAGCTGTTTTTGTGGCGAAAGTATGTTTTCGCTTGTCCCGAGTGCCTCAAAACTCGCCCTGATAACCCTCGCCCAAATTTTGCAAAACACCCCCGGCACTCTCATCGACTGCCAATTCCACACCCCGCATTTAGAAAGTATGGGCGGGGAAAGGATTGGATATGAGGAATATATGCAAATATGTAGAGGCGAGTTTTGTGTACGCTCCTCAAATTAAGGTAATTACCCCAAGGCAAACTGTTTAAATTATAAATCCTATAAAATTAAGCCGAATAAAATCCACTTATTTGTCAAAATATTTGCATTTAAGCAAAATATTGCTTTAATTTGCAAACAAAAACGCTATGCAATACAGCGAACTTTTAGAAAAACAGATTATTACCCGTTTACGCACCGATAATCCTTGGTGGACAGAGGGTTGCATTCCGTCGTATTATGCGCAAATGCAGCCTCGACCATATTTTGAGCGGTTCTACACTCTTGCCACCGACACAGATATCGACCGCGCCGTGGTACTTATGGGTCCGCGCCGTGTGGGTAAAACTGTTATGTTATATCACACTATCCAACGACTTATACAACAAGGTGTTAACCCTCAAAATATAATATATGCATCAATCGAAACACCTTTATATTTAGATGTGTATTTAGAATTGATTTTCAACCTTGCTCGTCGCGCTCTCGGCAAAGATGAAAGTAACCGCAACGAACGTTTCTACCTCTTTTTCGACGAAATTCAATATCTCAAAAATTGGGAAATTAATCTTAAATCATTGGTAGACACTTACAAAGAATGTAAATTCGTGGTTTCGGGATCAGCGGCGGCGGCGTTGCGAAAGGGCAGTTCTGAAAGCGGTGCTGGACGGTTCACCGATTTTATGCTACCCCCGTTAACGTTTTACGAGTATGTTAATATGAAATCGTATGCAAACATACTTTACAAAAACAATCAGGATTATTATTCCGCCGTTGACATCGAAAAACTCAACACTCTTTTTGTTGACTACATTAATTATGGCGGTTATCCCGAAATTGTTTTTTCTGCCAAAACACGCGAAAACACCGAACTATTTATAAAACACGACATTATAGAAAAGGTTTTGCTCAAAGACCTTCCCGGTATCTACGGAATCGCAGATAGTCAAGAACTTAACGCGCTATTTACTATGATTGCTTTCAACTCGGGCGGACAGTTTTCGTACGAAAAACTTGCTCAACAATCAGGCATCAAAAAAGACACGCTAAAAAAGTACATCCAATATCTCGAAGCATCGTTTTTGATTCGTCGTGTACGCCGTGCCGACCACACAGCACGCAATTATAAACGCGAATCGGCGTTTAAAATATATCTAACAAATCCATCGTTGAGATGCGCATTGTTTAAGGCGGTGGATTCGTCCGACGAATTTATAGGCAATATGGTTGAAACTGCAATTTTTGCTCAATTAAATCCTAATAATCAGAATATTGCATACGCTAATTGGAATTCTGGCGGCGAAGGCGAAGTAGACCTTGTAACCTTTAACCCTGCCACTCAACAACCCGACAAACTAGTAGAAATAAAATGGACCGACAAACCATTTGCTAACCCATCAATTCTCAAATCGTTAGAATACTTTATGGAAAACAATTCCGTAACATCAGCCATTGTAACATCGCTTACACAGCAAGGCACAAAACAAATTCAACAAGGAAAACTGCAATTTGTACCTTCGGCTTGTTTTGCTTACACTCTTGGTGAACGTTACGCTAAAACTTTATAAAACAACATATTACATAGTCAACAAAATGATTTACAACAACATACTTGAAGCCATAGGCAACACTCCTTTAATTCAACTGCAACATATTGTACCCGATAATTCAGCACGTATTCTCGTTAAGTTTGAGGGATTGAATGTGGGCGGATCTATCAAAACCCGCACTGCCCTGAATATGATTTTAGACGCTGAGCAAAAGGGACTTATCAACAAAGACACCATCATCGTAGAACCCACAAGCGGCAACCAAGGTATCGGTCTCGCGCTCATAGGTGCCGTGCGAGGCTACAAAACTATCATAATTATGCCCGACAGCGTGAGCGAAGAACGCCGCAAACTTGTAAAGCACTATGGCGCAGAGGTTAAACTTGTTCACGATTTTGGCGATATTGGTCGCTGTATTCGCGAGTGTGTGGAAACCGCCGAAAAAATGAAGGAGGAAAATCCCAATGTCTTTATCCCTCAGCAGTTTGAAAACCCTGCCAACCCCGCCATTCATCGCATTGCCACAGCTCAGGAGATTCTTCGCGACGTAGATTCGCCTATCGACGGCTTTTGCTCAGGTATTGGCACCGGCGGAACTCTCTCCGGCATAGGCGAAACCCTCCGCGCTGCCAATCCGCATATCTATATTTGGGCTGTGGAACCCGAAAATGCGGCTATCCTCAGCGGCGGTTCTATTGGTACTCACCTTCAAATGGGCATTGGCGACGGTCTGATTCCCAAGAACTTAAACCGTCACATTTTTGACGACATCTATATCGTTACCGACGAAAAAGCAATATTTACAAGTTGCGAACTTGCTTCAAAAGAGGGACTTATGTGCGGAATTTCGAGCGGAACAAACGTTGCCGCCGCTATTGAGATGGCAAAAATTCTCGGTCCGGGCAAAACTGTTGTAACCATTCTTCCCGACACCGCAGAACGCTATTTCAGCACACCGCTGTTTGATAATGAATTTTTGTAAAGGGGAATTTTTAAAAAGAAAAGTGGGGAGTGATGGATTCGAACCACCGAAGGCGTAGCCAGCAGATTTACAGTCTGTCCCATTTGACCGCTCTGGAAACTCCCCGAGGAGCAAAACATCTTTTCCGTTTTGCGGGTGCAAAAGTAGAGATGTTTTCATAAACAAAAAAATCTTTTTATATCTTTTACCATAAAAAATTACAACCTCCTATCCTACCGCATTGTAAACCTCGGCAAAATGGTCGGCGAAATATTGCATCGACGGGAAAACCACGTTTGCACCTTCGCCACTGAGCACCTCGTTGGGCAAAGGTCCTGTATTTACAGCAATTGTGAAGATACCTGCGGCTACTCCTGCCCTAACGCCCAAAGGTGCATTTTCTACCACCACGGCTTCGTTGGCTTGCACGCCTGCTTTTTTTAATCCGATGAGATACGGCTCGGGGTTGGGTTTACCGAATTTCACGTCAAAAGCCGTTACCATATTTTCAGGAGAAAAAATACCAGGGAAACAGCGGTTCAACTTGTCTAACAGCGATTTCTGTCCGCTGCCTGTTACAAGCACAATCTTCAATCCTCGCTCTTTGATTGCGTTGAGCAATTGAGCCGCTCCCTTCATAGGCTCTGCCACTCCGCAAGCATTGAAAATCTCCGACTTACGGGCGTAAATCTTCTCCATTTCCTCCTCGGTGGCTTCACGTCCGAAAGTCTTCATCGTGAGTTCGTTGATAGTAGACGCGCCTGTACGTCCCTCATTCATATACACCTGAGGTTCAGATAGTTCCAAACCAAATTCCTTGGCAGCCTTGCACCACGAAATAGCGTGAAAAGGCATTGAGTTAAACAGCACGCCATCCATATCAAACAGAAACGCTTTTACTTTCAATTGTTTGTTGCCGCTGCGGGCAAGGTATGAGGAAATTTCTTGTTGTAACATAATCGATTTTTTTGCTGGGCAAATTTATAGATTATTATCAAACCAGCGTTTTAGCCAATATGATTATTGCGTTAACAAAAAAGGCAGTCCGAAAAATTCAGACTGCCCTTTTTGTGGAGCTGCGGGGGGTCGAACCCCGGTCCGATCATGAGACCCCCATGCTTTCTACATGCTTAGCCTTCTTTTGTTTTTCGAGAACAAGTCCGGGAGAAGGCCCTCTAACCTGTTCCTTATCCTCTACTTTTCATCTTGGCCGCGAGGCGAAGCCTTGACTATTCCGCAATTACTTTGCACCTCCTGATCGTTTTGGCAGCGGACGGAGCCGACGGGAGATGTCTCGTTTCCCTACCTTGTAGGGAAATAGGCTAATCTACTATACTTCAATTAGGCAGCGAGAGCATAATCGTAATTATTGCCAGTTAATTTTTTGTAACCATAATTACGGAAACTGTTACCTGTTCCGGCATGCTTACATGCTGACCTTGCACGCCGTCAAAACCAAAGTCAGCCCCATTAAGCGTTGCAAAGGTATGCAATGTTTTCAAATTCGCAAAATTTTTGCGAGATTATTTTTTCAACTTGTCGAAATTCAAACCCAAGGTAAACCTCACAGTATTCTGCAAAGGATTTGACGCTGTGGTAGTTACAAGATACGAAAAGTCGAACGAGAAGACGTTGAGTTTCAATCCTACTCCGAATGTGAGATATTTGCGTCCGCCTTTGTCTTTATGCTCTGAGAAATAACCCATACGTCCGGCGAAAGTCTTTGAATACCAATATTCTAAGCCCATTGAATAGGAAATTTCTTTAAACTCCTCTTTTATACCGTCGGGGGCATCGCCAAACGAGCGGAAAATGCCCACAGGTACCGAAACATCATCGTCTTTGCCTTTTACAATGGTATCGTTAATACGAATTGGCGGTGTGGGAACGAGCAATTTGTTAATGTCGAATGTGGCTGTGATACTGTTGTATTTGTCGAGTTCCAATGTGTAAGCCGCACCAAGTTTCATATTGGTGGGAATAAAGTTTGAGTTGTTTTTGGTGTAACTCATCTTAGTGCCTATGTTGCTGATATTTGCGCCCAAACCTAAAATGTGGGTATATTTAGAACCCTCAAATGCTTTGTTGTAATAAACGGCAATGTCGCCTGCGATGGCATGACCGGCATGGGTTTCCTCTGAATTGTTTAAAGAAATACCTCCTGTCAAATTACTATAGATGTAACGCATTGTAAGGGAAGCCGAAAGGTCGTCGGCAAGTTTCAACGAATAAGAACCATCGATGGCAAACTCTTTGGGATTATACATCTTTAGTTTATTGCCTGCAATGTCAGTATAAGTCATTTCTCCAAGCGAAAAATATGTTAACGAATAGCCAATTGCTTGATTTTCTTTGATTTTATTAAAACCAGCCAAATAGCAAATATTCATATCATCAACATAATTTTTTAGCCAAGGCAAATACGAAAGAGACACGCCCATACGGTCTTCAGCAAAAACATATTTGGCAGCATTCCAATGTTGCGAGTTGATATCGGGCGAGGTAGCCACACCCGCATCACCCATTGCGCCGGCACGAGAGTCGGGGGCAATAAGCAGAAACGAAGCTACCGTGGAGATAATATTGGAAGTGGATTCACGACCTATAATATCTTGACTCTTTTGAGGGTCTGCATTAGGATCATTTATTTGTGCGTTTACAATAGTCGGTAAGGCCAACAGCGCAGCGGCTATTGCGGATTTAAATTTTAAGTGTGTTGTTTTCATTTGTATTTTTCAAAATTTTCTCTTTAATTAAACGGTGCAAATATACAATTATT
>JAFPYT010000334.1 GCA_017394445.1 Bacteroidales bacterium | reverse complement strand
TTTTCAAAGTTATAAATAATACAAATACCAATTCTTAATTTGCGTCAATTTTTTTTTATAATCTATCGCGTTGAAAAAAATATATTGTATCTTTGCTGTGTTATAACCTAAATATTTTGTTAAAAACGCTAATATGGCAGTATCAAAACACATAGTAGACCTTACACGCCTTGCGCTGATGGACCGCGAACTTACTTACCGCGAGCGTCAGACTATTATGATAGAGGCGCGTGCCGAGGGTATTCCCGACGACGAAATCAAAGCCTTTTTGGATAATATGTATGCGCAGAGGCTCAAATCGTATTCAAAAGAAGAACTCAAAGACTGTCCCGCGTGCGGTGCACAAATTCCGCTAATATCCGACCAATGTCTCTTTTGCGGACAAATGTTGGAGCATACAGAAGGCTCAACCGTTAAGCCCGTTTCGGTAACGGGATGCGCCGCCGATATTATCCGCGAAGAAAACCTCAAAACCACACAAGAGGTGCAGAATCGTACCAACTGCCCCAACTGCGGCGCGCCTTTTCCGCTGCTGAGCAATATCTGTACTCACTGCGGACACGTGCTCCACGCCCAAAAAGAATCTGACCTCAATATCAAAACCCTTATCGACAATATCAACGGCACTATCAAAGCCCTCAGCAATGCGCCCAAGCCTACGTTTATCGACGTGCTAAAATTTCACCGTGGCGTGCTGATGCTGTTTGTGGGCATTGTGCTGTTTGTGTCGGCGTTTTCGTTTTCAGATCTTACCGCCGGATGTATGCTTGTATTTGGTTTGCCGTTGGGCATTTTTGGTGTTAGATGGCAGTTGCACCTTTATACAAATGGCAGGTCGGAACTTGAATCGCCTGTTACAATTGCCGACGAAGTGTATTACACCGCTCTCAACCATCACAACAAGTACGTCCGACTTGCCAAATCTATTTACGGCGACAATCCAGAGGCGACAAAATATTTGGCAACACTCGACAGCGAACTTAAAAAAGCCGAAAAAGTCCGCAAGTCTAACAGGCTAACTCTCACCATTGTAATAGTGTTGATTGCCTTAATTGGTGTGCTGCCGCTTGCGTTTTTGCCATCGGCAGAAACTTATTATGAGGACGTTCTCAACGATAACTTTACCATTTTTGAAACTAACCAAACCATCGACCAAGACTATGAACAACAAGACGAATAATATAGAAACCAAAAAGACCGACTTTCAGGATGCGATAACAAAAATAGAGTCGTCGCTTGCCGAATACAAAACATCGTTTCCAAAAAACTTTGGCGATATGTTTCGCAGCCGTCTTAAAGTATTGTGTATGGTGTATGCTGGTTACTGCATATTGTCGGCTGTGGCGTTTGCAGCATTCGACAACCTTATGAAAGCGTTTTTTGTATCGTTGCCAATGTTTTTTGCAGGCATATTGCTCAGTTACAAGCCAAAAGAAATCGATTCTGACAACATAAAGTCTATGCGGGCAAAACTTACGCCATTAGAAGAGTATTCCGACGTAAAAAAATACGCCGAAGGTCTCGACGAGGAGATAACCCGCGCGGCTGCTCAAAAAGCCTCGTACAAAGCCAAAAACAACATTATACTATATTTATTTATAGGTGTGCTTGCTACTATGCTCACATTGTCGTTTATACACGACAACACCTTTCTCCGCGACGACTTAGAAAACATTCACCGCAACGACAACTGCGGCATTTTTATGCGTGCTGCCGAGTTTTTTAATCTCGAACCCAAAAAGCCTTTTGTAGAAATATTGCCCTATAATCACGGTGAAGCACCTTTAACCCTGCCGTTTTATATCGTAAACATCAACACGGGCAAAGACAATAAGGCTGGCGACTGTCTTGCGGCACTCCGTTTTGCTGCGCCCGAAATCAGGGGTTCAAAATCCGGCGAACGTTACCGCATAATTATCACTGATGCCAAGGGTAATCCGTCTACAATATCATTTCCCTACACCGTGGGCGAACCCTACGGGCAGAAGCGGATAGCCAAAGACGAAATCACCGCCCTCAACATCTGCAACTACCTTTTCCTCCACTCCGAAAAATTGAAATACAAGGTGGAGAAGGAGTAAGCATCATTGGCGCAAGTACATCACATACCAAAATGCATAATCATAATTCATTACCACAATGAAACATATTAATACAATAATCTCATTAGGATTTGCTGCCATAACGCTGGCTTCGTGCGGCGGAGGCAGTCAAAATCAAGGCGGAAATTCTGATTCTACCGCCACAACCGAAATCACCCCATCTGAACCATCAGATTATCAACCTATTCCGGTGTCTACTATTAAGGTAGACCCTTCGGTTTTTATCGATGATTCTGAGTTTTTCTTGTCGGAACAAAAGTTGCCCGAAAAGATCGACTACAATATGAATCTCGACAACCTTACCTATCAGCAACTTTATATCTACAAGGCATATCCGTATGCATTGCACGGTTTTTGGTTTAGAGATACACATCTGTGCTTGTTTTTCTACGGTCGCACCGATTGGTATTACCAAAAGGCTGAACAACAGTTTGATAAATACGCTCAACTGTGGAACGACGATTACGAAAAAGCACTCAAATCTGTTCAACTCACCTCCGAGGAGCAAAAGTTTGTAGACCGCGTTTCGGCTAAGATGGCAGAGTTTGAAAAAAACAACACTATCAACGACAACGGTCTTAATTTCAACAACCTTGCCCTTGCCATCAACCGTTATCAAGTTAGCGGAAATAAGACAATGTCGAAAAAACTTGCCACACTTCTGAGCCGTTACAACATTGCTTTTGAGCCGTCGAAAGAGGAGCAGTTGTTTCAAATTTACGAAGACAACGACTACAAGGTAATGCCAAGTTTTATCACTACCGACCTATTTTTGCAGGCTTACCATATGTATTTTGGCTACGTGCTTAAAACATTGGAAAACAACGAGTTTACCAACAATCTCGACCATTTTATGAATTCTATGCACGCCGGAGCAATGCGTTACGAAAATACATCTGCCGCCGGTGCTGATATGCAGAATGCCAAAGATTTAGCCGATTTTGTTGCCACATTTTACGCTGTGGGTATCAAATTGCTCAAAAACAAAAACGTAACTGTTCCGCAAAACTACAAAGACCTTTTTAATAAGGAACTTGCAGCCATCGATCAGTTGCAAGACGACCGTTCGCCTTTGTTGCAAGCCTCGGCGCCGATGTATTACACAATGTTTAAGCCGCGCGGACACTACACCCGTTCCGATAAATCTAAGGCTTATTTTAAATGTATGATGTGGCTTCAAACTGCATTCTTCCCTATGGACGACGAACGTGCCGTTAACCGCGCTATTGCTATGGCAAGCGTTTACAACGGATTGGATCAAGCCACCAAAGAAGAGTGCTTGAATGTTTACAATATGATTACATTCCTTATGGGTGTGCCTGACAATGTGGCTATTATCGAAATGGCTGATTATATTGCCGAAAAATTCCCCAAAGCCGACCTTTCGGAACTTGTAAAGGGCGACAAACGCGCTCAGATTGTAGGTTGGGTACAAGAAAAATTCAAGACAGCCAACCGCATAACTCCCAAAGTAGAAATCTTTTGTCCCGATAAACTCAACTTTATGCCTCAGCGTTACGAACCCGACAACGAGGTGCTCGGCAATATGGGCGACCCTCAGCCTAACGCCGAACGCGCTTATCCCAAAGGTTTGGATGTGTTTGATGCTTTTGGCATAAAGGCTGCCACAGCACTTTTGGATACTTTTTGCACCGACTCAAAAAGTTGGAGCGAATATGGACAAACACGTACTAAGATGAAAGGTCTGTTTAATAATTTTGACGGTTGGAACTCAACAAGTTACAACAAATGGATTGAATCGCTGACAGCACTCCAAAAAACCGACAAGAATTATCCCGACTTTATGAAATCGCCTGCATATCAATTGCGCAACCTCAACACCGCGCTTGCTTCGTGGGCAGAACTCAAACACGATGCCGTGCTCTATGCCGAGCAACCTATGATGGCAGAATGTGGTGGCGACGATATGCTTCCCGAACCTATTCTCGTGGGTTTTGTTGAGCCCAATCTTATTTTCTGGAACAAACTAAAAGAGTCGGTTAAGCACCTTTCTAACATTCTCGATGCCAACAATATGCTCACTGCCGACCTTCGTAGCAAAAATGAGCAACTGACTGAAAAAATTCAGTTCTGTATTGATGTTACCCAAAAAGAACTCAATGGCGAGCAACTCACAACCGAAGATTTCAACACTATCCGCACAATGGGTAGTAGTATGGAATACTTTACACTTTCGGTGCTCAATCCCGATGCCGAAACTCCTGATTCTTGGGGTTTTGTAAAAGGTGCCGACAAACGTGTGGCTGTGGTTTGCGACGTGTTTACTCGCAATGTGGACGGATGCAACAAAAACGGCATTCTCTACGAGGCAACAGGCAATCCCAATGTGATTTACGCCCTTGTGCAAATCAACGGCAAAACTTACATAACTCGCGGTGCTACATTTAGTTACTTCGAATTTGTTCGTCCTATGGACAACCGTCTCACCGACGAAGAATGGCAAAAGATGATCGACAACGAAAAAGCACCTTCGCAACCCGCTTGGTTTACACCTCTTATGACCGACGACGAAACTATAATCAACGAAGGCTTCCTTTATAGTTCAGGGTGCTAATTGTATATCTGTTGTAGAGACGCGCCATGGCACGTCTCTACTAATGATTAAATTTTATGTCCCGCAAATATCTGATATTAGCAATATTATCCATCTTTTTGTTATCCTGCGGTGGCAGCCACAACGATAACATAACCATAGTCTTCACCGGCGATGTACTACTCGACCGTGGAGTAAAACCAGTAATAGAAAAAAACGGTGTGAAAGACCTTTTTAAAGGTGTTTCACACCATTTTAATAATGCCGATTTTGTGGTAATAAACCTTGAATGTCCCATTACCGACACTGCCACGCCAGTAAACAAAAAGTATATTTTCCGAGCAGATGCCAAATGTGCCGAAGGTCTTAAACAAGCCGGTGTAACACATTGCGCACTTGCCAACAATCACACTATGGATCAGGGTCGCCAAGGATTGCAAAGCACAGTCCAACATCTTGAATCTGTTGGCATCGCCACCGTGGGCTATGGCTTAACGCAAAAAGAGCGCATTGAGCCAACCCTAATCCACAAAAACAATATTAATATTGCCCTCTTTAATTCGTGTCCTCTGCGTGTAGAAAATTGGCAAAACATCGAAAACACTCCCGACATCAATCAAGCCGACTGTTCTATCCTTGCCAAAGAAATCCGCAAATTTAAAATACAAAATCCTGATTATTATACAGTTGTAATACTTCATTGGGGCACAGAATTTATATCCACGCCATCGCTTACGCAGCGTTACGCAGCTGCCGAATTGGTGTCAGCCGGAGTCGATTTGATTATTGGTCATCATCCCCACGTGATACAAAAAATGGACACCATCGGCAAAGTGCCAGTGTTTTATAGTCTTGGCAACTTTGTTTTTGACCAATCCAAACCCGAAGGTCGCAAAGCCCAAATGGCAGTTGTCACCTTTTCAAAAGATTCCCTTTCGGCAAAGGCGGTTGATGTGGATATAAAAGGAAATATGCCGGTGGCGGAATAATCCACTCACCGGCATATTAGTATACCAAATTTATGATAACACTCTAAAACAGCGAGCAAGCCACTGTCAGTCCTGCCATTACAACAGATACCATCGACATAAGTTTGATAAGGATATTGAGCGAAGGTCCAGAGGTATCTTTAAACGGGTCGCCTACGGTGTCGCCCACAACGGTGGCTTTGTGACAGTCGGAACCTTTGCCGCCAAAGTTGCCTTCTTCAACGTATTTTTTTGCATTGTCCCATGCACCGCCGGCATTTGCCATAAATACCGCAAGCACAAATCCGCAACTCAATCCGCCAATGAGCAATCCAAGCACGCCTGCCACACCGAGCAAAAGTCCCACTGCAATGGGAACTATAATTGCTAACAAAGAGGGGAGGAGCATCTCGTGCTGTGCGCCTTTGGTAGATATTTCCACACAACGCTCATAATCGGGGTCGGCTTTGCCTTCAAGAATACCCTTGATTTGAGAGAATTGACGGCGAACTTCCTCAACCATCTTTTGAGCGGCACGTCCCACGGCGTTCATTGTAAATCCGCAGAAAAGGAATGCCATCATTGCGCCGATAAACACGCCCACAAGCACTATCGGGTTCATAAGGTTGACGTTGTAAGCGTTCATAAAGTCAACGAGTGTGGCACGTGCAGCCTCCACGCCATTTGGCAGAGCCTCGCCAACGCGCATTAATGCCATCTTGATTTCCTCCACATACGAAGCCAAAAGTGCAAGAGCGGTAAGAGCCGCACTACCAATGGCAAAACCTTTTCCTGTGGCTGCTGTGGTGTTGCCAAGAGCATCGAGAGCGTCGGTACGTTTGCGCACTTCGGGGTCGAGACCGCTCATTTCGGCGTTTCCACCGGCATTGTCGGCAATTGGTCCGTATGCGTCGGTGGCAAGGGTGATTCCGAGAGTTGAGAGCATACCCACAGCGGCTATGCCTATGCCGTAAAGCCCAAGGCTGAGGTTGGCAGGGGTAAGGATATTCTGAATGTCGAAGTTGATTGCGCAGAGAAATGCCATCACTATTGCCACGCCCACAGTTACAACGGGAATGGCGGTAGAGGTCATACCCAAACCAAGTCCAGAAATAATTACCGTAGCAGGACCAGTTTCGCTGCTTTCTGCCACTTTTTGAGTGGGACGGTAACTTTGCGAAGTATAGTATTCTGTTGATTTTCCGATAATTACGCCGGCGAGCAATCCGCATACCACCGAAAAAGAAATGCCAATCCAGTTTTCGATGCCCAATCCCCAGAGAATCAAGAAAGTGGCAGAGGCAATAAGCACTGCACTTGTGTTTGTGCCACGGCTGAGGGCGGCAAGAAGTTTTTTCATGCCGGCATCCTCGTCGGTTTTTACTATAAAAATGCCAAGAATAGAGAGCACCACGCCCACAGCGGCAATAATCGACGGAGCAAGCACTGCCTTTATCTGCATACCTTCCACAGCCGATGTTGCAAACGCCGACGCACCTAACGCCATGGTAGCCAAGATACTACCAGCATACGATTCGTAAAGGTCGGCACCCATACCTGCCACGTCGCCCACATTATCGCCCACATTGTCGGCAATGGTGGCGGGGTTGCGGGGGTCATCTTCGGGAATATTGTATTCGGTTTTGCCTACGAGGTCGGCTCCCACGTCGGCGGCTTTGGTGTAGATACCACCGCCCACACGTGCAAACAGAGCCTGTGTGGAAGCACCCATACCAAAGGTGAGCATTGTGGTGGTGATAATTACAAGGTGATTTTCGGCAGGGATAAAGTAGTCGAGCACCAAAAACCAAACTGCTACATCAAACAATGCAAGACCCACAACGGTTAAGCCCATTACCGCACCAGAGCGGAAGGCCACTTTAAGTCCGCTGTTGAGACTTTTTCGTGCAGCGTTGGCAGTGCGAGCCGAAGCGTAAGTGGCAGTTTTCATTCCAAAAAATCCGGCAAGACCCGAGAAGAATCCGCCCGTAAGGAATGCAAACCAAACCCAGCCGTTTTGCAAGTCGAACACCGACATCACGGCAAAAATGGCAGCCAAAACCACAAAAACGATTGTTACTACCTTGTACTGCTGTTTGAGATAAGCCATCGCGCCCTTGCGTACGTGCGAGGCTATTTTTTTCATCAAATCCGTTCCCTCGTCCTCTTTCATCATCTGTTTAAAGAAGATGAAAGCAAACGACAGCGCAAGCAGCGACGCCGCAGGAACAAGCCAAAATATAGTATCCATAATATTAGGTGTTTTAAAATTATAATATTAGTGTAAAGTATTGATAAATAGGCTTATATAAAAATCAATAAGGACTAATTATCATAATACAATATAGCAAAATTTTGGATAAAAGTAAAGCGGAAACATAAATTTTTTTTTAATAATTTATGTTTCCGCTAATAGTATCGTCAAGCCTTAAAACAACTCTACCTCAATCTTCTGGATAAATGCGGTGAGAGAGTAGCGTTCGTCTGTGGATGCTTCCGACAGAGTGGCG
Source organism: Bacteroidales bacterium (assembly GCA_017394445.1). Taxonomy (GTDB): domain Bacteria; phylum Bacteroidota; class Bacteroidia; order Bacteroidales; family UBA3824; genus UBA3824. Next base: position 9,032 of record JAFPYT010000334.1, on the reverse strand, counting down.
AGCACATTGGTGCGTGTGCCGTCTTTTTCAAGGATAAACACCTCGGTACGACGGGCAACAAGTGAAGTGTCGTTGGCTTTAAAATAGTTGCCAAGATAGTTTTCGTTTGCTGTAACACTATCGGTGGGCAATAGAGCAGAAATGTCTTTGCCTAAAATTTCATCACCAGAGATACCCCAAAGTTCTTCGGCTGCGCGGTTGAAGAATGTTATCTTGTTGTCTTGGTTGATGGTAACAACGGCGTCTAACATACCTTCTAATGTCTTGTCGCTCAGTTCCTTTACAATTTCTACTTCGCGGAACTGCATCTTCATCTCCTCGCGAGTTTCTTTGAGTTTTTTGGTGAGTTCCACCTTGTTTTGCTGCAGTTTTTGTTCCTGTTCGCGGAGAAGTTCGGTTTGTTCGCGGCTCTTATCCTCAATACGTATCTGTTCGGTGATATCGTTGCCGATGAAAACGATTTTTGCTGGTTCGCCGTACATATCGTGTACAACGGTGTAAGTGCCTTGAAACCAACGTTCCTCGCCAGTTTTGGTAAACCATTTGTGGCGACCCTCAAAAGGTACTCCGTTGATGATGTTTTTCCAAATAATCTTAAATTCGTCGAGGTCTGACGCGGTAAGGAAGTTGAAAATTGTTCGCTTGCTGAGTTCTTCGGGTGTAAACTGAAGAACGTCAGATAGTTTGTGGTTCATTTCCAATACACGGCCATCGGGGGCATATTCAGCCTTCATAGTAGAGCGGTTGAGCGCGTCGATCTGTCCTTTATAGTCGAGGCTCTGTTTTTTAGAGTCGGTGATGTCGATACCAAGGAAAAGAATTTTTACAGGGCGGCGGTTGTGGTCGCGCACACTTACGTAAGTAGCCATAGTCCACACATCGGTTCCGGCTTTGGTAACGTGTTTCATATCGCCCTCAAAGTGCTTTCCGCCGATTGCGAGATTTTGCCAAAGTTCGTTAAACCAAGCTTTGTCTTTGTCGCTGATAAACATTGAGATATGCTTACCCTGAATTTCGGAGGCAGATGCGTATCCTAATTTGCTGAGGAATTTAGAGTTGGCGTATAATAGATAACCTTCTACACTGTATTCGGCACGTATCATGGTGTGGTTTACCGAGTTGGTGAAGCTTACAAACTGTTCGCTCTGTTTTGCCGCCTCGGTCTGCATGTGCTTGAGAGCGTCCATGTTTTTGCGCATCTCCTCTTCTTGGTGAGCCATTATTTCGGCTTGCTCCTGTGATTCTTTGAGGAGTCGTGCGGTGCGGAGGTTGATATTTACGTTTGATATAGTGGAGGCGATAGATTCTGCAACGCGTTCGATAAATTCAATCTCAAAAGGTTGATATACAATAAACGATGCAATTTCTACCACGCCATAGATTTCGTCGTTGAATTTAAGAGGCACAATTACTAAGGTGCGGGGATTAGCCTTGCCGAGTCCTGAAGTGATTTTTACGTAATCTCTTGCGGCTTCGGGCACAAAGATAGTCTTTTTTTCGATAGCGCACTCGCCCACAAGACCTTCGCCCCATTCAATGCGTTTGTCGGGGTATTTGGTACGTCCGTAGGCGTAAGATGCTGTCATGTTGAAATATTTTTCGCCGTTGTTGTCTACCAATATGAAAAAGCCAGCCTGCTGAGCGTTGACATATTTTACAAGGTTCATAATTACCTCGTTAGATAGTTTTTCAAGATCACCGATGTTTTCACGAAGAATGGCACCGAATTTAGCAATACCTTCGGTAATCCAATGTCGCTGCTGGTCTTCTTTTTTACGGGCGTCTTCTTCGGCTTTGCTTCGTTTGATTTCGTCGCGGAGGTTGATAAGCGCTTTACCGATTTCGTCGCCTTCGCGAATTTCGTATTGGGCGTCGGTTTGACCAAGACGGATTTTTTCAACAAAGTCGAACATCTGCCGCGATTTTTGCTGCTCGTTGCGGATGTCTTTTCTCAAATCGTTGGTTTTACGAAAAAATTCGTTGCCCAAATAGTATCCAAACCCACCCACAATAAAAGGCAGCAACAGAGTTACCCACAGAGAGGGATTGTCTCTAAATAGTTCTACTAAGATATCAAAAGATATCGGCTTGTTTAAAAACACCAAGCCAATAAAAACTATAATGGCCATAAACCCTAATCCGATGAGAAATCCCATCAGGGCGTATGAGTATGCTGTATTATGTCGGGTATCGGTTTTCATATTATTCGTTATTGAAAGTTGAATTTTGCGAGTACATGTGAAATCGAATCAATGGTAAAAGGCTTTTCCACAATGCTGTCGAAACAAGCTTCGGTAAACTGACCTTGAAACTCGTCGATGTCGTGTGCGGTGAGCGCAATTACCGGAATTTTATTGTAACGTGAGTCGTTTTTTATCTGCTTAGTAGCCTCAATTCCATTCATTACGGGCATTTCAATGTCCATAAATATGAGGTCGTATTTGTCGTTGGAAAGTTCGTCGAGAACTTCCTGACCATTTGCCACGGTTTTAAAGCCTACCGAAAGTTCCTCTAACATAGACGCTAAGAGAAATTGGTTGGCAAAAACATCATCGGCTACAAGTACTTTACAGTTACTCATGTTTTCTATAATTATTGTTGTCTAATTTTATGCAATAATACAACTTAAATACCAAATAACAAAATTTTAATAGGGTGAAATTGCAAAATTTGCAAGTTTTTCTAACGGAAGCACCCTGTCGGCTGCTCCAAGTTTAACCGCTTCTTTTGGCATTCCGTACACTACGCATGTTTGTTCGTCTTGAGCTGCGGTTTTAGCACCGGCTTCTTTCATTTCTAAAAGGCCTTTTGCACCGTCGTCACCCATGCCGGTCATTATTATGCCAATGGCGTTAGACCCTGCGTAACGTGCTGTGCTACGGAATAATACGTCTACCGACGGGCGGTGACGGTTTACGAGTGGTCCGTCTTTTACTTCCACAAAGTATTTGGCACCGCTGCGTTTTAAGAGTGTGTGTTTGTTTCCTGGGGCTATGAGAGCGCGTCCACTTGTTACCGCATCGCCGTCTTCTGCTTCTTTTACAGCTATTTTGCATATCTCATTGAGCCTGTTGGCAAACGAACGGGTAAAGTTTTCGGGCATGTGCTGAACAATCACAATGCCGGGGCAGTCGATAGGCATGGCTTCGAGAAAAACTCTCAGAGCTTCGGTGCCTCCTGTGGATGCTCCCACTGATATTACCACATCGGTGGTTTTTATCATGCTTGTAGGACCTTCGTTTTTGGCTATTACCGCATCTGCCGATAGTTTTGGTTGCACTTTTAGATACGATGTATTGGCGCTACGTGTGTGTATACGTGCGTGAGCTGCGGCTTTCACCACTTCGCAAAGGCGTATTTTAGACTCTTCGATAAATTTTTGAGTATCCATCCTTGGTTTGGCAATTACGTCTACAGCGCCGTATTCGAGTGCGCGCATTGCCGTAGCGCTTCCTTCTTCGGTAAGGCTCGATATAATCACCACAGGTATAGGGTGTTGAGCCATAATTTTGCGCAAAAAAGTTAATCCGTCCATGCGAGGCATCTCCACATCAAGGGTAATAACATCGGGCACTTCCGATTGGATTTTTTTAGCAGCGATATAAGGATCGCATGCCGTTCCCATGATTTCGATGGCTGGGTCGGTTTCAAGTATCGACGACAATGTTTGCCTTACCACTGCCGAGTCGTCTACTATCAATACTCTTATTTTCCTATTTTCGAATGTCATATCTATTTGTTCATGTTACTCTTTATAAAACATTGGAGCACTTCTCCTGTATGTGTGTTATAAATAATTTTTCGTCCGTTGTGTCCACCAGTGCTTCTGCTCATGATAGGTATTCCCATTTCGGAGAGAATTTGCTCTGCCACCAAAACGTTTCTTTCGCCTATGTGCATAATGCCCGAGCTTACTGAAATTACCTCTCCGCCGCCGAATACTTTTGCCACCAAGTTCTTTTTCTGCGCCCCGAGCTGCTCCATACGTTCGAGCAGACGCTCAATGGCAATGTTGCCGTATTTTGGCGAGGCGAGCTCCATGCCGTTCCAAGTGGGCAGCATGTAATGGTTGATGCCGCCTATGCCGAGGTATCTGTCCCAAAAGCATACAGCTACACACGAGCCGAGTATGGTTGTTACCTCTGCCGGTTGAGCCGAAGCGAACATCGTTGACGGATATAGAAAATGTCTGGTCATAGTCTGATAATTGGGGCGGCTTAGAAAATTTCTTCGTCGCCAAAAAATACTTCGTTACCTTCTTCTGAATAGTCGTTGCTCGATACTTGTGATTCGGGCAATATTACAGTAAATGTAGAGCCTTCGTTTTCTTTGCTCTCTACAAGTAGCTGGCCTTCGAGCAAGTCGATGTAGGCTTTGTTGATCGATAGACCAAGTCCGTGACCACGGTTGATTGAGTTGATGCCGTTGTCCAAACGTTTAAAGCGGTCGAATATAATCTTGCGGTTTTCTTCCGAAATGCCTAAGCCTTCGTCGATAACGCTGATTCTCAATTTGTTTTCGGGTGTGCGTCCGTATCTTACAATAAGTTGCTTGCCCTGACGGTTGAAGTTGATGGCGTTGCAAATAAGATTTGAAAGCACCACAGTGAGTTTGTCGCCGTCGGTTTTGAATAGCAGCACGGTGCCGTCGTCGTTTTCTTTTTCGAGTTTGGCTTCGAGCTTACGCATTGCTATCTCGCGCGAATACTGCTGCATAAGTCCGTTGAGCATCTCGTCGATGTTAACAACCGAAACAATAGGCTGAATTTCACCCGCCTCAATCTCGGCTGCGGCAAATATGTTTTTGAACTGGAAGTCGAGGTTGAACGCCTCGCGGTGTATCATAGCCGCCATGCGTTTCATTTTTTCGGGGCTTTCGTCGTCGCACTCGGTGATGCTTTTGGCTAATCCGAGTATTGAGGCGAAAGGGTTGATTATCTCGTTGGTAATGTTAGAGATAAAGTGGCTCTTCATGGCTTCCGACTCAGAAAGCTTTTTGTTAAGTTCCAACAACTGCTTGTTGTACGAACTTGTATTGGCTAACGCATTCTTGTAGCGTTCTATTCTCTTGCTGAGTTCTTCGAGCAAGATTTCGTCGGTTATTAGAGATTCGTTTTGATCCATTTTCACAATATTATTTTATCAGTTTAAAAACTGTAGGCTTTATCTGTTGTAAGGGAACGTCGATGCCGGTTACCGATTCTGAATGTCCGAGAAAAAAGTATCCTCCCGGGCGCAGGTGACGGCAAAGTTTGTTGATGACGCTTTCCTGAGTTTTTCTGTCGAAGTAGATTAACACGTTGCGGCAGAATATGATGTCGAAATTCGACGGTGCGTTGTAAGTCTCGTCCATAAAGTTGAGCCTCATAAACTGAGCTTTGGCTCTGAGCTCAGGAACTATGCGCACAGTGGGTTTTGTGCGGTCTTTGCTTCTGAGCAGATATTTCTTTTTGAGGTCGAGGGGAATAATATCTACACGGTCTTCGGGGTAGATGGCTGTAACGGCTTTTTCGAGCACTATAGTGCTGAGGTCGCTGCCAAGAATCTGAAAATCGTATCCACGGTGATTGGCGATGTATTCCGAAATCACCATTGCAAGAGTGTATGGCTCTTCGCCCGACGAGCATCCTGCGCTCCACACTTTAATCACCGACTGATGGTTGGTTTCATAAAGTTCGGGCAGCACTGTTTGCGTAAGAAAGTCGAAATGCTGCGCTTCTCTAAAAAAATCTGTTTTGTTGGTAGAAACCACATCCATCATGTGAACAATTTCGTCGGCACCTGCAGGCGAAAACACAAAGTCGACATATTCGGCAAACGTGGGAATTTGCAAAGCACGCAATCTTTTTTGCAAACGGCTTTGGAGCATTATGTGCTTGGCTTCGGGCATTTTGATACCGTAGCGGCTGTAGATAAAGTCGCTAAGCCGTGCAAAGTCTTTGTCGCTAAGTTTTGCGTCGTAATATGTGATGGGTGGTAGCTGCATTTTGTTATTCTATTTCTTTGGCGGTTGCTGATTCTTCGCTGTCGACAGATTCTTTGAGCATTACAACTTCGTCGGAAGAGAAAATTTTGTCGATGTCTAAGAGCATAACAAATTTTTCGTCAGACATTTTGTAGATGCCTTCAATAAATTTAGATTTGTATTTAGAGCCGATACCCGGAGGCGGCATAATCTCATCTTTTTTGATTTCAAACACCTCTTTAACAGAGTCTACGAGTATGCCAGCGTCCACTTTCTCGTTTTCAATAATAACATTGAGCACAAGGATAACGGTGTCGCGCTGATATTGAATCGGATCCATTCCGAATTTCATGCGTATGTCGATTATCGGCAGCACAGTTCCGCGGAGGTTGATAACGCCCTTCATATAGTCGGGGGCGGTGGGAACTTTGGTAATCTGCACAAGCTGAAGTATGTTGAGCACCTGCGAAACGCTGATTGCAAAATACTCTTCGCCGAGTTTGAACGATATGAAAGAGTCTATTTCCTGATCCATAAGCTATATATTTTATCGTTAATTGTCGTTATATTTTGTAAACTGGTTGATTACTTTGTGAGTGTCGAGCACAAGAGCCACAGTGCCGTCGCCGAGAATTGATGCTCCTGAAAATACATCTTGCTGACGGTAAAGTTTGCCAAGCGGTTTTAATACAGCCTGATATTCGCCTGTGATATGGTCTACCACAATGCCTATTTTTTTGTCGTCGTATTTTACCATTATTATTTCTTCGCGTTCGGGTTTTTCGCCTTCTATTTGGAATTCGTCGCGCAGATAGTAGAATGGGTATTGCACACCTTCTATATTAATAATGTTGTTGAACGATTTTTCTATTTTAGAGTGCTCTACGGCAAAAATGGTGTCGATTACCGAAAGCGGGATTATATAGTCGGTGTCGGATATGCGCACAAGCATACCGTCGATAATGCTAAGAGTAAGAGGCAGTTTGATAGTGATTGTGGTGCCTTCGTCTTTTTCGGTAGATACCGATACTGTGCCGCGGATGTCGGATATTTTGCGTTTTACCACGTCCATACCTACGCCGCGACCGCTGATGTTGGTAACCTTGTCGGAAGTGGAGAATCCCGGTAAGAAAATAAGGTCGAGAATCTCTTTTTCAGAGAGTTGCTCGTCGGGATTGATAAGTCCGCGGTCGATGGCTTTTGAGCGGATTTTGTCTAAATCCATACCTTTGCCATCGTCGGTAACGGCAATAACCACTTGGCTGCCGCTGTAATATGCTTGAAGTATGATTTTGCCCTCTGGCGGCTTGCCTTTGGCGGTGCGTTCTTCGGCGGTTTCGATACCGTGGTCGATACTATTGCGGAGAATGTGCATAAGCGGCTCTGACAGACCCTCGATGAGAGTTTTGTCGAGTTCGGTTTCGGCACCGCGAGCATCAAAAATAATCTCCTTGCCCACCTCGCGCGAAAGGTCGCGAACCAAGCGGCGGAAACGCACTACAAGGTAGTCGATGGGAATAAGGGTGATGCTGAAAGCAGTGTCGCGCAATTGGCGGCTGATATTTTCGAGACTTTCGGTAATGCGTGTAAGTTCGTTATCTTTATGGTTGTCGGCGTAGAGGTTGAGTCCCGCCTGAGTGGTAATCAACTCGCTTACGAGGTTCATAAGCTGGTCGATTTTTTCGGAAGCCACTCTGATGCCCGAAATCGAAGATTCCTTTGTAAATTTCTTTATATGTTCGTCGCCAGCGTCGGCTTCTTTGGCGGCTTTTTCTTGTTTAGCTTTTTCGAGGGCTGTGATGGCATTAGCAAGCGATTTGATTTTTTCGAGGTCGAAAGGAAAATCGTGACGGCAAACCAACAGAGGCTCAATACCTTCCATCGGGAAAATATCTGCGTCGGCAATCTTTTGGATTGTTACCTCGCAGTCGTCTTCTACAAAAATAAATACGTCTTTGATAGCGTCTTCGCCCTTGTCGGTGGCGAGAATCATCTCCCAATATACGTAAGTTTCATCAAAAACGAAGTTTTCAAAATCGGGGATAGCCGAGTAAAAAATGTTGGTTTTGTTTTTTCCTAATCCAGAGAGTTCGTCGATAAGGAAGAAAGGGTTGGTGCCGTTTTGTTGAATTCTTTCGTAAGGTTTAACTTTTATGTAAAACGATTGCACACCTTCGGCATTTGCATCGGCAGTTTGGACATTGGTAGTGGCAGCGATAGCTTCGGTTTCAGAATCGCCGTTAAGCAAAGCGTCGATTCGTTTGTTGAGGATAGCCTCGTTTGCAGCAATTTCGGCGGCTTTCGAACCGTCGTCGTTGAGCATAGATGTAATGTGGTCGGCAGATTCAAAAGTTACATCAAGCATTTCGCGAGTAACTTTAAGTTTTTTCTGTCTAACGAGGTCGTACATATTCTCCATCTTGTGAGTATAGTTGGAGATGTTTTCAAACCCGAACATACCGCCACCACCTTTGAGCGAATGCATAATCCTAAAAATCGAATCCACAAGTTCCGGATTATTGGTGTCTTGCTCAAGCGTAAGCAGGGCTTGTTCGAGCTGATTTATCAGATCGCTCGCCTCTTCTAAAAATTTGCTCTGAAAGTTGTCCATCTGTCGCTGATCGGGTTATTTGTTAATAATATAAATAAGGTGTGTGCAAAAGCTAAAAAGCTACCTAATCACTTTGCTTATGGCAGCGAGAAGCTTTGCTGGAACAAAAGGCTTGATAATCCATCCGGTAGCTCCGGCGTCTTTAGCCTCAATCTTTTTGGCCAATTGCGATTCTGTGGTAAGGAATAGGATTGGCACGCGGTTGTAGTTGGTGGTAGCGCGGATAAATTTGATTAGATCAATGCCGTCCATTTCGGGCATGTGGAGGTCGGTGATAACGAGGTCGATGTTTCTACCGTCTAAGTACTGCTGGGCTTCTACACCGTTGCCTGCTGCAAACACTTCGAAGCCTGCATTTTGCAATGTAAAGTTAACGACTTCTCTAATACTCTCCGAATCGTCTACTATCAATATTGTTTTTGCCATTATAATAAGTTTAATATGATTTACTTTATTA
>JAFPYT010000333.1 GCA_017394445.1 Bacteroidales bacterium | reverse complement strand
TGGCATTTTCAAGAAAATTGATTTCGTCGGGTAAAGCTCCCTTTTGAGGGCCATATACTTTGGTTGCACCTTGGTTTCCCAATAACGGATTCAACACATCTGTGGCTGCAAAAAACTCTGCAGAAGGAATATCCTTAGGCGGAATTATTTTATTAATTTTCAGATAATTAATAGGTAAAGGTTCTATTTTGTTGCCATTATTATCTAAAAATGTATAACCCAAAGCACTTGCACCGCCCAAAAACAAATCGTTGGTAGATGTGCCGCCTATACCTACAACAATAGTGCGCGGGTGACGCACTTCGATTACGCGATTGATATCGTATCCAAGACCGTATGACGATAGATGCAGAATATGTTTTTCTTGAGCAGCTAATTTGTTGATACCCAAGGTTAATGCAGATTCTATGATTGCAGTTTTATTATAAATATTGTATAGATATTTGCTTTGTATTTTGCGGTTGGCGGCATTATAACTCAGAAACTCCCAACGCGAATAGTTGTTGCGCCAGCGGAGCGATTCTACAAAACCATCTCCGCCATCCGACACTTGCAGAATTTCGGTTTCAACATTTGGAGTAATTGTTTTTATTGCATTTTCAACCATTTCGCCAAATTGTTTTGATGAAAAAGTGCCTTTCATCTTGTCGCAGGCAATTAGTATTTTCATTTTCTTTATATTTTTTGCAAAGATAATCAGTTTAAATATAATCTATTACATTTTTGTAAAAAAAAATATTAAAAAAAACTCGATAATTATTTGTAGTTAATAAAATAGTTTCTACTTTTGCACCGTCAAACAAAACGACAACGGTCTCTAGCTCAGTTGGTAGAGCAACTGACTCTTAATCAGTGGGTCCAGGGTTCGACTCCCTGGAGACCGACACAAAAAATCCTGAAAACCAATGGCTTTCAGGATTTTTTGTTTTTAGATAAATGCTTCTTGAAATTATAGTTTCAGTAGTTTTATTCTTGCAGTTTTGTTTTGGTCGGTGATTTTTAATATGTAATATCCTGATTTAATTCCTGATAATAAAACATTTACGCCTTTACCGTTTTTAATTGTTACTCCTGTTAATGATATAATTGTCCAAGTTGTATAGTCAGATCCTCCTTGTATTGTAACGCTCTCTTTGGCAGGATTTGGATAGATTGAAACATCAAACGATTCTGTTGTGATGGTTTCGGTAGGTGTTGCAAGATTTTCCTCAGGTATGTATAATGCAATAGTTTCGGCAATTTTGCCACCATTGGCAGCGTAAGGTGTAGATTCTACAAAGGTTACATATTCGCCGTTGCAATCGGTTATGTGACCGAAACTTTGGTTTTTAGATAATTTTGGGTATTTGATTTCATCTATCTTTTCGGTTTTGTCTGGTAACATTTGCACAATTTCTACAAAACCACCAGAGTTGCTGAACGTAAAATTCAGATGGAATAATCCCAATTCTGGATGGTTGTCGGCAAAAAAAACTAATCTTTCGCCAGGAGCCAATACTGTGTTTTCTGATTTTGTGTCATCAATATAGTAATAATCTTTGCCGTTTCCGATAAACAAACCTGCCATATCAATATTACTGCTTGTGGGGTTCATAATCTCTATCCATGCAGGATAATTGTTGTATTCGTCAGCGATTTGACCTCCGTTTTTGGTGCATATCTCATTGATTACAAGTCCTTGTGCCGAAAATTGTCGAGGTGCGGGGGTGGTTTGTTCTATTTCTTTTGTTACAAGTGTGATTTCGGTATCGTTGTTGGTTTTGATAACAAGGGGATATGATGTTATGTTTTCGGTTTTTATTGTTTCGTTCCCGTTTTTTGATACCACAATCCAATGGTCAAATTGATAGCCCTCCGGTATTTTGGCTTCAAGCTTTAATTCGGTATTTTTGTAATAGTTTCCTGATACAGAAACATTTTTGTTGAAGCCTGCCATAATAATTTTATCTTTGGTGCTTTCTGTTTTGGCTGTGAGTGAAAATGTGCCTTCAAGATTGAAAACTCCTTGCAAATGATTGCGGATGTTTGATGGACGTGTTTTGAACCAGTTTTTGAGATTGTTGATATTGTTGTTCCAGGTTTGTGTGTTGAGCCATTTATACCATTTGGAGCTGTGATACTGCCATTCGTTTTGCATTATGTATTGAAGACTGTCGCAGAGTTTATTCACATTGTTGTAGTTGAATGTGTGGTCGATGTGGTACGAAAATCGTTGAAGAAACATATTTCGGTACGATTCGTTTTGCAGCATAGCCTTAATTAGTTCCGAGCTCCATTTTGAATTACCAAGTTCGGTATCATGGTCTACAAGCACTCGTTTTATAGAATTGTTGTTCGACTGTTTGCCATATACTCCGCAAGAGTATTCAGTACCGAATAGAATCCAGCGCCATTTGCTATTTACTCCATCGGTTTTCCAGTACTTAATATTGTTGTTTGGCCAGTCTTCGTTATCAATATATAGTTGTGCTATGTAGTAATCGGTAAAATTGTCGATATCTATTTTCGACTTAACATAGTTAAAATTAACATCATCGGTCAACGAGTTCTGGTTTACAAAGTTAATTAGTTCTTGATACTCTTTGTTGTTGCCTTCAATAATTTCGGCGTTGTTTTCCAATAGAGTTACTTTTTCGTGTTCTAAGCCGTAGTTTTCTTGTACATAATGATCTGAAATTTTTTCGCGGATGTTGTGTAGTCCAAGGTATTGACCATTGAGAAATACGGCTGCGGGTTGAAACTCTTGAATATCCACATCCATATATTTAGCGCACAGTTGTGTAATAAGACCATCGCGCAGCATTGTTGAAATGTAGTCGTTGCCTCCGTTGCGTAAAACGATAGATTTAAATTTGTCGATGTCTTTGTTTTCAAAAAACTTGTATTCAATCTTTTTTTCACCGTATTCTTTTTTACGAGCAACTATTCGCAACGATTTCATATCGTTGTTGGTGCGGCTGCAACTACCAAAAATCTTAACTCCGGCATCGATAGAAACCACTTGTTTGTGCAGTTTGGTGAAATATTCAAAATGGATTGGGCGTTCCCAATCTTGATTCCAGTTGGCGGGGTAATCCGCACAATTGCCTGGTATTCCATTAGTTCCTTTTACATAGATGCCTTTTTTGTCATCGTAGAAATTGTCGGCATCGGTCGAAAGCGATACCACTGGTATATCTATGTTACGACTTCTGATAAAAAACGTATTAGTGGTAGCGTAACCCATTGGCAACGATGGATTTTTGGCAGCTGCGCGTAACACAGTAGTTTCTGAAATTTCTATTGGCGCAGAGTATATTCTTGATTTTTCGGTTGGCATACTGCCGTCGAGAGTGTAGTAAATTGTGGCATCCGAATCTGGGCATGTGATTGTTACTGATTGAGCTGCTGTATAGAATCCTCCTTGGATATTCATTGTAGGTGCAACCGTTATTGCCGACGACGAATTGTTGGTTCTGTTTGGTGTTGGCGTTTTGATTATTGCCCATGTGCTACTTCCATCGTTGGCGCGTCCATACGATTGATCTGGCATCAATTTAGGTACAGTTACTTTGTCTACTATATCACCTAATTTATTGCAAATCAATATTGTTTCGCCATCGGCTGATAGTTTAAAATTGGTGTTGGCTCCCGAAGCCACATCATTGCAAAGAATCAGCAGATATCCATTTGGTTCTACTTTGTACTTACCTTCTAAACACCATTTTTGCGGTTTCTCGGGATCATCGGATATATAAAAGTTATCGAGATATGCCCATCCCGATGAAGGATTGTATAGTTCTATCCAATCGCAAGTTTGTCCAAAAACTTCTATTTCGTCGCTATTGGTGGATACTTCGTTGATAAATACTTGTGAGAAAGAAATATTTGCGGTTAGTAGTAATACCGCAGATGCAAATAATTGTTTTTTCATTGTCTTAACTTTTTATATACGACAAATATAGAACAAAAACAATTGATTGCAAATAATTGGCGAGAAAAATATAAGATTTTTAAAAAAGAAGCGGAGAGAGGGGGATTCGAACCCCCGGTACCGGATTTACCAGTACGACAGTTTAGCAAACTGTTGGTTTCAGCCACTCACCCATCTCTCCGGGGTTAAAACTGAATTAGCGTTCTTTCGATTGCGGTGCAAAGGTAGGTATATTTTTCGTTTGTGCAAACTTTATCCCTAAAAAAAACATATTTTTTAAACCTTTTTTTTACTGTAGTGGTTATGAGTTTGGTTTTCAATTTTTTAATATATGAGATTTTTTTTTCTTTTTTTTTACTAATCCAATATTTTTGTTTATTTTCGTTTCGGAAAAAACTAACATTTATGACTAAACGTTTTTTTATAATTATCTTAATATCAACTTTTTGCAGTATCTGTAATGCCCAATTAGAGACTTCGGTATGGTATTTTGGGCGTAATGCAGGCTTGGATTTCAAGTCGGAAAATCCCACGATACTCACCGATGGAGCGCTCGACAATTGGGAAGGTGTGGCATCGTTTAGCGATTCGTTGGGTCGCCTTTTATTTTATACCGATGGTCAAACGATATGGAATCGCGAACATGAGGTAATGGTTAATGGTGATAATCTTATTGGTAATCACGGTAGTACCGAAAGTGCTATTATTGTTCCTTGGCCCGAAACCAATGGAAAATATTTTGTTTTTGTGGTTGACGAAAATGGCAAAGGTCCGTTGAGCTATTCCGTTGTCGATATGACTTTAGACGAGGGTAGGGGAGCGGTTACTGCAGATAAAAATATTATTTTAGAAGACCTTGTGGTAGAGAAAGTTACGGCAATTCGTCATACTAATCAAAAGGCTTTTTGGTTGTTGACACGTGTTACGGGGCAGGATACTGATGAAGATCATACTCCAAATGGCAAAGGAAATTGTGTAGTGGAATATTTGATTGATAATACAGGAATTGTGTTGCCTTCTCGACGCGAATTTCCTGTGGCTATGCCCAATTACTCAAGTCTTAATTTTTTTGCAGCTGCATTTGATTTTTCGGGTGCTGCGGGTTATATGCGCGTTGCTCCAAATGGCAAGTATATTGCCTGTGCTACAGCGCATTGGGCTGATTTGTTATTGCAAATTTCTTATACGGTTCTTGATATTTACAAGTTTGACCCAGAAACTGGTGAGGTGAGTAGTTTCGCTTCTTTTACTCTTGATACTGATATATATGGTGTGGAGTTTTCTAATGATGCGTCGAAATTATATTATTCTACCGAATGTGTTGTAAATCAGTTAGATTTAACTTTATCTACTGTTAATGAAATTGCACAATCAGCTGTTACGGTTGGATATTTTGATTATGAGAGTTTTGGAATCCCTGATTTCCCTCCCGATTTATACCGTGAGGATTTTGCCACCGACCAGGAATACAAACTTGCAATCGAACAGCAAACTCCCTTTGCCGGTGCCCTCCAGCTTGCTATCAACGGCAAAATCTATCTTGCCCAAAACAACTGCGAGTATCTTGGTGTTATCAACAATCCTCGCGAAAAAGGGGATGCTTGCAATTTTGAAACCCGTGGTCAATATCTTGGCGGCAAAAAAAGCCAAATGGGTCTGCCTAATTTTATACCATCTTATTTTCTACCTCCAAATTTTGAGGTTGCCAACAATTGTGTTAATAAAAAAGTATCGTTTGTTTGCACCGATTCTCGTGATATTGATGAATGCAAATGGGTTATTTCTGATGCTGTTGGAACCGAAATTTTTAAATCTACCGAACGTTCTTTTGAATACTCGTTTGATAATAGCGGCACTTATCGCGTATCTCTTACTATTAAAATCGGTGCAAACGAATCGTCAGAATACCGTTTTTTTAAAGTGTACGCCCCCCCCGAGCTTGTGATGCCAGCTGATGCTGTATTGTGCGAGGGTGATGAATATCTTCTTGAACCTAAAACCGATGATGTTTGCGAGTATCTTTGGAGTAACGGTCTTACCGACCATGCTTTGTCCATTACCGAAACTTCTACTCTGCAACTTACTGTTACTAATCCATTTACACAATGTTTTAATACTGGAGAAGTTTCTGTTGAGTTTGTAAAGGCTACTGAGTTTTCTCTTGGTGAGGATAGAGCATTTTGCGATGGCTCAAGTGTTGAGGTTAAGTGTCCATTAGATTTTGAATATAAGTCGTTTGTGTGGGAAGATAATTCAGAATCAGCACTTTCGCGAGTTTTTTCTAAAGCAGGAGAATACACTGCTGTGCTTACCGACAACAATGGATGTGTTTCTAAAAATACTATTAATATAAGGTGTAATCCTTTGCCGGTAATAGATTTTAAAACCGACGAAGTTTTTTGTCGCGATTCGTTTAAAGTTATCGATTGCAATGTGCCTAACGCTAAGTACAAATGGTCTAACGGTGAAACCACTCAATCTATCAGAGTATCAAAAGCCGAAAAATATTCGGTAGAAGTTGTTGATGTAAATGGCTGTGTTTCTGTTGAAGATATTGATTTAAAGGAATATGCCAAAGCCGATTTTTCGCTTATTCCTGATACTTTGGTGTGCGATGATGCTGCACTATATCTTTCAGCAAATGTGCCCGATGCAATAGATTACATTTGGCAAAACGGTTTTCATGGAAACGAAATTCTTGTAGAGAATCCCGGCAAATATGTTCTCAATGTGGTTAACATTTGTGGAAGTTCAAAAGATTCTGTTGAGGTTAGTTTCCGTTATTGTGGCGAATTTGTGTTTCCAAATATTATTACTCCAAACGGCGACGGACTCAACGACTATTTTAAAATCAAGGGGTTAGAGTGGTCGTCGGGTTGGACAATGGTGATTTATAATCGCGAAGGTAAAGAGGTTTTCCGTTCGTCTGATTACCGCAACAATTGGAATGCTCCCGACGTGTCGGATGGTGTATATTTTTATATCATGGAAAAAAACGGCGAACGTTACAAGGGTAATCTAAGTGTTTTTCACAAATAGTAATTACCTGATAATTATAGTTTTAATAATATTTTCGCCAGCAGCCTCGTTCATTTTGCGGATAATATCGCTACGGCGTGCAAAAATCTCGTTTCGTATTAGCGGAGATTTAAATTTTACTGTTAGCACACCTTGCCGTAGTTCGATATCAATAGTATCGCGCGAAATCACACGGCCTACCACCTCGTCCCATTTTTGCATAGCACGTATTTCGCGGATGCGAGTGTCGGCGCCAATGGCGTGCAGATATTGTTGAATCACACTCGATAATGGTTCGGCATCTTTTCTTTCCATAGTGATAATGTATTAATCGTCAACATCTTCGTCTATTTCGTCGATAACGGCAGGGGCGGGGTTAAAAACAGCTTTTACCTTAAGGGTGAGACCAATAATAAGAATATCGTTGGCTCTAATATCGTTGCCACGCCAATTGTCAAATTCATCTTTAAACGAGCGCATCTGGTCTGCCATGCTTTCGCTTGAATGTTTCATAAGCATTTGACGGAAGTAAATATCGCCAAATCGGTTGCCTGTACGTCCTCCTCGTTGATTTACAAATCCATCCGTTTTGATATATACACGGTCGTCTTTTTCAAGTTCGATGGTTTCGGTAGTGTAATTTTTGCGTCGTCCAAATGATACTGCAAAATTCATTCTGTCGCCACGGAACTCGTGAACATCCACCTCGCGACGGTTAGTTCCCGGATACGATTTTCGCAATAGGCACATACTTCCGTAGGCTCCCGCATACGACAATGAACGTTCTTTTTGATTGATTATGCATACAGTAAAATTAACCGGCATATCCTCGTCGCGTCGATAAGAGGCGTTGCTTTCGGCAAGATGTGCATATTTGCTACGTAACAAATCAAGAACGCGACCTGCTGTAATGGTGCTTATATCAATGCGTTCTAAAATTTCAGAGAGGAATACTACATTCAAGATACCGTTAATCATGCCATTAATACCTGTAACGCCGCTATTGCCGCAAGCTGCAAGCACATAATCGCCTTTGGCTGCAAATTTGTAAAAATCACCTCCCGCATTATCGGCAGGAACATCTAATACAAAATAGTCGGGAAACAGCGATTTTATAAATCCGCGACCAGTAAAAACGGTTTTTTGTACCACATACAGGTTTTTGAGCATTTCTACCATTCGGAATTTTTGGCTGTCGAGAGCGTTTTTGAGCTCCGAAATCCGTTTTTCGTTTTTGGCGATTTCTTCTTTGCTGCTGTCGATACTATTGCTAAGCACTTTTATGTCTTCGTCGGCTGATTCTATTTTTTTCTTATTGTCCTGCTCCTTTATATTATATTGTTTGCGCTGCCAAAAAATATAGCCCACAGCTGCTGCCAGCAACACCGAAAGTATGATTGTTGTAATTATAAATGTCATAAAATCAAATACTTATTAATATTTTTAACAAATTGGCAACTAATTTTTGCCACTGCAAAAGTAACAAAAAAAATGTTATTCGCATACATTTTTATTAATCGCTGATTATCAGATATTAAGCAAATTATTTTACAAAATCAGTGTAATTTTTGTAAAAAAAAAGATAAATTGTTATGTTTTTTGGAAAAAAAGGCATAACTTTCGGCACAAATTAACGTACCACAAAACGAATATCTTTTTTTTGGTATGGATATTGTTTTTTTGGAAAATAGATATTACATTTAGCAACATAAATAGAATATGATTGGCAACAAAAAATATAATATTATTAATAAGGTGCTATTGCAAGGCATGATGTTGTTTTTGTGTATGCTGCTTTTTAACCCAGTGTCGGCTCAAAACAACAACACGGCAATAATGAACGCCAGAATTATTCTGCTTTGCGCCAAAAATATAGAATGGAAAAACTTTAAACGTCCCAAAGAATTATCAATCACAGTATTAGGTAAAACCACTGAGGAATACACAACTCTTACCGCCGCTGCTGATGGGCAAAAAATTAGCGGTGTTCCTATTAGAATTTACCGTAAAAACCTCAACGAATTGGTTCCTACCGACATTATTTTTGTTAATAAAACATACGCCGATGATTTAGAGGCTGTTAACAATTTTGCTAAGAATAATAAATGTCTTGTTTTTGGAGGTAAACTCTCTAATACTAAATATGTTGCAATAAATATCCGCCTCGAATCGGGTAGCGGCGGTAGCACATACGATATTAATACTTCTAATTTTAACGAAGACGCATCTCCAACCGATTCTCTTTGGGTTTTCAGCGGTAGTACCGAAGACCTTAAACGTCGTTACAAAGTGAATTCGGATGAGCTTCAAGCGCGAGAAAAACGTTTGAAAGACCTTGAAAAAACTCTTAATGATCAGGAGAAACAGCTTCTTGCTCAAAAAAACAAAAACCAACTTGTAAAGCAACAGAACGAACGGATGGAGGCTCAGCTTGAGCAAAACCGCAAAGAAATTGAGATTCAAAAAACTAAGGCTTCGGCTCTTGTGGCCGATGTTCGTCAAAAAGAACGGCAGATTGTTCTCACTGCTTCCGAAATCGAAAACTCTATGCGCGAAATCGAAATCAAGCAGCGTGAAATTGACTCTTCGAATCTGAAACTTAAAGAGATGGACTTGGACCTTCAAAAAAAGGAGCAAGATATTAAGGATCAGATTGATAAAATCCAAGTGGAGGATCGAAACATCGCCACGCAAGAGCAAAACCGTACTTATTTGACCATATTTATTTCTGTTGTGGTAATACTCCTTATTATAATTATAAAGAGTCTTATCAACAGTAAGAAAACCAATGCGGCTCTTAAAGTTAAGAACACAGAGCTAAAAAAGCAGAAAGATGAAATAGACCAGCAGGCTCACCAGCTTGAAAACGTTAACAAAGAACTTGAAAAACTTTCTATCGTTGCTGGTAAAACGCAGAATGCCATTGTTATTATGGACCGCAACGGATATTTTGAATGGGTAAATGCTGGTTTTACTCGTATTTACGGATATACATTGCAGCTCTTACGCAACGAACGCGACGAAAATATTGTCAATGTTTCAGCCAATAAGAGTATCCGAAACATACTTTTCAAATGCGTAAGCAACAAGCAAACTATTATTTTTGAATCGGATAGCGTTACCCGAAACGGTAATATTATCAGTAGTCAAACTACCCTTACCCCTATATTAAACGAAGACAAAGAGGTAAGTAAACTTGTGGCTATCTATACAGATATTAGTAAGTTAAAAGAACAGGAGGCTGCAATTAGAAATCAGAACGAGGAGCTCTTGCAACAGAAAAATACTCTTGAAGAGCAGAAAAATCAGATTGAGGAGCAAAACCGTCATATCAAATCAAGTATCAACTACGCACAAACCATTCAAAATACGATTTTACCCGAAAAGGCTCAGATCGATAAATATTTCGACAACTTTATATTATATAGTCCCAAGGATATAGTTTCGGGCGACTTTTATTGGTTTGCCGACGTTGACGATCAAGGACACAAATATCAATTTATCGGCGATTTCGACTGTACAGGTCACGGTGTTCCAGGAGCATTTATGAGTTTGATTGGAAACCGTTTGCTCAACGAGATTGTAAATGTTAAAAAGCTGTACTCTCCGCGAGATATTATGGAAAACCTCAATCTCGGAGTTATTAAAGCCCTAAAACAAGAGCAAAGCACCAACAACGATGGTATGGACACATGTCTTTGCCGTATTGAAAAAAAATCCGAAGGAGAGTATTCTGTGGTTTTCTGCGGTGCAAAACGTCCGCTATATTACATCCAAACTACTGATACAGAGGTTCAGCAACTCAAGGGCGACCGTAAATCAATCGGTGGTGTGCGTTCTAAACGTAATACATCAGAATTTACCGATCAAGAATTGATTTTAAAAAGTGGAGATTTGATATATCTAACAAGTGATGGTATAATCGACCAAAACGATAGCGAAAGGCACAGATTTGGTACCGAGAAATTTTTAGCTTTGCTATATTCTATCAAAGATGCTCCTATGAGTTCGCAAGGTGGATATATCCGTCAAAGTCTCGACGACTATAAAAAAGATGAAGAACAACGCGATGATATTTCTGTAATTGGAATAAAATTTAAATAGATAATGTTATCAAAAACAAACATATTATCCCTTGGTTTAATACGCCGGTTGTTATTAGCCGTGGCATTAGTATTGTGTGCAACTGGAGTTTTTGCCCAACAAAATAAGCCTCAACAATTGTCTCGCGAACATATCAATGTGTTTTGGCTTATGAATTTTTATAAATACGTTGAATGGCCTAACGATACCGCTAACGACTTGATTGTTGGTGTATTTGGCAATGCGTCGTCAGAATATCACCGACTTAAAGGTATGCAATCTTCGGGTGCTACTTTCAATGGTCGTAAATTTAAAACCATCAGATTCTCCAACGTTTCAAAAATTGAGTATTCTCATATACTATATGTAAATAGGCACGATTTGCAATATCTTGCGGATATCAATGAAAAAATTAAAGGTCAGCCAACTTTGCTTGTAACAGATAGCTGTTCGTCAGATCTTTCTGATTTATTTATGGTTAACCTTGTGTTGCAAAGTCGTACCAATCAGTTTCAGGTAAACATCAACAAAGCTACTGAAGCTGGATTAAAAATTTCGCAACGTGCTGTGGTAGAAGGAGGTTCGCGTGTGGATGTGGAAACCATCAACCGTGAAATGGAAAATCAATTGTTGGAAAAAGAGAAAGAACTTCAAGATAAAGAGTGGGAGCTTGACCAAAAGAAGGAAGAAATTTACCAGATGTCGATGAGCAACGACTTTCAAGAAGAAGAAAACTCTCGAAAGCAACAGCAAATTGAGGAAGCTAAAAACGAAATTCAATCTCAATCGAAGATAGCGGATAGCTTAATGAGGGCAGCCGAAAGACTTCAGTCTAAGCTTGCCCGAGATAAAGCTTCGCTCGAAGTGCAGCAGCGCGAACAAGCTAATAAAGAACAATTGCACCAACAATCATTGCTCGAACTTAAGGATGTTCAAGATAAGGTGCGTCAGCGTGAGAGTAGTATCGAAGATCAAAAGAAAATACTTGCCAATAAGCAGAAACAATCTGCTCAAAACCAAAAGGAGCTCAATCTTATAGCAATTGGTATTTTAATTTTCTTGGTGCTCACTATTATAGTGTTTATCAACAACTCTATCAATAAAAAACGTAACCGCGAACTTGTTGCCGTTAACGACCGTATCGATTCGCAGAAAGAGCATATCCGTGCGCAGAGCGACCAGTTGAAACTTATCAACAAAGAGCTTGAAAAACTTTCGATTGTTGCCAGCCAAACCGATAACGGAGTTGTTATCATGGATAATGAAGGTAATGTAGAATGGGTAAATCATGGTTTTGAGCATCTTACAAAGCTAACCCTTGATGATTTGCGCAAAAATAATACACTTACTTTTACATCGCTTTATAGTTCAAACGATAAGATTGAAGATATTAAGGCTAAATGTATCAACAATTGCGAACCTGTAATTTTTGAATGTCCGTTTCAAACTGCTGATGGCAAAGAAATTTGGTTGCAAAGTACTCTTACACCTATCCTTAACGAAAATAGTCAGATTACACGTCTTGTAACCATCGACACTGATATTTCAAAAATCAAGGAGCAGGAACGCTCTATTATTGCTCAGGGCAAAACGTTATCTCTTCAGCGTGACGAGCTTGCAATGCAAAAAGAATTTATATCCGAACAGTTAGACAACATCAATACAAGTATCAAGTATGCGAAAACCATTCAAGATACAGTTATGCCTCTTGATGTAAACCTATCTAAATATTTCAAATATTTTGGACTGTTTATTCCGTTGCAAACAATTAGTGGAGACTTTTATTGGTTTACACGCGTACCCGACCACGACAATTTGACATTTACCGCAGCAGTTGACTGTACAGGTCATGGCGTTCCTGGTGCTTTTATGACAGTGATTGGCGCTCGTCTGCTTTCTGAAATTATTGTTGAGCACAATTATCACGACCCCAAAGATATTCTTACTCAGTTGAACCTCAGTCTTGTAAAAGCATTAAAGCAAGATGTGGGCGATGAATCGTTGGAAATTAACAACGACAGTATGGAAATATGTCTATGCTGTTTCGACCGTAAATCTGAAACTGAATATGAAATGACGTTCTCTGGCGCACGTCGTCCGTTATATGTTTATCGTGCAGATACTCAAGAATTTATTACACTCAAAGGTGATGCTAAAACAATTGGCGGAATGAAATCTAAACGTAATGTTGGAACTGATTTTACCGATCAAAAATTAACATTGCACACCGGCGATATTATTTATCACACCACCGATGGTTTTGTGGATCAGTACGATGCCGAAATGAAAAAATATGGCAACGAACGCTTTGTTACATTATTGAAAACACACGCACATCGCGATTTAGCAATACAAAAAGAACTTATACTTAGCGAATTTGAACGGCAAGTGCAAAATTCGTCGCAAACCGACGACATTACCATATTCGCAGTTAAATTGATTT